>JBKJRY010000433.1:0-18350 GCA_046593045.1 Chitinophagaceae bacterium | reverse complement strand
GGTATCCTTCATTGAGGTAAGATCTGATGTTTTAATAATGTACAAGTTATTCATGATAGCTGAAAGGCTTTGCAAATCAATGTTTACAGAATCTTTATTTGGATAATCAGCGGTTTTGAGGTAAGAGCCGAGTTGGCCGGCATAAACAGGCAACCCGGGATCATTGAGATCGTTGCGTAATTTTTCAAAAAAGATTTGAAGGTTTTGTTGATAGTTACTATAGCCGGACGCGGTTGCATTGTTTTCACCCTGGTGCCACAAAATGCCTTTGATAGTTCCATACTGTGAAGCAACCTTCGCTTTCTTTAATAAATTCGAATACAATTTTACATCACGGTGAGTGGAATCTCCCAACCATTGCTCTATTGAACTTCCGCCGACGGCGCAGGGCACCAAACCAATTGTAATGTTGTTGCCATATAACCTGGAAAGTTCTTTTCCGAATGAAAGTCCGCAATCAAGTCCTGCCAGCATTGGTTCATAATAATGAAGTGGTTCTTTTGCATAAATCCATTCGTTATCGCTGTTTAGGGTTAGCACATTTGGGGAGGAAAGAGTGTCCTCCGGTTCTATGGTTCCTCTGCCAGCCATATTTGACTGGCCTGCTAAAATGAAAATGTAAAAATTTTCTTTTGATGGCATTTCCTTTACTTTTCCTGATGCATTGGTAAATTGATTTACTGAGGTCTTTGATATCTTCCCTGCTGAGGTACAACCAGCAATCAATATAAGAAGGAATACAGGCTTTATTTTCATTTTTGTTGTTCTTGCTGGTTGAATAATCAAAGATAAACGAAGGTTAAATTTATAATTTTACTTACATTCATACATATTAATTGTGAACATTGCTTAATATATCAATTGATTGCAACAGGCGAAATGCGGTTAAGAATCTCCTGATAACTTCAGGTGGTTTGGATGATGGGAGAATGTGTACCGCTGGAAAAAAATCATGTGCGTTTGCACACTGACCTGAAAGATAAATACGGTATCCCGCAATTGATCGTTTCATGTGAATGGAGCGAAAATGATGATAAGATGGTGCAGGATTATATACGGGCTACAAATCATGCTGTGGAAGAATTGAAAAAAGGAAATATATAAATTCCCAATCTAACGGAAGGTACCTGGGAATATTCACTTAAACGGAAAAATTAATCTCTAAGAAAATTAAAAAACAATTAAATGAAAAAATTTATCGCACTTGTTTTACTGGTTGCACTTTTGCCTATAAAAGAAAATCTTTTCGCTCAAAAAGGTAAACCTTTGTATACAGCGCCACTTGGTGTGGAGGCTTATACTTTTAGAAAAAGTTTTCCAATTGATGTTGCGAAAACGTTAGACACTATCAGGATGATGGGATTCACCGAGATTGAAGGAGGACCTGGTAAACTTTCTCCTGAAGAATTTAAAGAATTATGCGATGAAAGGGGCATCAGTATTCCCGCTACGGGAGCAGATTTTGACGAGCTAATAAAATCGCCCGAAGCGGTTGCGCATAGAGCCAGGCTTTTAGGTTCAAAATATGTGATGTGTGCATGGATACCTCATAAAGATGCATTTACATTGGAAGATGCAAAAAAGGCAACAGAGGTATTTAATAGTGCCGGAAAAGTTTTAAAAGATAGTGGCATTACTTTATGCTATCATGCCCACGGCTACGAATTTCAACCATACAAAGACGGAACCTTATTAGACTACCTTTTCAAAAACACCAATCCGAAATATGTATCTTTTGAAATGGATATTTTCTGGATGCAATTTGGCGGAGGCGATCCTGTTTCATTATTGAAAAAATATGGCAACCGCTGGAAGTTGATGCATTTAAAAGATATGAGAAAAGGGACTGTAAAAGATCTTACGGGAGGAACATCTACTGAGAATGATGTACCGCTTGGTACCGGTGAAGTTGATATTCCAGGTATATTAAAAGAAGCGAAGAAAATTGGTATAGCTCATTACTTTATAGAAGATGAAAGTAATTACGTAAATGAACATGTGCCTCAAAGTATTGTTTATTTGAAAGGATTGAAAGAATAATTTTTATTGCATTCGATATAAGCCGGCACTGCCGGCCGGGCAAGCTACCGGACCAGTATAGTAACAACTATAAAGGCAATCCAGGGCAGCGGGAACAAAATAATGATCAATTAATTTGACACTCACAATTCCAATGTGGACCACACCCAGGCAAAAAAAGAAGCCGTCCTTTGATTTACCGGACGGCTTCCTTTTTTTAATAATGTTTATAGAAATGTAATTACAAATCCGTTATTTATCCCACCACACCTTTGTGCTTAACTTATCCGGTCCTTGTGCCGTGATTGCAGCATTTACATTATCTGTGTTTACAGACAATTCAGAAGTAGGATAAGTCAGCCTCCTAATGAAAGTCCCGTTGGGTACGTCAGGATTGCTTGGTTGCCCATAAGGGTTGGGTGTCAATGCAGGATATCCACTTCTTCTGAAGTTAGCGAAGGCCTCCGGGCCATTTAGAAAAGATGCAATCCAATATTGTGTGTTGATTTGCTCTAACTCTGTTCCGGATGAAAGTGGGTTTGCGGCAATATAAACATCCCTTGCAACGGGGTCTACAGCTGAGCCCGCATCATAGAGAGCCATTTGGACCATATGAGCTTTTATTCCGTCGGCAAAGTATTGCGCTGCTGTGCCTGAACTTATCCAACCTTTAAAGGCAGCTTCCGCCAATAGCAAATTTGTTTGAGCGGCGGTAACAAAAAACATTGGGGCGGAGGTTTTTACAACTCTTTTGCGATCAGCCTGGCTGTAGCCATAGAAGCTGGCAAGGCCATCGGCCGTAGCTTGCGCGACAATGCTTCCATTGTCATATCCCATTGGCATTCCAATTTGTTTTGTCGGGTCGCTGGTTGCTACATCCACAGTTTGTCCATTTCCCGTAGTAGCGCCTACATATCTTACAGCGATTGCAGATAAACGCGGATCATCGGTATTTTTTAGCTGATCAACAAAGGGCTTGGTCAGGTAAAAATTAGCTGCTTCACTTCCATTAAGTGTATTTCCAAGAGGCTGCGTATAATTGGCATCATGCCTCATGTATGCATTATCAGCGTTGTCAGTTATTATTCCGCCCGCAAAAGCTGCCTGTACTGTCGCCTGTGCTTTGGCAGCATCCAATTTGCTCAAGCGCATTCCAGCCCTTAAAAGTAAAGAGTAGGCAAACTTTTTCCACCTGATTATGTCTCCGGCATATAGCACGTCCTGGTTTTCTATTGTGCCTGCAGGATTCAACGCCGCTGCTGCATCTGTTATTTCCTGTATAATTTTAGGATAAATGTTCTGCTGTTGATCATAGGAAGGAAAAAATATCTGGTCGGAGTAACCGCCACCTCCTTCACTATAAGGAATATTCCCATATTCATCCGTGAGAATCATGAATGCAAACGACTGGAATATGCGGGCCATATTATAAAGATTACTCCTTGCGGGCAAATCTTTTGTACGCACAATCACATCATGTGTATTCTTAATTACATTTTGATAATAGGTTGGCCAAATAGTTCCCCCTTGACGATTATCCTGGTTGAAGTTAGCGCCTGCCAATACACCCCCGTTTGGGGTTATCATCTGCTGAACAATCCCTATATCATAAATCAGTGAGTTTACAGGATATGAGGTGTTGATTACGGCGTTGTTTAAAAGAAGAACAGGATCAACAGCCGTTGGATCGGTCGTGTTTTGATTTAATTTTTCCAGCCCTTTATCACACGACCCAGCCAATAGTAATAATGTGGCCAGTAAGCTATAGCTAAATATTTTTTTCATAATAATCGTATTAAAATTTAATATTTAAATTAAATCCCAAACCTCTTGTTGTTGGGATACTCGGAGATTCCAGCCCGACAAAATTGTCGGATCCATAGCCGGATGATTCCGGATCAATATTCTCAATCCATTTCTTTATGATAAGTACATTATTAGCTACGAAATCAAGTTTAACTCCTTTGACAGGCCAACTTTCCGGAATGAACTTTGTAAAATCGTATCCTAATGATATCTGGCGAAGTTTCCAATAACCTCCATTATAAATTACAGCTTCAACGAGAGCTTGCGAACGAAGATGTTCCCAATAGGTTTGATTCGCAGCCACTGCAGTATTTGGATTTCCATTCGGATCAACTCCGTTGCCAACTACACCACCTTCTCTTCCCTCCAGGGTAATTTTATGAAGGCCTTCACGGATGGCATTGAAGTTAGTACCGGATAACACTTTGTTACCTAATTTATAATCGATGAAAACTGACAGACTAACTCCTTTGTAATTGAAGGAGTTGAGAAAACCGCCTATCCATTTCGGTAAAGCGCTTCCAAATAAAACGAGATCAGCGGTACGTAACGGTATTCCGTTTGTCTGGAAAATCCTGTTTCCTTTAGCATCTCTTGCATAACCATATCCTGCAATTTGTCCCAATTCCTCACCAACAACATCCCTAACCTCTCCATTGAAAGGATGATTACCTATCGTGATACGTTCGCCTGGTGTACTGGTGATAATGTTAAGCAGTTTTGATTTATTGAAAGAAGTATTAGCAGTAAAGTCCCATGTGAAGTTTTTCGATCTTACAGGCACTAAATTTAAGAGCACTTCAAATCCCAGGTTGCGGCTTTTGCCGCTATTAATACGGGTATTTATAAAACCAGAAGCATCTGATATCTGTACCGGAATAATCTGGTCTGTGGTTATTTTTCTATAGGCTGCGATATCCAGACCTACCCGGTTGTTGAACATTTTTAATTCCAGTCCAACTTCTGTTTCTGCTACCCTGCTGGGCCTCAGGTTTGCATTAGGTAATGTGGTACCGCTGCCACCAACTGTTACTGCAGTCCCGTTAGGATTGTTGATCAGGTTGGAATTGATGGAGTAAAATAATTGATTTGAATATGGGCCTACGTCACCATCGCTGCCTACTTCAGCATACCCAGCCCTGATTTTTCCAAAGTTTAACCATCCAACATTCTTAAGGGACTCAGAAAACACATAAGCGCCGGAGACAGATGGATACAAGATGCTCCTGTTGGCAGTGGAAAGGGTAGAGAACCAATCGTTTCTCACCGTGCCATTTAAATATAAAGTACGCTTCCATGATACTTCGCCGGAACTATACAAAGAATTTACACCTAACTGAGATATCGAATAAACAGGATTTTTTGCCCTGCCATTCTGAACGGTATATAATCCTCTTATAACGAAGTCTGTTACCTGTACGTTGTTGATGTCGGCACGCTTCCGCATTTGGTTGCCACCGCCGGTAAGATTTGCGGAGAAGTTTCCAAAATCCTTATTAGCAGTTATTAAAAAATCAAGATTGGTTTCCCGGAAACGACGTGATTCCTGTGTATAGATTCCATTCACGAAACCTGCTAGTGCCGGGGCTCTTGATGCCTGCCCGGTTGGAAAATTATTCACATCCTCATCGCGGGACCAGTAATCTTCCCCAAAGCGGCCTTGCACGGAAAGCCAGGAAAGCAGGTTATATTTTAAAAAGATATTTCCAAAAATTCTGTCTCTTTTTATATTATGAAACTGTTGCGCCAGTTCCCAATATGGATTGGTCCTGTTTTTGAATCGGGAATAAACATATTCGTCTTCAGTACCGGGGTAGTATTTGTTTGCTTCCAGTATGCTAAGCGGCATTGAATTAGACAGGGCCATCAAAGCGGTAGGAATGGAATTGTCCTGGTTTGCAATATTTGGCGGATTCTTATTATCCTCCCTGGTATAATTTACGTTTCCGCCAAAATTGAATTTGTCTGATAAATTATAATTAAATCCGAGGTTCATGCCTTTCCGGTTAAATTTGTTATTTGGCATAATTCCCCTATTATCGGTATTGTTCAGGGAAAGGTGTATACCTCCTTGTTCACTGCTTGATGCAAGCGTAACTGTGTTTGAAAAATTTTGTCCATGCCTGTAAAATTCCTTAATCCTGCTTCCTTGTGGCTCGTAAGAAATACCGGGAGTGTTATATAAGGTTTGTGTCAATCCCGGCGCAAATTTTTCGCCAAAAGACCATTCACCGGATGTCGGATCAGCGGCAGTGGGACGAACCCCGCCTTCTCCCTGGCCATATACTTTTTGATAATCGGTGAAGTCCAAAGGAGTTTCATCGGTAAAGTTTCCATTGTATGATACGCCAATACCTTTACCCTTACCTCGTGTTTTAGTTGTGATCATGATAACGCCATCTTTGGCGCGGCTTCCATAAAGTGCCGATGCAGGAGCACCTTTGAGGATTGTCATGGTTTCAATATCATCTGGATTAATACTGGACAAGCCATCTCCACCATCAGAGTAGACACCTCCACCCGATACTCCGACTGTGTTATCGTTGAAATTAGTATTATCTATCGGCACACCGTTTACCACGATTAATGGATTATTTTGTCCTGAAATAGAAGATTGGCCGCGGATACGTATTTTCGAGGTTCCCCCCGGACCGGTACCTAAGGAAGATATATTAACTCCCGCAACTTTACCCTGCAAGGCATTCATAACATTTGACGTACGGTTCACGGAAACTTCATCAGGATTAACACTTGTGGCAGCATAACCTAATCCCCTTGACTGCTTTTTAATACCTAAAGCGGTAACAACTACCTCACTAAGGTTTTGCGCAGTGCCGGCGATGTGAATATTGATATTTTTTCTGCTGCCAACAGCTTCTGTTTGTGTTGGAGTGCCAACATAGCTGAACACCAGCACATCATTGGCCGAAGCGTTTATTTCATATTTACCCGATATATTAGAAACAGTTGCCCGGTTGGTATTTTTAACCTGCACGGTGACACCAACAACAGGCTGGCCATTGTCATCAGTTACTGTTCCGGATATCGTTTGAGAATAAGATGCAGCGGAAAAAAGCAAAAGTAAAAAAAATGAAGACAAAAATTTACGTGGTGTAGAGGGAGAACCCCTCTTTAATTTTTCTTTCATAATACAAGCAGTTTTTTGATTAAGAAGAATTAGTTAGTATTTTAAAGGTATTAACTTTTATATAACATGCGAAGATTTTAATACTGCGATAAAAAATCTATAAAACAAAATGGGTGACTTTTATAAAATTACTTTATAAATACAGCCCGCACGAAAAGCAAATAAAACTGTAATGCGTCGGAGAAAGAGATAACAATTTTTTAGTCAATAAAAGAGTATCCCGGGTAATTTATATGCATGGATGGAGATCCCGCCCGGGGCCACGTCTCAGATGCTTTTAAATAAATTCTTCGTGTAAGTCATTGTACTATTCCAGTTATAAGAATGTTTTTTATTAATAGTTCTTTATAAAATATTTTATACCCCCGCTGGATAGAATTTGAGAACCTGTTTTCATCATTCCCTGGTATTCTTTTCTGTCGTATGAAGAATAATAAGTAAATGCGTTCCGGTCAATATTCTTTATTTTCCCCCTGGAAGCCTTATCATCAATTGAACCGTAATACGACAGGGTGGTTCCTCCTACAGTTTTTATTTTCCCCTTATAACTTTCATTGTCAAATGAACTGTAATAGGAAAATGAGAAAGGCCCTGCATTTTTTAGGTTGTCCCTGAATGCATCATCATCATAAGCAGTATAATAATCGAGAAAATTTGTGCCAATGGTTTTTACTTTCCCTTTCAGCGCTTCCTTGTCATCGGAGGTGTAATAAGTAAATAATGTTCTTCCAATATATTTGACCTTTCCACGATATGCTTCATTATCCGTTGATGGATAATATTCTTCTTTCCCCATATACTTGTCCAGCCTCCCGGGATAACTATTATTTCTGATGGTATTATTTTCAATTCCCCAATCCATAATCTTCCCGTCTTTTGTCAAATTCACAATTACAGTTTCATCTGCTAAAAAAGAAATTATGTCTGAGTTTCCCCTGTTATCAATTGTTATCTGTGCAAGTCTTTGCCCAAATGCGGTTGCAAGAAAAAATGTAAAAAATATTGCGAAATATAATCTGGCCATATGCTTGTTGTTAATTTTTCTTTTATTGAATATCATACATTTTAAAATGTTACTCTTCTTTCTATATATCCTTCAGGGGGGCATTTTATAATCCTTCTAAAAACTGGGAATGTATGTAGTCAACCACTGCCGGGAGGCTGTTGGTGTCTTCAAAAACTTTTAATTGCCTGTCTGCACCGGTGCCAGCTTCAAGCATTCTATGAACGTTACCGGCTGCATTTCGTATACCAAGCGGCCCGGTTACATCATCAATGAAATCAAGAAGTTCATATATGAGTACCCTTGTATTCACTTCAGCTTCTTTACCAAAGTCGATAAGGCTTCCCTCAATTCCATACCTGCCTGCGCGCCATTTGTTTTCGTTGATCAGGGCACGCGGGTAACTGATGAAGTTGAGATTTTCCGTTCTTAATTTATACAACTTTGCGCATAAGCCCTGGAAGAGTGCGGCAATAGTAATTGTTTCAAATACTGTCATTGGGACATCGCAAATGCGAAACTCCACCGTGTTGAAGAAAGGATGGACGCGAAGATCCCACCAAATTTTTTTTCCGTTGTCGATACAATTTGTCTTCACCAGCAATTTTACATAATTATCGTACGTTTCGATATTCTCAAAATAATCGGGTATGCCTGTACGCGGAAATTTATCGAACACCTTTGTGCGGAAAGATTTGTATCCTGTTTTTCTGCCTTCCCAAAAAGGAGAATTGGTGCTTAATGCATAAATATGTGGCAGAAAATATCTTGCAGAATTAGCGATATGAATGGCCATCTCACGATTCTCCATACCTACATGCACATGTAATCCAAAAATAAGATTACTTCTTGCTGCTTCCTGCAGTTCCTTTACTATTTCACTGTATCGTGCATGATCGGTAATCAACTGGCTTTCCCAATGACTAAAAGGATGTGTGCCGGCAGCGCCTACCCACAAGCCCAGGCTATCAGCAATGCCGCTTATAGTTTTACGGAGGGTAGCAACATCCATGAAAGCTTCATCAATATCCTTGCAAATATCCGTGCCTACTTCTACTACAGCCTGGTGCATCTCTGCCTTCACTTTATCCTTTATCACTTTTTCTCCTTCCTGTACGATTTTCTGCTCGTGACTTTTAAGCTCCCGGGTTACAGGATCTACCACCATATATTCTTCTTCTACTCCCAATGTGAAATGCCTGTAGGAAATACCTGCCATGATTAAATTGAAAATTAAAAATTCAGTGAATTATTTGTCACCAATTTTTTACTATCCGTTATATAATACGTTGCCATCAGCGCTTCGTCTCACAAAGTCGCCCCATGTCAGATTGTCTTTGCCTTCCTGGTATGATTGTGCTTTGTCAATAGCAAAGATAGCAGCATGCTCAACTATCCAATCAAAATTTTCCTGTCCTACGCTGGTAATTTCAGCATCGGGTGCAGGATTGCAAAAGTCTATGGCATAAGGCACTCCATCACGAAATGCAAGCTCAACCGTATTAAAATCGTAGCCTAAGTATTTGCAAAGCCTCAATACCAGATCACTCATCAGGTCAAATTTTTCTTTGTTGGGTTTAAAATCGGCAACGTATCTTAAATGATGTGGGTTGCGGGGCTCATAAGACATAATGTGAACATATTTTCCACCAATACAATAGCAACGATAATATTCTTCAAATACAATTTCTTCCTGGAGCATCATTATCAGTTCCCCGGTTTCTGAATGCTTGGTAAAAAAATCATTTGCGTCATTTACTTTATAAACATTTTTCCAGCCACCCCCTGCATGAGGTTTCATATATGCAGGGAAACCTATATAATTGAAAATAGTATCCCAGTCCATTGGATAAGCAAGATTTGAAAACGACTGGTCGTGTGTGTCTGCAGGCAATGAGCTGGAAGGGACTATGACCGTTTTTGGAACAGGTACATCGATTTTTGTTGCGAGACAATTATTAAAAAATTTTTCATCTGCACTCCACCAGAATGGGTTATTAATAACCGCTGTTCCGCATAGCGCTGCGTTTTTTAAAAACGCCCGGTAGAATGGCACATCCTGGGATATACGATCGATTATAACTGCATAGCCACTGCTTTCACCTTGCATAACTTTATCTATATGAACTGGCTCCGCGGTTATGCCATCGATATTCTTGCTGTTTACTCTTTCAACAAACGCATCCGGAAAGCTCCTTTCTTTACCAAACAATATTCCAATCTTTTTCATGGTTAATTTTTTTGTGTAAAATGAATAAAACCGCGGAAGAGCATACGGAAATCAAATATAATTTTTTGAATTTGAATATAACAAAATTATATTTTGCTTTGAAAAAAATAATGCGGGATAATGCTATCGGAAAGTTGCTGTTACTTATGTATAAGTCATCATATGTACCAGATAAAAAGATGACAGCCAGCTTTTGATAAAGGATAGATTGATCTAATATATTCAATACCTGATGCAGGTATAGTGGTCATAAATATTATTTAAACTATTTCACAATCATCAACTTTGTCTTTCAATTTGAATTTATTTAATTTTGAACGTTATATGCAAGCTGGAAAGTTACTAACCTCGAATACTGAAACTCATATTCTTACTTCTGATTTACTAAAAAGGGATGTGATACTTGATTTTTATTTGCCCCCTGGTCTCAATATTATAAATGATATAAGCCTCCTGTTGATAAATGACGGACAAGATCTCCTTACTATGAATTTCGTAAATATACTGGAAGAATTGTATAGCGACAATACAATCTCGCCAATATTTTGCGTAGGTATACATTGCAGTGCCGACAGAAAAAATGAATATGGAACTGCTAAATTTTTAGACTTCGAAGGCAGGGGAACAAAAGCACTTTTTTACCAGCGATTTATTTTAGAAGAGTTGTTGCCTTTTATAAAAATTTCTTACGCGCAATTTTCTTTTAAAGAAAAATCATTTTGCGGCTTTTCCTTAGGTGGGTTAAATGCATTGGATGTTGTTTGGAATCATCCCGCGGAATTTAACAGGGCCGGGATCTTCAGCGGATCGCTATGGTGGCGCAATGTTAGCTATGAAGATCCTGATTTTGACGAAAGAAACCACAGGATTATGCACAACCAGATAAGAAGTGGGAAATATTATCCGGGCCTGAAATTTTTCTTTGAAACAGGCACCCTTGATGAAATTGCTGATAGAAACAATAATGGCATCATTGATTCAATAGATGATACCCTGTCTCTTATTGAAGAGCTTGTGATTAAAGGATATGATCCATCAAAAGACATTCGCTACCTGGAAATAAAAGATGGGAGGCATGACGTTGCAACATGGGGGAGGACCTTTCCGGAATTTTTGAAGTGGGGCTGGGGAGCGGATCAGTAAAAACAAAACTAGATGTAGGTCCTCAACTAATAATTTAATTGTCTTTTTTAAATTAAAATGATGGCCAAACATGCAAATCCTTTTCCCTGTCATTTTTCGAACTTTTAGCAAGGGTGCATTCTTTATATAATCCAATTTCAGCAATATCATCCAGGTTCAATTGCTCCAATAACGCCGCAGCATTTTTTGCTTTCACAAAATATTCAAGAATAAAGGCATATTTGCAATTCTCATAATACTCTTCGTAGATATTTAATTCACAGGGCACAGATAGTTTTTTATAGACAGTCAGATCAACTGTTGGATCTGTGAGAAAAACAAAAAACTTGTTTTCGTTGCCAGTTGTGCCATGCGATCTTTCCATCTGTAAAATTGAATAACCGCCCACCTGGGTTGTTTTTATTTGTACCTGTACCACACGGGATCTTCCCGACTCTTTTGAAAATACAAATTGTAATTCACCGGGTACAAACCGGTGCTGCGCTATGTACCTGAATATGCCGTTTTTTTCAGATTGCTGCATGGTCACATCCTCATTACTGTTTAAAGAGTGGGTGTATTGTTCCCAACGCTTAATAAATGGCTCTTTGTCGAGCATTGTTTCAAAGCATACAAATTGTACTTTCTTATCTACCTTCATAGCTACAAGGTAAGCTTTAAAACTAACTTGTTCAGTTGATACTTTTAATTAGCAAATAATTGATTTGTGAAATTTATATTGCAAATATTTTTCGCCTTGAATTTATACGCTACTTTTTAAACTTACTCCCATTTCACAATCAATATTTTCTACGAAGAAAATGCCATGGCAACTGTTTTATAGATTCGGAAGATAAAGGTCATTTTTTAACGGTATGTAAAAAAAAATTACCTTTACGCCTGTGAAAAAAATCACAGCCATATTTTTCTTCGCAGTTTACCTGTTCTCAACAACAGAAGCACATCAATTACTAAAACTTCCTTTAATTTTTGAGCATTTTTCTGACCATGAGAAAGCTGATAACAAAATTACATTTCTTGAGTTCCTCGATCTTCACTATATGCATGGAAGTCCGAAGGATGGTGGTTACGCACGTGATATGCAATTACCTTTCAAGACTTCGAGTGATTGCATCTTTGGTATGATGTCTTTTTTTACACCATTATTAACTCCTGTTATTATTTTAAAGCCGGCCGAAATTCACGAAAAAAAATCATACCTGGTCCTTGACCAGTTTATTCTTTCGTCATATATTTCAACTATCTGGCAACCGCCCAAATCCTGTTAATTTTTATATTGAATTTACATGAAGCCTGAAACTTCATGCATCACGGCTTTAGGTGATTCCTGAAGTGTGCACTCCATTATTTTTAAATAACAGAATTATGCTTGATGCAATAATTGGGTTTGCGATAAAAAACAAACTCATTGTTGGGCTTTTTATTATTGCCCTTATAGGATATGGCAGTTATTCGTTTACCAAACTGCCTATCGACGCCGTTCCTGACATTACAGATAACCAGGTACAGGTGATAACGATAGCCCCTTCATTTGGTGCTACGGATATCGAACGCCTTGTTACTTTCCCGATTGAACAGGTAAATAATAATATTCCCGGTTTGAAGGAGATCAGGAGTTTTTCAAGATTTGGGCTGTCTCTCGTTACTATTGTTTTTAATGATGCAACAGATATTTACTGGGCAAGGCAACAGGTAGCAGAAAGATTGCAACGGGTACAAACCGAAATTCCGGCAGGTATTGGAGTTCCGGAACTCGGCCCCGTGAGTACAGGCCTCGGCGAAATATACCAGTATGTGTTAAGGCCGAAAGAAGGTTATGAAAACAAGTATGATCCTACAGAGTTAAGAACCATCCAGGACTGGATCGTAAGGAGGCAGTTATTGGGAGTAAAAGGTGTTGCCGAAGTAAGCAGTTTTGGTGGCAAGCTGAAACAGTATTCTATTGAAGTGGACCCCGACAAATTACTTTCTTACAACATTACCATTACGGATGTTTTCAAGGCGTTAGAAAGTAATAACCAAAATACCGGGGGTGCATATATTGAGAAAGGTCCTACTGTTTTGTATATCCGCACCGAGGGTTTGCTCGGTAGCATTGAGGACATTAATAATATCGCCGTTAAAAGTACCACGGGCGGAACGCCGTTGTTTATAAGGGATGTAGCTGACGTTAAAATTGGCCATGCCATACGATACGGCGCTATGTGCTATAATGACAAAGGCGAAGTAGCTGGCGCCATAGTCATGATGCTTAAAGGCGCCAACAGCAATGAGGTGATCAAAAATGTAAATGAACGCATTGCCCAGGTACAAAAAACATTGCCAGAAGGAGTGATAATTGAGCCCTTCCTGGATCGGTCAAAAATGGTAAACAATGCCATCGGGACGGTAAGTAAAAACCTTATGGAAGGTGCATTGATTGTTGTGTTTGTATTGGTATTGTTCCTGGGTAATTTCAGAGCAGGATTATTGGTGGCATCTGTAATACCATTATCAATGTTGTTCGCAGTAATCATGATGAACCTGTTTGGCGTAAGTGGCAATCTTATGAGTCTTGGGGCATTGGATTTTGGATTAATTGTAGATGGGGCGGTAATAATTGTGGAAGCGGTAATGCATCGCTTAAGTCACAGTAAAGAATTTATAAATAGCAACAGGCTAGACCAGGATACGATGGATAAAGAAGTAAAACATTCCGCAGGTAAAATGATGAACAGTGCCGTGTTTGGGCAAATAATTATTCTTGTTGTTTACTTACCCATTTTTACCCTGCAGGGCATAGAAGGAAAGATGTTCAAGCCAATGGCACAAACAGTTGCATTCGCATTGCTGGGCGCCTTTCTTCTTTCACTCACCTACATCCCGATGATGAGCGCCTTGTTTTTAAGTAAAAAAATTAAACACCAGCCAAACCTGTCCGACAGGTTAATGACAAGAGTGGAAAGAGTATACCAAACGGCTTTGCAAAAAGTGATTCGGTTTCCCAAAGCCCTTTTGCTATCAATGATCGGTTTATTCATTGTGTCTGGTTATATTTTATCCACCTTAGGCGGCGAATTTATTCCTGCATTGGAAGAAGGGGATTTTGCGGTGGACACAAGGGTTTTAACCGGCAGCAACTTAAACACAACAATAACCAATACACAGCAGGCAGCACATATTTTATTGAATGGATTTCCTGAGGTAGAAAAGGTAGTCACAAAAATTGGCAGCGGTGAAGTGCCTACCGATCCCATGCCAATGGAGGCCGCCGATATGATGGTAATATTAAAACCAAAAAAAGACTGGACTTCAGCAAAGACATTTGATGAACTTAGTGAAAAAATGGGCAAAGCTTTGCAGGCTGTTCCGGGTATTACAGCAGGTTTTCAATATCCCGTTCAAATGCGGTTCAATGAATTGATGACGGGCGCCAGGCAGGATGTGGTGTGTAAAATATTTGGTGAAAATTTAGACACCCTCGCTGCTTATGCTGATAAATTAGGAGGTATAGTCAGCAGCGTGGATGGCGCAAGGAACCTTTATGTAGAAGCTATTTCAGGCATGCCGCAGATCATCATTACCTATAACCGCAATGCAATTGCCCAATACAACTTAAATATTGTGGACATCAATAAAGTAGTGAATACTGCATTTGCAGGCCAAAGTACGGGAAGGCTGTTTGAAGGCGAAAAAAGATTTGATGTAGTAGTACGGTTGAAAGGAGATTTGAAGACAGGCGTAAAGGATGTTCAAAATTTATTAATACCAACCCCAAATGGTACCCAAATCCCTTTATACCAGTTGGCAGATGTACAAATAAAAGAAGGCCCCAACCAGATACAAAGAGAAGATGCAAAAAGAAGGATCGTTGTTGGTTTTAATGTCCGGGGCAGGGACGTTCAAAGTATTGTGAGGGAACTGCAGGACAAAGTGAATGAACAATTAAAATTTCCTGCAGGATACTATGTTACGTATGGAGGCGCTTTTGAAAACCTCAGGGCGGCCAACCAAAGACTGATGGTAGCAGTTCCGGTTTCCTTAGCACTTATTTTTTTACTCTTGTATTTTGCTTTTAATTCGATCAGGCAGGGTTTACTTATTTACTCTGCAATTCCATTATCTGCGATAGGAGGAATTTTATTTTTAGCGCTCAGGGGCATGCCATTTAGTATAAGTGCAGGAGTTGGTTTCATAGCTTTATTTGGAGTGGCGGTTTTAAACGGAATAGTATTGATTGCAGAATTTAACCGGTTAAGACAAGAAGGCTTGACTGATATGAAAAGGATAGTCATTATGGGGACAAAAGTAAGGCTCAGGCCGGTTCTGATGACTGCATTTGTTGCGTCACTGGGCTTCTTGCCGATGGCGTTGAGTAACGGATCAGGCGCAGAGGTACAAAGGCCTTTGGCTACTGTGGTAATAGGCGGCTTGTTGATTGCCACATTTCTTACATTATTTGTGCTGCCGGTTTTGTATATGATTTTTGAAAAAGGAGCTACCCATAAAAGAAAAAACAAACCTCCTGTTATTGCTGCAATTTTCATTTTTATTTTTCTCGGTATAAGCCAATTTTCATTTTCTCAAAAATCAATAACCCTCGATGCCGCAGTCGATACAGCGTTAACGAATAATTTGGTTTTAAAAAATGAAACACTTAAAACAAAATACCGGCAAATGCTTCTCGGCACATCTGCCATCATTCCACAGGCAAATGCATTTGCTGAAGCAGGACAAATCAACAGCATATATACTGATACCAAATTTGGTATTTCGCAAACATTCAATTTCCCCACGGTTTATAAAAGGCAGAAAGAATTGTTAGAGGAGGAATGGAAAAGCAGCTTACTGGATGTGTCGATAAAAGAGAAGCAGTTAAAAAAACAAGTGACGCAGGTTTTTTATGAAATGCTATATACTGACGAAAAAATGCAGTTGCTTCGTTACGCTGACAGTCTTTATGGAGCCTTCCATAGAAAAGCAGTGCTGCGTTTGGAAAAAGGTGAAAGCAACATCCTGGAAAAAGCAAGTGCGGAAACTCTTTTGGGACAAATAAGGATCCAACTGGATCTTCTGAAACAGGATTCAGTAATACTGCAGTTGCAATTTCAACTTTTATTGAACAGTATAGAATGGTACATTCCGGCGAATGAAAATGATTGGCAAGGTAATGTTGCTGCTATGGATACTTCAATGCTTCCGGAACATCCTGAAATAAAATTAATTCAACAGCAGCAGCAGGTCGCACAGGCCGGGTTACAATTAGCCAAAAGTAAATTGTCACCCGACCTTTCCTTTGGTTATAACAATACCAGCATAAGGGGTACAGGTGCCGACGATAAATATTACTCCACGTCCAAAAGGTTCAGTGCTGTACAGGTTGGTATAGGCATCCCTATTTTTAGCAGGGCTCAAAAAGCCAGGATTAATAGTGAAAAAATAAACGTGAAGCTGGCTGAAGGGAACTATGATGTGGGGTTGCAAAATATACGATCGCATTACAATGTTGCTTTTTCTCAATACCAAAAATATCAACAGGCTGTACAGTATTTTCAAAAAAATATTTTAAGAAATTCAGACCTTATAAACCTTACAGCAAATAAGCAACTGGCTGCGGGCAATATCAATTATCTAGATTGGGTGCAACTAATCAACCAGTCAATCACTGCAAAAAGCGATTATATCGATGCGGTAAAAAACCTTAATCAATCCATTATTGATCTAAATTATTTTACAAACAAATAACAATCCTAAGATGAAATATAGAAAACTTTTTTTGCTATCATTAGGCCTGCTGGCAGCGTGTACTGAAAGGGAGAAAACAACAGATGAGCCTGTTGCAGCGGTTAATGAAAGTGTAGTGGCGCTTAGTGAAGCTCAAATGAAAAATGCAGGTATTGCTACTGCGAAAATGGAAGTAAAGGAAATGTCTTCCATTTTAAAACTAAATGGAATGATTGATGTACCGCCGCAGAATATGGTATCGGTAAGCGTGCCCCTTGGTGGATATTTAAAATCTACCAAATTGTTGCCGGGAATGCATATTAATAAAGGCGAAGTAATAGCTGTGATGCAGGACCAGCAATATATTCAGTTGCAACAGGACTACCTGACAGCCAAAGCAAAGATTACTTTTTTAGAA
Organism: Chitinophagaceae bacterium; assembly: GCA_046593045.1. GTDB lineage: Bacteria > Bacteroidota > Bacteroidia > Chitinophagales > Chitinophagaceae > Ginsengibacter. The sequence goes on along the minus strand of JBKJRY010000433.1, from coordinate 880 downwards.
AAAGAATACGAGCGCCAGAAAGAATTAAATCAAAGCCAGGCCAGCAGCGATAAAGTATTTCAGCAGGTAGAATCAGACTACAGGAGCCAGCGAATTTTAATTACTTCATTGGCTGAGAAATTAAAACTTGCAGGCATAAATATTAGTAGAATTAATGATTCAAAGATTGAATCTAGTGTAAATATTCATTCGCCAATAACCGGGTATGTTTCGAAAGTGAATGTAAATATTGGCAAATATGTAGCACCCACAGAAGTACTGTTTGAGTTGATCAATCCTACTGATATTCACCTTGCATTAAAAGTATTTGAAAAGGATTTGGATAAGCTTTTTATCGGGCAAAAACTTTTTGCTTATACAAATAACAATCCCGAAAAAAAATATGAATGCGAGATTTTATTGATCGGAAAAGACCTGTCGGAAGACCGAAATACGGAGGTGCATTGCCATTTTGAAACCTATGATAAATCATTAATACCCGGCACTTATATGAATGCAGAAGTCGAAATAAAAACTGCAAGTTCATTTGTGTTACCTGCTGAGACGATTGTTCGTTTTGAAAATAAAGAATATGTGTACAAAGAAAAAAGCGAAAAACAATTTGAAATGATTGAAGTAAAAACCGGAATTAATGAAAATGGATATATACAGATTGTATCACCTGGTGATACCGGCTTTACCTCGGGCAACTTCGTGGTAAAAGGTGCATATTCTTTGCTTATGATGATGAAAAATACAGCGGAGTAGCAGGGGACGCGACAGTTTAATTTTTCTCTCCGGGGAGCTTTCACAGTTCTTTTTAAAACTCCTCAACAAGCAGATAGGTTATTCTGCTAGATTACCTCAATATCGCAAGCTATATGACTAAATAAGCCTCAGT
>JBKJRY010000315.1:0-2548 GCA_046593045.1 Chitinophagaceae bacterium | reverse complement strand
CTGAATGCAGCCAGCGCCCGTTGCGGAGATACCCCACCGGGGCCGGTACCTAAAACAATAACCCGGTGTGTATCTACTTCATCAGCCGAATGCCACACATCACCTAAATCAGGATGGTCTAAAAACAGGTTGATATTGGGCAACCCATCATCCAGCCAAAACTTAGAACTCGCCTGGAACACAAACCGTGAATAGGAATCGTAGGTGAGATTTTGAAAAATATATTGCTTTTCTGCAGGCAGGGCAGGAGTTACAAGAATATTTCGGAAAGCTGGTAACGGGATACAGTTTACAAAATAATCTGCTGACAGTTGCTGCTCTCCATTAATTTTTTTGTACGTAACAGTTACTCCGGCATCACTATTTTTAATGGCAATAATCGGGCTGTTGAGCCATACCCGTTGTGCTAATTTTTTTGCAAAGGCATTGGGCAACATTTGATTGCCCCCTTTCAACCTGAATACCTCCGTCGGAAATACCGGTACGCCACGAATTTTAAGAATGGCTGCATACCATAATTTAAACAATGCTGATTCTCCTTCACCTCCAAGGAACTCCAGGGCGGCTTTTGAGGCGCCCTCCTTTTTCAAGAATTCAGATGCCGTAATTTTATCGAAATGATCGTACCCAATGTTGAACGGCTGATATTCATCGGTAAATTTATCAAGGTAAGGTGCGGTGTACAGGGTTTGTAATTCGCCCCATGCATTCTGTGTTAGATATTTCACCTCTTTATCGTTAAAGCCAAACTGTTTTAATACTGTAACATCGGCCAGCATTTCTTCGGTATAAAATTTTCCGTTTATCCGCCGCTGTATTTCTTTTCTTCTTGGGTAAGGAATTACTTCCAGCCCCAACTCTTTTGCATATTCAAAATACAGTTTATAGCCGGGCTTCACAATATGTTCCTGCCCAAAATCTCCATAAAGCCCATCGGACAATCCATCATGCACTGTAAAAACATGTCCGCCATGCCTGCCAGAAGCTTCCAACACTGTTACATCATGGCCCTTCTTCATTAGTTCATACGCACAGCAAAGTCCACCCAATCCTGCACCACCAACAATAATCTTTTTAGATGGGCCATGATTGGTATCTGCAATTTCCGGTTCAGTTTTATTGATATCACCGTTACTTTCAGCAATTACATTGCCGCTTAACAGTGTTGCGCCAATACCACCCATCACCGTTTTTTTTATAAAATCCCGTCTTTCCAGCTTACTCATAAAAGTAAAATTTTAAAAAATGAAGAATCCAGTTTTAAATCGTCTTTTTCTGTAAAATATAGGGATTAAAAAAATTACTGATGCTATCCTGACAAACTTTTTTTATTTAAAAGATTACCTGCAATTCGATTGTACCTTACTAACAGTACATTGATTTCTAAATATACATTTTTAGTTTAGACCAGATTTCCGCAACCGTTTGCCTGATTTATTTTAGCCCTCTATCCATCCAAAATTTTTGACGTTTGATTTTTAAAAACTTCCTATTATTGATTTTGTATTGTTATTGCAGCAATGCAACGCTGATATTATTTCTTTAAGAAACGCCCTCAAATAAATTAATTTTTTCAGTTGCTCAAATCAGGGAATGATGACTTTGCAAACATTCCGCCTTAGCCTAATTTTTTAACTGTAATAATATGTTTATCGTTCAATAAAACCTTGGTTGTAAAATCTAAATAATAGTAACCAACCCATTGCATATTGAATGCAAACGTTTGCGAACGATTTACTAAATATTAAATTGTTTCACCGCGTATTTTGTTGAAAATATTAGTATAACTTTAATTTAACAAAATTTACGATTGCAATATTAATAAGCCTTATTATTAAAATCATTAACAAAACTAAAATAATGCTATGAACTTGAAACCATGGTTTAAGACCTTAAGGGTGTTCCTTTTTAGTACACTGCTGATTTTTTTTACAGCTAATGCCTTTTCTCAAAATAAGAAGGTAGCAGGTAAAGTAATGGATGAAACAGGTAATGGGATTGCTAATGTAACAGTAACAGTCAAGGGCACTAAGCTAGCCACCCAAACAGATGCCGGAGGAAATTACTCATTAGATGCTGCTGAAAATGCAATACTTGTATTTACTTCTGTGGGTTTTGCATCAAGTGAGGCCACCACAAAAGGAAAAAATTTAGTGGATGTTACTTTAACGTCACAGGTAGATAGGTTGAATGAAGTAGTGTTAGTAGGCTATGGAACACAGCGAAAAGCAGATTTAACTGGTGCTGTAGGGTCCATTTCGAAAAAGGATTTTGAGAATAAGCCTTTTACAAGCCCTGATCAGATTTTGACTGGCCGTATAGCAGGCGTTAATGTCACAAATCGTAGCGGAGACCCCGGCGCTCCCATCGAAGTTAGGATACGTGGCGTTGGTACTGCCGGTAATAACCAGCCACTTTGGATAATTGACGGCGTACCTGTTTCAACAAATACAAGTACCATTACAGTGAACACTGGAAGTCAAACAGAAACGAACCCTTTATCTGGTATTAACCCAAGCGATATTGAAAGTATTGATGTATTAAAAGA
>JBKJRY010000121.1:0-12125 GCA_046593045.1 Chitinophagaceae bacterium | reverse complement strand
TAATATTTTTACCAGTTGGACATTTTTCGAGGAGAAATTTCATGATAACTACAACTTTTCTGTTTCTTCCAATATGAGGACAGCTAGTATCTCGTTCATAAGGATTTTAAAATAATTAACTCAAACAGCTTCTAAGTATCTAAAAATATATTAAATGATTGAGTTGGGCGAAAGTCATCATTGCCAGTATGGATAAACTCTGTGTGGATGGGTTATCAGGATCAGATATTCTTTACATCTCTTTACCGAATTGGGAAAATTATGCAAAGATGAAGGCACACATACGAACAGGAATAATTTTTTTCATTTGAAAAAATGTTATAATGAAAAGATAGACTTGAATACGGGGGACTTGGGGAAATTGTTAATGAGCTCACCTTCATTTTTTATGATAAGGCTATCGCTAATAAATTGCATTAATTAGATTTGTAACCGGAACAAAAAATCCGGTTACCGCATTTGCAGAGTGGCACCATGTTCTGCATGGATCGATCTTATTTCTATTCACTGTCCGTTGTAGAAAATGGGGTAACTCATTAAATTGTAGTTATATTTTATATACATTACGAATAAATTCATTCACTTTAATAAATAGCATTCACGTTAATAAATAGAAAGCATGGCTGTATCAAGAAGATCGTTTGCAAAAAATGCCATTGCCATGGCGGCGGCTTTTAACCTCTCTTCCGTTCTGCCTTCTAATGGGGCAACAAAAGATAAGAAAATGAAAATTGTATGTGTCGGCGGCCATCCTGATGATCCTGAAAGTGGCTGCGGTGGCACGCTGGCCATGCTGTCCGCTGCAGGCCATTCGGTTACTATTATTTACCTGACAAGGGGAGAAGCGGGTATAGACGGGGTATCGCATGCTGCTGCTGCTACACGGTCGAAAGAAGCTACTGCAGCCTGCGCAATCTTAAAAGCAAAGCCCATTTTTGCAGGGCAAACGGATGGGGATACCATTGTAAACAATGAATGGGTAGATAAAATGCAGAAATTAATTTTCACTGAAAAGCCAGATGTAGTATTTACTCATTGGCCGGTTGATTCTCACAAAGATCATCAGGCGGCAAGCTTGCTTACCATTCAAAGCTGGGTCCGGCTGGGGAAAACATTTCCTCTTTATTTTTTCGAAGTGTGCACCGGAAACCAAACCATGGGATTCAGGCCGACAGAATATGTGGATATCAGTGCGACAAGAGAGCAAAAAAGAAAAGCGTTGTATTGCCACACCAGCCAGGTCCCCGACGATATCTATGTATCTGCGGACTGTAATCACGGCATGATGGAAAAATTCAGGGGGATTGAAATGAATATTGGTGCTGCGGAGGCCTTTATAAAAATGAACTCGTCAGGTGTGGAATGGTGAATGTTTTTATTACGCAGTCTCTTTCCTTTTGGTGAAAATTAAATGCTAATAAAAAGCATTAAGTAGATTTGTAAATGCACGTTAAATTAGGCTGTCATGTATAGATTATCCTATCTGGTTGTACTTTCCCTGCTATCTTTTTTTTGTAATTCGTCATCACACTTTGCTAAACATGATAAGGAGAAGGTCACCGAAAATCTTTCAGATTCTACTTTATTTGAACTCGTTCAAAAGCAAACCTTTCAATACTTCTGGGATGGGGCCGAGCCCAGGAGCGGACTTGCAAGAGAGCGTTTTCATGTAGATAATATTTATCCTCAAAATGACAAGAGCACCGTAACAAGCGGCGGCAGCGGCTTTGGGGTAATGTCAATTTTAGTGGGTATTGAAAGAGACTTTATAACACGGGAAGAAGGCAGAATAAGATTGGAAAAAGCAACTCATTTTTTAGAAACCGCGGATCGGTTTCATGGTGCATGGCCTCATTGGTGGAATGGTGAAACCGGTAAGGTAAGGCCTTTTAGCAGGGATGATGATGGCGGTGACCTTGTTGAAACTGCTTATTTGCTGCAGGGGTTGCTCTGTGTGCGACAATATTTTAAAGATGGGAGCGACGCAGAAAAATCATTGGCACAACGAATAGATAAATTATGGAAAGAAGTTGAGTTTGATTGGTATCAACATGGGCAGAATGTAATTTATTGGCATTGGAGCCCAAACAATGGCTGGAAAATGAATTTCCCGATTCACGGTTACAATGAAACTTTAATTGCCTATATATTAGGAGCATCTTCTCCCACACATTCCATCTCAACAGCAGCATACCATCAAGGCTGGGCGGAGAATGGAAAAATAAAATCTATACATTCAGAATATGGCGACACATTGCAACTCCGCTACCAGGGAAACAATTCTTATGGGGGCCCTTTGTTTTGGGCGCATTATTCATATCTAGGTCTTGACCCGCACGGATTAAAAGACCAATATGCTGATTACTGGAAAGAAAATACCAGCCTCGCCAGGATCAATTATAAATGGTGCGTGGAAAACCCAAAACACTACAATGGGTATGGACCGGAAAGTTGGGGACTAACCGCCAGTTATTCAATGGAAGGATATGCCGGTCATGCTCCCGGAGAAAAAAATGATTTGGGCGTGATTGCTCCAACGGCCGCCTTATCATCATTCCCTTATACGCCGGAGCAATCGATGGCTGCGATGAAACATTGGTACACCGGTATGAAAGACAAACTCTGGGGGCAATATGGTTTTTATGATGCTTTTAGTGAAACTGATGATTGGTATCCCACACGATATCTTGCAATAGACCAGGGCCCAATTGTTGTGATGATGGAAAATTACAGGACGGGATTATTATGGAAACTTTTTATGAGTTGCCCGGAAGTGCAGGATGGTTTAAAGAAATTGGGTTTTGAAAGCCCCTTTTTAAAATAAAAATCATGAATTTTTAAAACTGATCGACTCATAGCAAAGGCTTACTATGAAATACCTTTGACAATTCCTGGGATTCCAAGACTCTTGAAAGTTTAAGATTAAAAATTCAAATAATAAAAACAAAAATGAAGTATCGCATCGTGTTAACCGGCTTGTGCACATTATTTCTCAATCTCAGTTTATTTGCTCAACAGCCCGCATCTTATGAAAAACATTTGTTTATTAACAATTCTGATACCTTGCCTTACAGACTGCTGCTGCCTGTAGGATATGATTCACACAACACATATCCATTGGTTTTATTTCTGCATGGTTCCGGCGAAAGAGGAAATGATAATATGGCCCAGCTTTCTCATGGCGGAGACCTGTTCATCAATGACAGCATCAGGAAGAATTATCCGGCAATTATTGTGTTTCCCCAATGCTCCGCCACCAGCATGTGGGCAAATATGAAAATGACTTATGACAGTGTTTCAAAACAAAGAACTTTTGACTTTTCAGGAAATTTACCTCCCACTACTAAAATGAAATTGTTGATGGCTTTGATTCAGGAATTAAAAATTAATTATCCGGTAGATAAAGCCAGGCTGTATATAGGCGGTCTTTCTCTTGGTGGAATGGGTACCTTTGATATTGTAAAAAGAATGCCCGGTACATTTGCCGCTGCTTTCCCTATATGCGGCGCATCGGATACTGCCGCAGCAAAAAATCTGAAGGGGCCTACCTGGTGGATTTTTCACGGGCAAAAGGATTCTACTGTCTATGCAAAATATAGTAAAGAAATGGCTGAAGCATTAACCAAATCAGGGGCTAAGGTTACACTTACGATTTATCCCGAAGACGGGCACAACAGTTGGGATGATACATTTAAAGAGCCGGGGCTTTTTGAATGGATGTTTTCAAATAAACTTAAAAATTAAAAATTTTTCACCATGTCACATTTTCAATTAGCGAATCAGCAAAAAGCATCTTATGAAAAAGATGGCTATGTAATAATCAAGAATTTTTTGGAAGAAAATGAAATCAATAAACTTTATAAGATTGCGACGGCCGATGAAAATTTGCGGAAACATGCTTTTGACTTAAACGATCAGTCAGGAAAAAAAACAAAACTCACATTGTGGTATACTCCCGGCAATGATGCATATGGCCTGCTCACAAAGAGCAGGCGAATGGTTGATTCTGTTGGCGAACTTATGGAAGGGGATAGCGCTGTTTGCCATTTTCATAGTAAACTCATGCAGAAGGAGCCGAAAGTAGGCGGGGCATGGGAGTGGCACCAGGATTATGGTTATTGGTATAAGAATGAATTTTTATTGCCAAACCAGATGATGTCGGTTATGGTTGCAATAACCGATGCGAATAAAGAAAATGGATGTCTTCAGGTAATAAAAGAATCACATAAAATGGGGCGTATTGAACATGGATTTGCAGGCGAGCAGGTAGGTGCATCACAACATTATGTTGATCTTGCATTGAAGACGATGGAGTTAATTTATGTTGAGATTAATGCTGGTGACGCTTTATTTTTTCATAGTAATTTATTGCACCGTTCGGAGGCGAATCTTTCCGATGCAGCCCGGTGGTCTTTAATATCTGTTTATAACAGGAGCAAGAATATTCCATACAATGAGCCATCCCAATCTAGCACTGTACCTTTACAGGCAGTACCCGATGAGGCATTGATGGAATGGGAAACTGAAGGCATTGGAGCCGCGGCGAATTTTTTAGAAAAAGAAAAAGATGAGGCCTTGAAATAATTTATAGATGAGTAAGAGGTGTAGAAAATAACCAATATAGATGATTAGAAGCTTTATTGTCGCACTTACGATTGTAATAATGCTGGGAGTAGCAAATAGAAATGTTTGTGCGCAATCTTTACAAATGTCTACTTACTGCAATCCATTGAACCTGGACTACACCTATATGATTTACAATGCCGACAATGATATTTCTTATCGCTCCGGTGCTGATCCTGCCGTCGTGAAGTTCAGGAATGAATATTACATGTTTGTAACGCGTTCTTTAGGATACTGGCACTCAACAGATTTGAATAACTGGGATTTTATTTATCCGGAAAAATGGTATTTCCAGGGATCTAATGCACCTGCAGCACATAACTATAAAGATTCTGTTTTGTATGTAACTGGTGACCCATCTGGTTCTATGAGCATTCTTTACACTGATGATCCGAAGAAAGGCGATTGGAAAGCTGTTCCATCAATATTAAATGACCTGCAGGATCCTGATCTTTTTATTAATGATAACGGACAGGCATACATGTACTGGGGCTCAAGCAATACTTATCCTGTCAGGGCTAAAAAACTGGATAAAGAAAAGCGTTTTAAACCTTCAGACAAAACATGGGAACTATTTAACCTGGATGGGAAAAAGCATGGATGGGAGCGCTTTGGTAAAAATCATGCTGATACAGTTCTGGGTGGCTACATGGAAGGAGCCTGGATGACCAAACATAGTAATAAATACTACCTGCAATACGCTGCGCCTGGTACCGAATTTAATGTATATGGGGATGGCGCTTATGTTAGTGATTCGGCTCTGGGACCTTTTACCTACATGCCCAATAATCCTTTTTCTTATAAGCCGGGAGGTTTTATGAATGGTGCAGGTCACGGAAGTACCGTTGTTGGGCCTTATAATATGTATTGGCATTTTGCATCCATGGCTGTTTCGGTAAATGTAAATTGGGAAAGGCGTATTTGTATGTACCCCACCTGGTTTGATGAAGATGGATTGATGCATAGTGATACAAGGTTTGGAGACTATCCCCATTATGCAGCTGCAATTCCGGAAAACGCCGGGGAATTTAAAGGATGGATGCTTTTATCTTATAACAAACCGGTCAAGGCTTCTTCTGTTTTAGAAAGTTTTGATGCTAAAAATATTGATGATGAAAATGTAAAGACTTTTTGGGTAGCTGAAAATAATGACGAGAAGCAATGGATAGAAATTGATCTGCAAAATCCGGGAAAAGTTTTTGCGATACAGGTAAATTATCATGACTATAAATCGGGGTTGTATGGTAAAATTCCCGGACTTAATCACCGGTATTATATAGAAGGCTCATTGGATGGCAAAAGCTGGACAACACTTGTTGACAGAAAAAATAATTTTCGTGATGTGCCTAATGATTATGTTGAATTGACTTCTCCGCAAATTGTCCGCTACATCCGGTATAATAATATTCATGTGCCAACTCCTTATTTTTCTATTTCAGGGTTGAGAATTTTTGGAACGGGGCAGGGCAAAGTACCGCAGGCAGTAAAGAATTTTAAAGTGAATCGCATAGCCGACAGGCGTGATGCAATGATCACATGGGATAAACAATCCAATGCACAAGGATATAATATGCTATGGGGAATTGCTCCTGGGAAACTATATAATTCATGGATGGTGTACGATAAAGATTCCCTTGATTTAAGAAGCCTGGCAACCGGCCAGGTATATTATATGTCTATAGAAGCATTCAATGAGAATGGCGTATCGCCGCAAAGGAGTGTTATTAAAATAAATTGAGTTCAGGTTATAAAAGGCTTTATCAATAATATTAAAAAATTAAAGATGAATAAAATCACCAGGGTATTCGCATTGGTTTTTCTTTTGCTTTTGTCAGCACCCTTATTGTATGCGCAGGAAACAGCTCCCTTTCATTCAGAAATAGAATCTTTTAAGAAACAGGACAGCCTTAATTTTCCCCCATCTAAAGCGATCCTTTTTATTGGCAGTTCATCATTTACAAAATGGACGGATGTGCAGGATTATTTCCCCGGTTACCCAATTATAAACAGAGGCTTTGGCGGCTCTTCCTTGCCCGATGTCATCCGTTATGTTGATGATATTATTTTTCCCTATGATCCAAAACAGATTGTTATTTATTGTGGTGAAAATGATTTGGCTGCTTCCGATTCGGTGACAGCAAATACCGTCTTCTCAAGATTTACGCAATTATTTGATTTGATCCGCAACAGGATGCCACAGGTGCCTATAGATTTTGTATCACTCAAGCCCAGCCCAAGCCGTGCACACCTGAAGAAAAAAATGGAGGCCGCTAATATTATGATCAAAGATTTTTTAAATAATAAAAAAAACGCATCTTTTATAGATGTTTACCCTGCTATGCTTTCTGCTGATGGCACGCCTATGACGGATATTTTCATAGAAGATAATCTCCACATGAATGCAAGAGGATATGCTATCTGGAAAAGAATAATTTTGCCTTATCTAAAAAAATAACACTGCTATGAACCTGTTGAAACGTTTGCTGATTGTATTATTTATCTCATGCTCTTTGCCTTCATTTGCCCAATCCTCGCAGGATGCAAAAATGAAAACTTTCATTGATGCTTTGATGAAAAAAATGACGGTGGAAGAAAAAGTCGGGCAAATGAATTTGCCGGGCTCAGGAGATATCGTAACCGGCCAGGCTGGCAATTCAGATATTGGGAAGAAAATTAAGGATGGAAAAGTTGGAGGATTGTTCAATATAAAAGGCGTAAGTAAAATCCGGGCAGTGCAGAAGGTTGCTGTAGAAGATAGCCGCTTAAAAATTCCGATGATCTTTGGGATGGATGTTATTCATGGTTACCAAACAGTGTTTCCTATACCGCTAGGATTATCGTGCAGTTGGGATATGGATCTAATTGAACAGTCTGCGAGGGTGGCGGCTGTTGAAGCAAGTGCCGATGGCATTTCATGGACTTTTTCCCCAATGGTAGATATATCAAGGGACGCACGCTGGGGGCGAATTTCAGAGGGCTCAGGCGAAGATCCTTATCTCGGTTCGCAGATTGCAAAAGCAATGGTAAAGGGTTACCAGGGAAATGATCTTGCAAAAAATAATACCATAATGTCTTGCGTAAAGCATTTTGCTTTGTATGGTGCAGCAGAGGCCGGCCGTGATTATAATACCACTGACATGAGCCATCAAACTATGTATAATTATTATTTTCCACCCTACAAGGCAGCAGTAGACGCTGGTGTGGGGAGTGTTATGGCTTCCTTTAATGAAGTGGATGGCGTACCGGCAACAGCTAATAAGTGGCTAATGACTGACGTTCTTCGTAAGCAATGGGGATTTAATGGCTTTGTAGTTTCAGATTATACGGGTATTAATGAAATGATTGCACATGGCATCGGAGACCTTCAAACCGTTTCTGCACGAGCGCTGGATGCAGGCGTGGATATGGATATGGTTGGAGAAGGATTTTTAACAACCGTTGAGAAATCTTTGAAAGAAAAGAAAGTAACTATTCAACAAATAGATATGGCTTGCCGGAGGATCTTGGAGGCCAAATACAAGCTGGGGCTTTTTGATGATCCTTACAAATATTGCGACACTACCAGGTCCAAAACAGAAATCTTTACTGACAACAACAGGAACATCGCCCGAAACACAGCTGCCCAGAGTTTTGTATTGTTGAAGAATGAACAGAATGTTCTGCCGTTAAAGAAATCCGGGACCATTGCTTTGATAGGACCATTAGCAGATGCTAAGGAAAATATGACCGGAACCTGGAGTGTTGCGGCCGATTTTTCTACACCGATAGCTTTAAGAGCGGGCTTGCAAAACGCTTTGGGTAGCGATGCCAAAATATTATATGCACTTGGGGCAAACCTTTCGCAGGATAGCCTTTTTGAAGAAAGGGCCGGGATGTTCGGGAAATCGTTTAAAAGAGATAACCGTTCTGCCCAGGCAATAATAGATGAGGCACTTGCTATCGCCAATCAAAGCGACGTAATTGTGGCTGCCCTTGGAGAATCTGCTGAGATGAGTGGTGAAAGCAGCAGCAGGAGTAATATCGAAATTCCTCAATCCCAAAAAGACCTGTTAAAGGCTTTGGTTAAAACAGGTAAGCCTGTTGTATTGGTTTTGTTCACCGGCAGGCCACTGGCATTGAAATGGGAAAATGAAAATGTCCCTTCAATCCTCAATGTATGGTTTGGAGGTACAGAGGCAGGTGATGCTATTGCCGATGTTTTGTTTGGAAAAACGAACCCTTCTGGAAAATTAACAACGACATTTCCTCAAAATGTTGGACAGGTTCCTTTGTATTATAATCATAAAAATACAGGCCGTCCTTTACCTGAAGGAGGTTGGTTTCAAAAATTCCGTTCCAATTATTTAGATGTATCCAATGATCCTGTTTACCCGTTTGGTTATGGATTGAGCTATACCACATTTAACTATAGTGATATAAAACTCAGCAATAATTCACTCACTGGAAATAAATCCATAACAGCATCGGTTACTATTACCAATACGGGTAACATGGATGGTAAAGAAGTAGTTCAAATGTATATCCAGGACGTTGTTGGCAGCACAACCCGCCCGGTAAAAGAATTAAAGGGATTTCAAAAAATTCAACTCAAAGCCGGAGAATCCAAAAATGTAACTTTTACAATTTCTCCCAATGACTTAAAATTCTATAATTATGATTTGAAATTCGTTTCAGAGCCGGGTGATTTTAAGGTCTTCATTGGTGGCAACAGCCGGGACGTAAAAGCGGCAGATTTTAAATTACTTTAATGCTTTTAGTATTTAATCTTGGTTCAAAATCTGCTTCAGGTACTGATGCTGCTGATGATATAATAGCAAATGAATGAAGACTGGAACTGGCGTTTGACGGTTTAGGTGGCTTGTCTTTGTAAGAGCAGGTAGAGCGGTCGAAGTAGTGATGCTTAAAAAGACGTTACGGAAGCAAGCATTGATAATAATCTGTAACCTTATCAATTAGTGTTCCCATTCCACAAGCGCAATTGACTTAATTCCTTCGTTAATGCAAAACCCGAATTATTAATAATTGAAAATATAAGAGCGGGTAAAAATAACCCGCTTTAAATCCTCGTCCATGTTTAAAAGAAATATAATAATATTAGTAGCTGTTTGTTGTCTGGTAATGATATTTTCATCATGTTATTCGAAAAAATCTACAGCCATACAGAGTAATCCCACTGATTCAACAGTACTTACAAATGATATGGATTTTTGGTTAACTAAATCAAACCAGTCAGTCCTTTTGCAAAAGCAAACCACCGTTCTTTCTTTTGGTACAATTGCCAATTCAAATCCCATTATCAATGTTGATACTACTGCAACTTTTCAAACTATTGATGGCTTTGGATATACGTTAACTGGCGGTAGTGCTTTTGTTATAAATCGTCTAAGCCAAACCGTTAAATCCGGTCTGTTACACGAGCTTTTTGGTAATGACGATAATTCAATCGGTGTTAGTTATTTAAGAATAAGTATAGGAGCCTCTGATCTCAACGCTTCTGTTTTTAGTTATGATGATATGCCTGCAGGCCAGACTGATGTTAACCTGGATCACTTTTCGCTTGATCCTGACAAGGTCGATGTAATACCAGTATTGAAGGAAATTATTGTTATCAATCCTGCAATAAAGATTTTAGGCTCTCCATGGAGCCCACCTGTTTGGATGAAGGACAATAACAGTACTATTGGTGGAAGCCTTCAGCCACAATATTACAACGCGTATGCACAGTATTTTGTAAAATATATTCAGCAAATGAAAGCTCTAGGAATAACCATTGATGCCATTACGCCGCAAAATGAACCGTTGAATCCTAACAATAATCCAAGCTTGCTGATGACAGCGGATGAAGAGACCAACTTCATTAAAAACAGTCTTGGGCCAGCATTTCAGGCTGCAAACATTACCACGAAGATTATTACTTATGATCATAACTGTGATCAACCTGGTTATCCGCTGACTATTTTGAATGATGCTGCAGCAAGGCCTTTTGTAGATGGATCTGCATTTCATTTATATGCCGGCGATATAAGCGCATTGTCGCAGGTGCACAATGCATACCCTGATAAAGCAATTTATTTTACGGAGCAATGGACAGGCTCCAATGAAACTTTTGAAGACAATCTAAAATGGCACATGAAAAATGTGATCATAGGCTCTATGCGCAATTGGAGCCGCATTGCACTGGAATGGAATCTTGCCAGTGACGGAACTTATAATCCACACACACCCGGTGGCTGTGATCAATGTAAAGGTGCTTTAACCATTGATGGGTCTGTTAGCAGGAGAGTTGGATATTATATTGTAGCTCATGCATCAAAATTTGTTCCTCCAGGTTCTATAAGAATCGGAAGTAACATCACAAGTAATCTTTATAACGTGGCTTTTAAAACGCCTTCCGGGAAAAAAGTTTTGATAGTTGAAAACGATGGAACATCTTCCGCTGATTTTAATATTACGTTTCATGGTAAATGGGCTACCACTACTTTACCTGCGGCGGCCGTGGCTACTTACATTTGGTAAACTGGTAAAATCAAAAGGAATTACTTGATAATAGCCACGAGTCCAGGCATTAATATTAATTTAGCCATTATAATATAAATTTACCCATTTATTAAAAACTGCTTAAATTTGCTGTTCTCTATCAAAACTTTCTATAACCAAAAAACTAAACTTATGAGTCGATTGATTCTTATTGCTTTGTGCATAATCTTATGCCCAGTTATGTTATTTGCGCAAATGCGATCATTAACCGGTACCGTTACCGGTCCCGACAATGCCGGAGTAATTTCCGCTACTGTAAAAGTAAAAGGTACCTCCAGGGCAACTACAACTAATTCTGATGGATTATTTAGTCTCCAGGTCCCGTCAGGGAATATTATTCTGGAAATATCTTCCGTAGGCTTTACAGCCCGTGAAGTATCTGTATCTGCAAACCAAACAAGCATCACGGCGGTATTACAATCGTCAAATGTGAGTCTTTCTGAAGTAGTCGTTACTGCGCTTGGAATTACAAAAGAGGCAAAAAAACTTGGTTACGCTGTAACTACTGTTGATGGTGGTTTATTAGACAAGGCAAGAGAGACCAATATTGCCAATTCTTTGACTGGCCGGGTAGCAGGACTAAAAGTTTCCGGTACCAGTAGTGGCCCTGGCGGCACGGTACAGCTTTTGCTCAGGGGAAATCCAAGTATGAATAGTTCAGGTGCTCCGCTGATAGTTATTAATGGCGTGCCAATGGATAATACGCAACGGGGTCAGGCAGGGCAATGGGGCGGCACTGATAATGGCGACGGTATTGGCAACCTGAATCCGGATGATATTGAAACTATGACCGTTTTAAAAGGGCAGACAGCCTCTGCGCTTTACGGTTCAAGAGCCTCGAATGGCGTTATTATGATAACAACTAAAACTGGCAAGAAAGGTGATTTTTCGGTTGATTACAACATGAATTACATTGTGGAAAATGCCGTAGATTTTACAGATTACCAATATGAGTATGGCCAGGG
>JBKJRY010000098.1:0-9406 GCA_046593045.1 Chitinophagaceae bacterium | reverse complement strand
ATCAGCATTAATGATTATACTGAAAAAGTGGGTGATGAAGCAACTAATGTTTTTCAAAAAATTGGGTTGTTGAAAAAAGTGGATATAAAAAATGAAAACCCGGATAACAGGGCTTATAGAAAATATTTATACCATGGCATTTCCCATCATTTAGGTATAGATGTTCATGACCTGGGAACAAAGAATGAACCAATAAAGCCAGGGATGGTTTTTACTATTGAGCCCGGTATTTATATTGAAGAAGAACAAATGGGTGTAAGAATTGAAAATAATTTTTGGATAACAAGAAACGGAAATAAAGATTTGATGAAAAATATTCCAATTACTGTTGAGGAGATTGAAGGGATGATGAGACGCACCTAAATCCTTCCCAAAGTAGAGCTTGGGAGTTTTTAACTATTTAAAGTGTACTTTTTAATGATAGAGAATACCAACCAGGATTCGATAAAATTTCAGCCAGGTAAGAAAGTTCATAGCTCTGCTTCAAAGGGGCTGGGGGCTATTCCAAACATTTTCACTCTCCTCAATTTATTTTTCGGTTGTATGGCGGTTGTTTTTGCTTTGCAAACCAATGCTGTAATTATTTATATAAATGATGATTACAGCAGCAGTTTTAATATTCCCGAAAAGCTTGGCTGGGCGGCGATTTGTATTATTATTGCCGCGCTAATTGATTTTCTCGATGGCTTTATTGCACGCTTAATGAAGGCGACAAGTCCGTTAGGCAAACAATTAGATTCTTTGAGTGATGTTGTAAGCTTTGGTGTTGCTCCCGGAGTAGTTTTGTACCAGTTGCTTAAGTTCAGTTTTGCAAGGGAGGAGAACGGGCTGGAAGTTTCTATTATATGGCTGATTCCTGCATTTATATTGAGTTGCGCCGCTGCCTATCGGCTTGCAAAATTTAATCTGGACGATACGCAAAATTTATCATTTAAAGGTGTTCCTGTGCCGGCGGTTGGATTATTAGTAGCGTCATTTCCGCTCATTTTGCATTTCAATACAATCAACAGCATCAATAACCTTCTTATAAACAAATGGCTGTTGTATATATTAATTATTCTGTTGAGCTATCTTATGATGTCAAACATTAGAATGATGTCATTTAAATTTTCTGATTATAGAGTGAGGAATAACATGCCAAAAATTGTGCTGATTGTAATCGCAATTATTGCTGCAATATTTTTGCAATGGCTTGCAGTGCCGGTTGTTTTTTTATCCTATATCCTGATATCGTTAACAACTTCTAAATTAAAAAGCTCATGACATTTGTTGCTGAAATAAAGGTAATGCCACTCAAAGAACTACTTGACCCGCAGGGCAAAGCCGTAATGGGAGGGCTTTCCAACCTCGGCCTGAAGAATATTAATGATGTAAGAATTGGGAAGCATATACAGTTGCATATAGAAGCAACTTCCATGGAAGAAGCGAAAAGCATTGCGGACGATGCTGCGACGCGGCTATTGGCAAATCCTGTTATGGAAGAGTATACAATAGAATTTAGCTGATATTTTCTTTATCTCACATTATACATTCCTGCATGCTATACTTAGTTCCTTCGCCCATAGGCAACCTTGCTGACATCACATTCAGGGCGATCGAAATATTGAAAACCGTGGATTTGATTCTGGCGGAAGATACACGCACTTCGGCTAAGCTACTCCGTTATTACAATATTGAAAAACCTACATCGGCTTATCACCAGCATAATGAACATAAAGTTTTGGCCCATCTTGTTGAACAATTGAGTGGTGGAAAAACTATGGCATTGCTTACCGACGCAGGTACTCCCGGTATAAGTGACCCTGCGTTTTTACTCGTGCGTGAGTGCATTCAAAATAATATAAAAGTAGAATGCCTGCCGGGGGCAACTGCATTTGTGCCTGCCCTTGTAAATAGTGGTTTACCAATGAACAGCTTTTGTTTTGAAGGTTTTTTACCATTGAAAAAAGGCCGGCAAACTTTTTTAAAAAAAATGGCTGAAGAGAAACGCACAATGGTTTTCTATGAAAGTCCTATGCGGCTTGTAAAAACATTAAAAGATTTCATAGAATATTTCGGAGCTGAACGCCAATGTTCTGTAAGCCGCGAGCTCACAAAGATATTTGAAGAAAATAATAGGGGCACTTTGCAGCAAGTTCATAATTATTTCGATTTAAAAACAGTGAAAGGTGAAATTGTAATTGTGGTTGATGGAAAGAATTAATTATAATATCGAAACCAGGAAAGCTTTTTGAAAATCACTCGATTAAGTAATCATCAAAATTCTCATATAAATTAGGTACGCTTTACTCACAACTTTGTCTTTTTCATAACTTCTATTTTACTTCTATTTTACGAAGTTTGCAGCAATTAATTAATTTAATGCTACATGAAAAAAATAAGCCTTTTCATTTTTTTTAATTTTTCATTTTTCATGTTTCTTTTAGCACAGCCTGACCGCTGGCAACAACATATCAAATACCTGATGGATGTAAATCTTGACGTAATCACTAATAAAATTATAGGTAAGCAAACTATAACGTATACCAATAATTCTCCAGACACATTAAAAAGGATTTTTATTCATTTATATTGGAATGCTTTTAAGCCAAATAGTATGATGGATGTAAATAGCCGTAGCACAGAGAATCTTATTTTAGGGAAAGACCGGAATGGAGGTGATGTTACAGACTTTGATGGTAGGTTCAAGAAGCGTATAATTACGATGACGCCGGACGAGCAAGGCTATTGCTATGTGTTGAAAATTATGAATAATGGTAAAGCGCAAAAAACCAAAATGCATGAAACGATTTTAGAAGTAGATCTAGATAAACCAATATTGCCTAAATCTTCCACTGTTTTTAATACCGAGTTTGAGTGCCAGGTTCCAAAATTATCGCGCCGTAGTGGAAGAGATAGCCCTGAAGGGATACGATATAGCATAGGGCAATGGTATCCAAAGGTATCAGAATATGATTACGAAGGATGGCATGCGGATGATTATATAAGCAAGGAGTTTTATGGAGTTTGGGGAGACTACGATGTAAATATTACTTTGGATAAAAATTACAAATTAGGAGCAACAGGTGCATTGCAAAACGCCATACAAATAGGTTGGGGATATGATAAGGAAGGCACGCCATTAAAGCCAACACAATCAAAAAATAGGACATGGAAATTTTCAGCGAAAAATGTCCATGATTTTGTATGGGCGGCAGACCCTGATTATAAACATATAACCAGGCAAACTGATAATGGCCCGTTGTTGCATTTCATTTATAAAAATGATCCGGCAATAGAAAAAGTGTGGCAGGCAACAGCCGATTCATGTGCCATTATTTATCCATTCATGGCAAAAACGTTTGGGCCTTATCCGTACCCGGAGTATTCATTTATCCATGGCGGTGGAGGCGGGACTGAATATCCTATGGCTACACTCATCCACAATTATTCATTTGAGACTGCCGTACATGAATGGTGCCATAGCTGGTACCAAATGATGCTGGGCACAAATGAAAACTTATACCCATGGATGGATGAAGGTTTTACTAATTATGCTGAAGCGAGGGTATTAGCGTGGCTTCATAAAAAGAATTTTTTTGAGGGAGCATCGGAATATGACCGCTATTTCTTTTTGGCCAAAAGCAGGTTTGATGAACCAATGAGCACACATGCCAATTGGTTTGCTACTAATTTAGCATATAATACCAATGCTTATTACAAGGGTGCGATATTTTTAAGACAATTAGGGTACATAGTCGGTGAGCAAAATATTGATAATATTTTGCTGGAATATTATAAACAATGGCGTTTTAAGCATCCTAACGCAAATGATTTTATTCGTGTAGCCGAGAAGCTAAGCTTGATGCAGTTGCAATGGTATAAGGAGTATATACTAAATACTATGAAAACTATTGATTATGGCATAGACAGTCTATGGGAAGAAAATGGTGTATCGAAAATCAGATTAAAAAGAACAGGCGAGATGCCTATGCCAATTGACCTGGAGTTAACATTTAAAGATGACACTAAAGAACTTCATTATATTCCTTTGAATTTAATGTTTGGGCAAAAACCGGCTGAAAATTCCGAATCAAGAATAGTTCATGATGAATGGAGGTGGGCGGATTTGACTTACATTGTTGAATTTAAACATCCGCTTACTGACCTGGTGCTTGCTGAAATAGATCCCACCAAAAGATTGGCGGATATCGATCAAAAAAATAATTTAATTAAATTGAATTGGTAAAAGAAGAATTGCATATCAGGAGGGCTAATATCGGTGATGCCCGATTGTTATCACAGTTAAGCAGTGATACCTTTTTTGATACATTTAATGGCACATGCGGCGAAGATGATATGCAGCTATTTATTCAGCAACACTTCAATGAAGATCAGTTAAAGCAAGAACTGAAGGATGAAAATGATTTTTATTTTATTGCCTTTCGAAATGAAAATGCGATTGGATATATGAGGCTGAAAGAGGATGTGAGCGATGTTGAGATTATTGCGAAACACCTGGCTGTAGAATTGAAACGTATTTATGTTTTAAAAGAATTTCATTCAAAAAAAATTGGTGCCTCCCTCATGAATTTCGCTATCGATTTTGCTTCAGAAAACGATTATGAAATACTGTGGTTAGGAGTTTGGGAACATAATGAAACGGCAAAAAATTTTTATAGAAAATTTGGATTTGAAGATTCAGGTAAAACGCATCCTTTTCCTATTGGCAATACACCTCAAACTGATAATTGGTTATACAGATTTATCAGGAAGACGTAACCTGTAATATGTTTTTCTCTTTAAAGTAAGATTCTTCAAATATTTTTTCAATTTCCCAGATGCGTGGTCTGCAGCCACTTTCAGAAATCTCCTGTGCCAGGTCACCGCCTTTTAGGGAAATAAGCCCTGTTATTTTTTTTGGTTGATCAACAGGTCGCTTTTTTAATAAAGGCTCACTCCAAAACCAAAGATCTTTCAACGGCGCTACCGCCCTCGATAGTACTACATCAAATTTCTTGTTATGAATATCTTCCGCTCTTGCATGCTGTGTTGTTACATTGTTCAATCCTGTTTCAGCAGCGATTGTGCCCGCAACCATTAATTTCTTGTTAATGCTGTCCACTAAATGAAACTGCACATTCGGGAAAAATATCGCCAATGGAATTGCCGGGAAACCACCGCCTGTACCAATATCCATTATTTCATATCCGTCTGGGAAATCAAATTGCGTGGCTATTGAAAGAGAATGTAGAACATGATGCACATAAAAATTATCCATGTCTTTCCGCGAGATCACATTTATTTTTTGATTCCATTCTTCATATAACGGGCGTAAAGCGGCATACTGCTCTAATTGCTTTTCAGTAAAATCGGAGAAATATTTCAATAAGATTTCCATAGTCGCAAAAGTAAGCTTTGGTATTCTTCCCGGAGTAATTTAAAGAAGGCTTATTTCCATTTTTTTGCCGGGTTCTTACACAGTGCTGATGCAAATAAAAGATAATAGAAAAACATCCATATATCAAAGAAAAGAAACCAGGGAAACAAATCCCTTTCATCAAGCCTTTTTGTAACCTTACCTATTATGAAACCCTGTAAAAGAAAGCGGGCTCCGAAAACTATCAATGCCCATTGCCAGCTAAAAAATAAAATGGTTGAAATAAATAATGGATAGAAAAGAAAATGCGTAAAAGCATAAAGCCCAAGTAAAAATTTATGAGATCCTTTATAATATTTGCTCGTGGTGTAATGCCTTGCTTTCTGCCGCCTCCACTGTTTCCATGACTTTGCCGGTTGGGCAAAAGTAAACGCTTCTTTGTCAATTACGATATTTGTATTTGTTTTGGTAGCGGCTTTGTTAATGAAAAGATCATCATCGCCGCCCGGTACATGATTGTGGGATGAGAAACCTTTATGCCTGAAAAAGACCGCTTTTTTGTAACTTAAATTTCTTCCTACACCCATATAAGGCAAACCTGCAACAGCATACGATAGATATTGTAAAGCTGTATGGAATGTTTCCCACCGAATCAGTTTGTTTAGGAAGCCTTTCCTTTTGTGAAGGGCTCCGTACCCCAGCACGATCTCAGTACCATCACTATAGCCCTCCTGCATTTTTTCAATCCAGTACTCGCTTGCAGGAACACAATCAGCATCTGTGAGTAACACTATTTCGTGCTTTGCTGTTTTAATCCCAACACTTAATGGAAATTTTTTTCCGGGAATAAATCTCGCTTCTTGTGTTAACTCTACCAATTGCAATTGCCTGAAGGTTCTTCGGTATTCTTCAAGAATATATTTACTCTCATCAAACGAATTGTCATTTATAACAATAACCTCGTGCGTGGTTTTGTATTTTTGAACAAGGCTCCCCGGAAGATTCTTTACTAAATTTTCAGCCTCGTCCCTCGAGCAAATGATTACTGAAACAGGGTGAGTTTGTGAAATACTCCTTGCCTTCGGAGTAAAAAAAGCCAGGCGCCGGAAAAAAAAAGAATAATAAAAAAGCTGGATCAGGGTGATAATGCAGAATAAAATAAATATCCACATCCCCCAATGAGAAGTTAGTTCGGCCCAATTCATAAGCGGCAAAAATAGGGTGATTGAATTGATTTCTTACTTTGATTAATTTAATAAAATGAACAATGTTTTATTTCGGGAAAGCTACTTCCGACACATAATATTTCTTCAGGTTATATTTGCCATCCTTCTATTAATAAATGAAGAGTGTTTATATGGCTTCACTACAGTTTGAACTTCAACTTACGGACGAGGATACTAAAGCCAGGGTAGGAAAGATTACCACAGATCATGGAGAAATTTTAACGCCCATATTTATGCCGGTAGGTACTGTGGGCAGTGTGAAAGCCGTTTCGCAACAGCAATTAAAAAATGATGTACAAGCGCAGATTATTTTAGGCAATACTTATCATTTGTATTTAAGGCCAGGTCTTGATACGCTTGAAGCTGCAGGAGGTTTGCACAAGTTTATCGGATGGGACAGGCCTATATTAACCGATAGTGGAGGTTACCAGGTTTTTTCGCTTAGTGGTACCCGTAAGCTAACCGAAGAAGGTGCGATATTTCAAAGTCATATTGATGGGAGCAAGCATTTGTTTTCCCCGGAAATTGTAATGGATATTCAGAGAATTATTGGTGGTGATATCATCATGGCTTTTGATGAATGCCCTCCAGGTGGAAGTGAATATAGTTACGCCAAAACTTCAATGGAATTAACGCATAGATGGCTTGACAGGTGTTTCGCCCGCTTCGGAACAACGGGGAACAAATATAACTACACTCAAAATTTATTTCCCATCGTTCAGGGCGGCGTGCATCATGATCTGCGTAAGATTTCATGTGAATACATTTCCTCAAAAGATGCAACCGGTAATGCCATTGGTGGATTAAGCGTTGGTGAACCAACAGAAAAAATGTATGAAATTTGTGAATTGTGTTGTGATAGCCTTCCAAAAGAAAAGCCAAGGTACCTCATGGGAGTAGGAACGCCATGGAATATCCTGGAATGTATTTCTTTGGGTGTTGATATGTTTGATTGTGTGATGCCAACGCGTAATGGAAGGAATGCTATGTTATTTACAACAAATGGCGTGATCAATATTGATAATAAGAAATGGGAAAAAGATTTTTCACCTATTGATGATGGAATTGATTGCGAAGTGAGCAACCACTATAGCAAGGCATACTTGCGGCATCTATTAAAATCAAAAGAAATTTTAGGCTTGCAAATCGCAAGTATCCACAATCTTGCTTTTTATCTTGATATAGTAACACAATCACGGAAGAAAATTCTTGAGGGAAGTTTTTTGCAATGGAAAAATGAAATGATGTTTAAATGGCAACAGAGATTATAGTGTAGATGATGACTGAAACAAAAAGAAAAAGTCATAGACCGATATATCAATAATTGTTAAGTGTTTCTAAATATTATTGTTGTATGAATAAGTAACAAATTCAGAATAAATTTTTTTATCCCATCTTTGTAGACATTCAGTTAAACACTAATCTTTCTCCTGACCAATGAATAATCTTCGCTCTTATAAATTATCATTTATGGTAAAATTTTCTTTAATAGTTTTTCTTTCTTTTTGCATTTCAGGAATTTCATTTGCGCAGCAGGATAATCTTGAAATAAAGGGCTCGGGAGCAGGTCTTTATATGGAGCATGTGATTGTTTCAAAAGAAAACTTTTATAGCCTTGCGAGGACATTCAATGTGCCGCCAAAGGATATAGCTGCATATAACAACCTACAGCTTGAAAATGGTTTAAACGTTGGCCAGGTAATCAAAATTCCTCTAACAGAAAATAATTTCGTGCAGTCAACTTCTGCTGCAAGTGGTGAAGCCTTAGTGCCGGTTTATCATTCGGTAGAAGCCAAAGAGGGCTTATATAGAATAAGTGTTAATTACAATAAAGTGCCTCTTGCTTCACTTAAAGCTTGGAACCATCTTGAGTCCGATGCAGTTAGTGTTGGTACTCCATTAATAATTGGATATTTAAAGGTCGATAAAGATCAATCATACCTGGTCAATAAAAGTACTAAGCCCAATAACGAAGTTGCGGCAGTTGTTCATGCTGAAAATAAACCTGAACCTGTGAAGCCGGATGTAACTCCTGAAAACTTGCCGCAGGTTAACAATCCTGGTACTGAAAAAGTGGAGAGCAAAAATGTGACTGCTGTTGAAACGGAGCATCCAAAAGTAGCCGTAACTCCAGGGAGAACAAAAAGCAGTGGCAATTTTTCAGGTGGCTATTTTAAAAAATTATATAATGACCAAGTTGAAAATAAATCGCCGGTAAATGAAAGTGGCAGTGCCGGTGTTTTCAAGTCCACAAGCGGATGGGAGGATGGTAAATATTATTGCTTTAATAACGATGCTTCACCCGGAACAATTATTAAGATCACCGATAACGCCACAGGTAAAAGTGTTTTTGCAAAAGTGCTGGATGCAATTCCCGGGATAAAGCAAAATGAAGGGTTATCCGTCATCGTTAGTAATTCTGCTGCAGAGGAACTTGGAACGGGAGATAATAGATTTGATTGTGCTTTGAGCTTTGTAAAATGAAATTTGATTAGTTGATTACATTCTAAAACCTCTTAAAAAATCTTCTATATTCATTTTTTTCTTTCCCTCAAGTTGCAAATCCTTGATTGAGATATAGCCGTCTTTACAGGCGAATTTTAAAAAAGATTTATTATCAGTAGCTGTTTCGCCAGGCAATTTATCCACTTCTGTAACTTCTTTTTGAGAACAGAATATTTTTAATTTTTTTCCTTTTAAAAAAGTAAAGGCTGCTGGATAGGGAGACAACCCACGAATGAGGTTATAAATTTTGCCGGCATTTTGTTCCCAGTTTATTTCGCAGGTTTCTGTTGAAATTTTTGGAGCATGATGTAAAAGG
>JBKJRY010000072.1:0-12464 GCA_046593045.1 Chitinophagaceae bacterium | reverse complement strand
ATGATGGAACAAAAAATGGTTTTGCGGAAGATATTACATCCATGTTTTCAAAAAATCTCCCGGTTCCAATAATCGCTTCCGGCGGCGCTGGCACCATGAAGCATTTTGCAGATGTCTTTGTAAAAGCAAATGCCGATGCGGCTTTGGCAGCAAGCGTGTTTCATTATAAAGAAATGGCAATTCCAGTGTTGAAACAATATTTATCAGGTAAAAATATTAATGTAAGATTATGAATCCCGATACGATCACAATAGATTTTTTACAGTCTTTAGATTTTTCAAAGAGCCCGGAAGGCCTTGTGCCTGTGATTGTGCAGGATTATTCTACCAGCAAAGTCTTAATGCTTGGATACATGAACGAAGAAGCGTTGAAACAATCAATCGAGACAAAACTGGTGACTTTTTTTAGCCGCAGCAAACAACGACTTTGGGTAAAGGGAGAAACCAGCAATAATTTTTTACACCTGGCAGATCTAAAATCTGATTGTGATAATGATACCATTCTTATTAAAGCCACACCGGACGGCCCTGTGTGTCATACGGGGTCCGATACCTGCTTTAATGAGTCTAACAATAGAGAGAATTTTTTGGATACTTTAGAAAAAATTATTGCGAGCAGAAAACAGAATCCGGATGAAAATTCTTATACGTCTTCCCTGTTTACCAAGGGAATAAATGCCATGGCTCAAAAAGTAGGAGAGGAAGCTATTGAACTGGTGATAGAAGCTAAAGATAATAACCCTGATCTTTTTCTGAATGAGGCTGCTGATCTCCTATTTCACTATTTGATTTTATTACACGCAAAAGAGAAAACTTTTGCAGATGTAGTTGAAGTTCTCAACAAGCGGCATAACAAATAGTTTATGAAAATTGAACAAAAGCGATTTGAAAAAAAAACTTCCCGTATTACCCGGGAAGTTTTTATATAAAAATTACTTGAAAAACTAGCTAAATAATCCACCCTTTTTGAAACTGCGAATACCTTCTCCTATTTTAAAACCATTATTATAGATTTCTATTTTATAATCTCCGGTTTGAAAGTCGCTGTTTTGTGACCATTCAACAGAAACCGGTTCCTTTTGCCCCTGCACATAATTAATCTGGACTTTCTTAGTAAAAGGTTTTTGAATTCCGTCTCTGGTAACAAAAGTTCCTGATCCTAATGCATCAACTACCACAGGCCTTCCGTCAGGAGAGGTAATGGATACATACAAATCTTTTGGACCTGTAGGGGTAATCCTGTTTTCGTCAATGTTGAAAGAGATTCTTAATTTGTCAACTCTTTTGGCGGTTGTAGTTTCTTTTTCTTTTCCACTTTTCTTTTCTTTAATCCCTACAATGTCAAAATTAGATGCATGAAGCGTAGAACCTACATCTATTACATCTTCTTTTTGCTTTATCACTGTACTGGCCGAGTCATAATTTTTCTTTTGGATATCGCGATCAATTGTAACCACTCTTTTCTCTTCAGTTAACTGGTTATTAGCGCTCCTAAGAGATTCAATTTCCGCAGTGTAAGTCTCAATATTTCCTTTCAATTGAGAGACTAATCTGCGGGCTTCTGCAAGTTGAGCCTGTGTCGCATTTTTATCGTTAAGGATTGCTTGCACTCTAGACTTCAAATTTTGGATATCCTTATCTTTTGTTCTCATAAGACTATCTGCTCTTGAATTTGTCGTTTTAAGATTGTCAAGTCTTAATGCAGCATCGTCCAGTTCACGCTGAAGCTCATTTTTTGAAGAATCACTTTCTACAATTTGTGAAGTAAGCTCCTGCTTTTCCTGCCTGTTTTTATTTTTATCCCATATAATGTATCCCCAGGTTCCCAGTAATACTATTACAAGTATTGCCGTAAGAATATTCCGATTGTTGTTGTTAGCAACTACCGGTTTTTCTTCTGGTACATTACTGTTAGGAAAATTTTCGTAACTCATGTTGTAAAGTTTTTTTAATTAAAAAAAGTTATTATATTAAAATTTCCAAAACCATGCCAAAGAGTTTTATAAAGAATACTTAGAATTTAATTTTAATTAAATATAGTAATCGTCTAATATTTTATCTTTGGCCTGATGAGCGCACTATCTATCCTTTCTGATTGGAAGAAGAACATTTATAAACCCATATACTGGCTTGAAGGTGAAGAAGAATTTTATATTGACGAAGTTATGGAATTTGCTGAAAAAAAAATTTTATCTAAATCGGATGCAGAATTTAACCTTAGCATTTTTTATGGAAAAGATGCTAATTGGGCAGAAGTTATCAATTCCTGCAGAAGGTATCCCATGTCTGCGGAGCGGCAGGTGGTTCTCTTAAAGGAAGCTCAGCAAATGAAGGATATCGAAAAACTTGAAGGTTATGTTGAAAATCCGTTGAAATCCACAGTGTTAGTAATTTCTTTTAAAGGTAAAACTCTTGATGGCCGCAGTCGTTTCTCAAAAATGATTAAAAAAAATGGAGAGGTTTTTTTGTCAAAAAAAATATATGACAATCAATTGCCTTCATGGGCTAGCGGTTACCTGCAATCGAAAGGTTTTGAAATTACCCCGAGGGCATTAATCATGCTGGTAGATCATGTAGGTAATGATCTTAGCCGTATCTCCAACGAAGTTGAAAAGCTTGCAATGAACCTCGGTGCTGAAAAAAACATCACGGAAGATGATATTGAAAAATACATCGGAGTAAGTAAAGAGTATAATATTTTTGAACTGCAATATGCTATAAGTAAAAAGGATATTACTAAAGCTGTGAAAATTATTCAATATTTTGATGCAAATCCAAAGGCTGCTCCTGTGCAATTATTACTTCCCTCATTATATAATTATTTCAGTAAAATAATTGTTCTATATCAAATGAGCGATAAAAGTGAAAAAGCTTTGCGGCCTTTATTTTTTAACAATCCTATTCTTGTACAGCAGGCTGTGGACACTCTTTTAAATTATTCTTATTCTGAAACCGAGCAGGTAATTATTTTGCTTCATGAATACAATTTAAAAAGTATAGGGATAAACAATAACTATACTATGGGAGGTTCACTGCTCAAAGAGCTTATATATAAAATAATTAAGGGTGTATCCTGGAGTTAAGTGCCCGCAATATAGTCTCTGCGTTTTTTTTATCCGATGATAATTGCAATTTAAGTTCTTCAAGGCCATTAAATTTTACTTCGGGCCTGAGAAAACCTTTTATATAGATACGAAGTGTTGTATTATAGATCGATTTATCAAAATCAAATATGTTAACCTCAATTACTTTTTTAGTTCCGCCAACAGTAGGCCTGGTGCCAATATTCATCATTCCATTATAATATACGCTGGTGTGATCGTCGGCATGGCTGTTCGTTAATGAATCATCATCCAGGGAAAGTTGAACAGCGTACACGCCATTGCCCGGTACAACTTTGTATTTATCTCTTAATTCAATATTAGCAGTCGGGTATCCAAGTGTTCTTCCAAGTTTATTTCCCTCGACCACATTTCCTTCAAAAGAATATGGATATCCTAAGGCTTCATTTGCATCGGCGATATTTCCTTCTGCAAGTGAATGGCGAATTCGCGTTGAGCTTATGATCACATCATTCAATACATGTTCCGGTATTTCTTTTACCTTATAATTAAAGGTTTGCTGGCAATCTTCTAATAAATGATAATCTCCTGCCCGGTTTTTACCAAACCTGTGATCGTAACCAATTATTATCGTGTGTGGATGAAACCTGGATACTAAAAAATCCTTTATATATTCTTCAGCAGTTTGTTCAGAAAATTCTATTGTAAAAGGAACAATTACCAGGTGGTCAATGGTTTGATTAGCTAACAGTTCTGTTTTTTCCGGAAGTGTATTAAGTAACTTAACTTTTTCATCAGCTTTCCCCGAAGCGGAAGATGGTTTATCTATAATCATCCTTGGATGAGGATGAAAAGTAATTATTACACTTTCTCCATTGATTGCCTTAGCTTCCTTTTTAAGTTGATTAATAATTTTTAAATGGCCTGTATGTACTCCGTCAAAAGTTCCAATTGTGACAACGGCATTATTAAAAAAAGGTAAGTTATCTATATCCGTGTGTACCTGCATACTGAAGTGTAAAATTATATAATTTCTCTCTTGATAATTTGAATCGAAGATAGCATGATGATATTCTATATTTTTACATTAATCAAAATAATATGATGTCTTTATATTCAAAGCGTGGCGTGTCTGCTCAAAAGGAAGAAGTTCATGAGGCGGTAAAGGACCTGGACCAGGGAATTTTTCCAAAAGCATTCTGTAAAATTTACCCCGATTATTTAGGTAATGACGAGAAATTTATAAATGTAATGCATGCCGATGGGGCAGGTACTAAAAGTATTCTTGCTTACCTGTATTGGAAAGAGACTGGGGATGTTTCTGTATGGAAAGGCATAGCCCAGGATGCTATCGTTATGAACCTGGATGATCTTTTGTGTGTAGGAATTTATGACAAGATCATATTTAATTCCACTATCGACAGGAACAAAAACCTTATCCCTGGTGAGGTGCTGAGGGAGATAATTAACGGTACCCAGGAATTTTTTGACCTGATGGAAACCTTCGGAATTAACATTCATTACCTCGGCGGTGAAACTGCTGACGTTGGCGATGTCGTAAGAACTATTGCCGTTAACGGTACGATGACAGCCAAATGGCCAAAGGAAAAGATTATTTCCAATGAAAAAATAAAACCAGGAAATGTAATTGTTGGGTTGGCATCTTTTGGGAAAGCAACTTATGAGAAAACATATAATAGTGGAATAGGCAGCAATGGATTAACATCTGCCCGACATGATTTGCTTAATAAATATTATGCTGAAACCTATAGGGAAAGCTATGATAACTCATTAAGCGAAGACGTGGTTTATATTGGCGACTACAGGATTACGGATATAAAAAATATCCTGTCACCAACAAGAACTTATGCCCCTCTTTTGAAGAAACTTTTGGAAAATAGTTTCGAAAAAATATCTGGTCTTATACATTGCAGCGGTGGCGGGCAAACAAAATGTTTAAAATACATTCCTGAAAATGTAAGAGTAATAAAAGATCATTTGTTTGAACCACCACCAATCTTTACCAAAATCAGAAAAGCAAGTAATGCTGATAACCGGGAAATGTACCAGGTATTTAATATGGGCTGCAGAATGGAGATTTACACGGATGAAACTTATGCTGACACAATTATTGAAGAGGCAGCATTTTTTGGAATTGAAGCACAAATTATCGGCAGGGTAGAAGAGAGTGAACAAAAAGAGTTGCTGATCACAACAAAAAATGATGAGTTGCTTTTTTCTTAGCATCTAATCAACAAAAAATATACTATGGATATCATGGAAAAAATTATCCCACAAAAAACCGAAACGGCAGAAATTATTCAAAACAACCAGGACTACACTTTATTTTCATGGAGCAAGCAAAAAGGAACAAATCCTATTGCCGTAAAATATGGTGAAGGCGTCTATTTGTACGATTACGATGGAAAAAAATACATAGATTTTTCTTCAGGATTAATGAATGTAAATATTGGCCATGGCGATCAGCGTGTAACGGAAGCTGTTACAAAACAAATGCAGGAGATAAGTTATGTTACCCCATCGTGTGTTACAAAAGTAAGAGGAGAACTTGGGGAAAAATTAGCTGCAATATGTCCTGGAGATTTGAATAAAGCATTTTTTACATTGTGCGGCGCTACATCTATTGAAAATTCAATTAAACTGGCAAGACTTTACACAGGCCGGCACAAAATCTTATGTCGTTATCAATCATATCACGGCTCTTCAAATGGTGCTATGACCGCAAGCGGCGATCCCCGTAAGCTTCCTGTTGATTCCCAGCAGGCGCCCAATTTTGTACACTTTGATTTACCTTATTTGTACCGCTGGGAATATGGTGAGGAAAATTTATTGAAAGAATGTGTGGCCCAATTGAAAAGATTGATCGCTTATGAAGGTCCCAGTAATATTGCGGCAATTTTACTTGAAGGCGAATCCGGTTCATCGGGTTGTTTAAAATATCCAGTCGGTTATTTGCAAAGTGTAAGAGAAGTATGTGATACGAATGGAATACTTCTGATTATGGATGAAGTTATGAGTGGTTTTGGCCGTACCGGCAAATGGTTTGGATTTCAAAATCACGATATCATTCCAGATATGATTGCCATGGCTAAAGGATTGACCTGTGGCTATTTGCCATTCGGTTGCTTGATGGTATCAGATAAAATTGCCACAAAGTACGATGACTTGGTGCTTCCGCTAGGGCTTACTTATTCCGCACATCCTGTAAGTTGTGCAGCAGCTTTGGAAGTTTTAAAAATTTATGAAGAAGATAATCTTATAGAGAATACCGTCGCGATGGGCCACTATCTTGACGTAAAAGTAGATGAGATGAAAATGAAGCATCCAAGCATAGGCAACTGGAGAAATACAGGGTTATTAGGTTGTATTGAATTGGTGAAAAACAGGCGTACTAAAGAACCAATGGCACCCTTTAATGCAAAGCCTGTCGAAATGGAAATCATGAGTAAAGTTGCTGCAAAAATCAAAGAACTGGGTATGTACACTTTTGTAAGATGGAGCTTTATATTTATTGCTCCCCCGATGATCGTGAAAAAAGAACAAATAGACGAGGGATTAGCAATAATTTCGGAGGCGCTCACTATTGCAGATGAATATGTTGAATTAATCTGAAATAACTCTTAACCATATAACTCATCCGCTTATTTGATGGCAGAAAACTTTGTTGAATCTTCTCTCTACAGCGAAGACCTTGCGCCGGTTCCACAAAGTAAACGAACCTGGAATACCTGGAACTATGCAGCGCTTTGGATTAGTATGAGCTTATGTATTCCAACGTACATGCTTGCCAGTTCATTGATTAGCGGTGGTATGAACTGGTGGCAGGCTATTCTTACCATCTTTTTAGGCAATGCCATTGTTTTGATTCCAATGATCTTAAATGGACACGCCGGTGCAAAATATGGAATTCCTTTCCCTGTGTTTGCAAGAGCAAGTTTTGGTGTGAGAGGCGCAAATATCCCTGCAATGCTTCGTGCTATTGTTGCCTGCGGCTGGTTTGGTATTCAAACGTGGATAGGCGGATTTGCACTGTGCCAGATGTTACGGTTATGGCTACCAGCAATTGAAACATTGCCACAAATCTTTCCCAAGTCCTTCGGATTACAAACAGGGCCGGCTATTACCTTTTTTATCTTCTGGTTAATAAATATGTACGTTGTTTACTTAGGAGTTGATAGTATAAAAAAATTATTGGTGTTTAAAGCTTTCTTTTTGCCTGTTGCTGCTTTAGCGCTTTTAGCGTGGGCGATTTATGCAGTGAATGGTCTGGGTCCGATTTTGAAAGAACCGTCTAAATTCAAAACCAATGCGCAGTTCTGGGATTTCTTTTTTCCCGCATTGACGGGTATGGTTGGGTATTGGGCCACACTCTCATTAAATATTCCTGACTTTACACGTTATGCTAAAAGTCAGCAAGCGCAAATAAGAGGGCAGGCTATTGGCTTGCCTGCTTCGATGACGTTGTTTTCTTTTATCGGAGTAGTTGTTACATCAGCTACTGTTATTTTGTATGGCGAAACTATTTGGGATCCGTTGATTCTGGCGGGAAGATTCAGCAGTAAATTTATCATCACGATAGCAATGATCGCTGTTGCTATTTCAACCCTGGCAACAAATATTGCAGCAAATATTGTAAGCCCGGCAAATGATTTTGCAAACCTGGCTCCATCAAAAATTAATTTTAGGAAGGGCGGTTACATCACAGGTGTAATTGGAATTTTAATTTTTCCATGGAAACTTATTGCTGACCCTTCGGGATATATTTTCACATGGCTTGTTGGTTACTCAAGCTTGCTCGGCCCCGTGGGTGGCATCATGATTGCCGATTATTATTTTATAAGAAAGCAATATCTCGACACTGAACAATTATATAAGCATAAGGGGTTGTATACATTTTCGAATGGCTTTAACAGTGCTGCTGTAACAGCATTAATAGCCGGCATATTTCCAAACATTCCGGGCTTTCTAACAACAATTAAAGTTATACCTTTAGATGCAGTGTCATTATGGGTTTCACACCTTTATAATTATGCCTGGTTTGTAGGTTTTTTTGTTGCGGGAATTGTTTATTATTTTATGATGAAAAAGCATAAATTATTTTTTGATCAACGTAAAAACATTATTGTAAATATTGAAGGCGTATAGATCATTTAAGTAAACAATTACCTCATAGAAATCCAGTTCAAATTCTTCATTCAGATTTAAATAAAGAGAAGATGTCAATCTTAATTAAAAACGGGAGAGTGATAACTGCAGCAGATGATTATGTTGCTGATATATTTATCGAAGGCGAAATTATTTCAACCATAGGACAAAATCTTGATGTAAAAGCTGATGAAAAAATTGATGCATACGGCATGCTAGTCTTCCCCGGTGGTATTGATCCACATGTGCACCTGGAAATGCCTTTTATGGGAACTTTTTCAAGCGACACGCATGAAACCGGTACCAGGGCCGCTTTGTTTGGTGGTACAACCACCGTTATAGATTTTGTTTTGCAAAAGCAAGGGCACTCTTTGCATGAAGCTTTGGACGAATGGAATGGAAGAGCCCAAAGAACTGCGGTAGGTGACTACAGTTTTCACATAGCCGTTACTGATTTCAATAAAGAAACAAAGAAAGAAGTAAAAGAATTTATAGAAGAAGAAGGCATTACCTCATTCAAAACCTTTATGGCATACAAAGGCGCTTTGATGATTGACGATCGCCAGATGATTGGCCTTATGGAAGAAGTAAAGAAACAAGGCGGAATGGTGACAGTGCATGCTACTAATGGTGATATGATCGATTACCTCGTTCAAAAAAATCGTGAAGAAGGAAATCTTTCTCCCCTGTATCATTATCTTTCACAGCCGGAAGTTACCGAAGCAGAAGCTTCGGAACGATTTGTTAATATGATCAATTATACTGGCTGTCCCGGCTACATTGTTCATCTTACTTGTGAAGGCGCATTGAACGCTGTTCGCAATGCCACAAGAAGAAATCAAAAATTGTTTGTGGAAACATGTATTCAATATTTATTGCTTGATGCTTCATTGTATGAAAAAGATTTCGAAGGAGCGAAATGGGTGATGAGTCCACCGCTTCGTGAAAAGAAAGACCAGCAGACATTATGGGCAGGGATTAACCAGGGGCTTGTAAATGTTGTTGCTACAGACCATTGTCCTTTCATGTGGGAACAGAAGAAAATGGGTGAAAAAGATTTTTCAAAAATCCCTAATGGCCACCCCGCGATAGAAAACAGGATGGAATTATTGTATAGTGAAGGTGTGGCAAAAAATAAAATCACTTTGAATAAATATGTTGAAGTTGCCTGCACGAATCCTGCAAAAATATTCGGAATGTTTCCAAGAAAGGGAACCATAGGAATTGGCAGCGACGCGGACATAGTAATTTTTGATCCGAAGGAAAAACATACCCTTTCCGCACAAACGCATCACATGAATGTTGATTACTCGGGTTATGAAGGTTGGGAAGTAACGGGGAAAGTGAAGACAGTTTTATTAAGAGGAAAAATTGCAATTGATAAGAATGAATGCAAAGTGGAGAAGGGATATGGAGCATTTATTAAGCGGAAAAAAGTAGAAGGCAAGATATAGCTTCACGCAGAGAGGCAAAGAAAATGACGCGCAGGATTATGGAAATACTTTGCACCTTTCGTTCCTTGTATGAAATTAAAGATGCTCAAAGAACGGCAGCACAAGTGAGTGACACAACTGGGATGACCAAAGAAATCATAGTTGGTAAACAAAAAGTAAAAATTAAAACATAAAGAAATGTCAAGAATAGTTAAATCCGGCCTTATACAAATGTCTTTGGCTAAAACTGAAGGCGAAGGCACGATAGAAGAAATTAAGGAAGCGATGGTGCAAAAACATTTACCACTCATTGAAGATGCAGGGAAACAGGGCGTGCAGATTTTGTGTTTACAGGAGATTTTTAATACGCCATATTTCTGCCCGGGACAGGATAAGGCATGGTATGAATCTGCTGAAAGTGTTCCCGGCCCTACAACAGAGCGCATGGCTGTTTTCGCAAAAAAATACAATATGGTGATGATCGTGCCGGTTTATGAAAAGGAACAGTCGGGTGTTTTATATAATACTGCAGCAGTAATAGATGCAGACGGAACCTATCTGGGCAAGTATAGAAAAAATCATATTCCGCATACATCAGGTTTTTGGGAAAAGTTTTTCTTCAAGCCCGGAAACCTTGGCTATCCTGTTTTTCAGACAAAGTACGCAAAGGTTGGTGTGTACATATGTTACGACCGGCACTTTCCTGATGGTGCAAGAATCCTTGGCTTGAACGGTGCTGAAATTGTTTACAATCCATCTGCAACTGTTGCAGGGTTATCGCAATATTTATGGAAGTTGGAGCAACCGGCGCATGCTGCTGCTAATGGATATTTTATGGGTTGCATAAATCGTGTAGGCGAAGAGAAGCCATGGAACCTCGGAAAATTTTATGGCTCTTCATATTTCGTTGATCCACGCGGGCAAATATTTGCACAAGCTTCTGAAGATAAAGATGAATTGCTGGTTGCAGAATTTGACCTGGATTTAATAGAAGAGGTTAGAAGCACATGGCAGTTCTTTAGAGACAGAAGGCCGGAGACATATGGGAAACTGGTAGAATTGTAAATGCCTCAAACCAACCCTCCTCCGAAGTAGAAGAACAAGATTTATAAAAAGTAAATCCTGTAAATCCTGTAAATCCTGTAAATCCTGTAAATCCAGGCAATTCATGGCGCAAAAATCAAATTATGTCAATTAAAAATAACAGGCTAACGGTTGAGCAATATGAGGAAAACTTCAGCGATATTCATCCGCCGTTTGAGAATAGAGAAGCGGCATTGGTTGAGGCTAATCGTTGCCTGTTTTGTTATGATGCGCCTTGTATTAAAGGTTGCCCTACTAGTATTGATATTCCAAAATTTATAAAACAGATCACCACAGATAATATAAAAGGTTCGGCTCATACAATTTTCATTTCCAACATTTTGGGGGGTGGTTGCTCAAGAGTATGCCCGGTTGAGAAATTATGCGAAGGGAATTGTGTGTATAATTTGCTGGATGATAAACCGATCGAAATAGCCAAACTGCAACGCTGGTCAACAGACACGCCATTGAAAGAGAAATGGAAACTGTTTGATCGTAAAGAATCTGTTTCAAAAAAGGTTGCAATTGTTGGCGCAGGTCCCGCCGGACTTTCATGTGCACATGTTCTTTCGCGTGAAGGTGTAGACGTAGCAGTTTTTGAAAAGGAAAGTAAAGGCGGTGGCCTTATGACCTATGGGATTGCTGCTTATAAAGTAACGCCGGTTTTTTGCGAAGAAGAAGTGGATTTCATTACGTCGCTTGGGGGTATTGATATTAAATATGATTATAAGTTAGGGAAGGATGTTACCCTACAACAGTTACAAGGGGATTATGATGCCGTTTATTTGGGAATCGGAGTTGGGCTGGCCAATCAATTGAATATTCCCGGCGAAGAACTGGAAGGTGTAGAAGATGCAATCAAATTTATTTATAACATAAGAACAGAAGGATTTTTTAATATTCCAGTAGGTGATAAAGTTGTTGTAATAGGAATGGGCATGACTGCTATTGATGCGGCTACGCAGGCAATGCGGCTTGGTGCTACAGAAGTAACGATGGTATATAGACGTAGTGAAGCGGAAAAAAATTGTACGCAGGAAGAGTTTGATATCGCACTACTTGATGGTTGTAAAATGCAATGGCTGGCGTCTCCAAAAGAAATCATTGGAGAAAATAATAAGGTCAAATCACTTGTTTGTGAAATCATGAAACTTGGAGCGCCTGATTACTCAGGTAAACCTGCTCCAATCCCCACCGGCGAAACTATTACTCTCGATGTAGATATGGTGATAAAAGCAACGGGCCAAAGCCCCTTTATGGATCTTGTAAATGCAAGTGGCATTGAAAACAATTATGGTAAAATTCTATTAAAAGAAAATTCATCAACAAATATTTATGGTGTCTTTGCCGGCGGGGACGCAGTGAATGGAGGTAAGGAAGTTGTGGATGCGGTGCAAGCGGGGAAGGAGGGAGCGCTTGCGATTTTGGAATTCTTACAACTATGTTGAATTTTAAATGATAAATTTTAAATCAAAACAGAAAACAAAATACTGGAGATGTCATTCGATTTTTCACTACAGATTATTTCTCTTTACAAAGAATTGGTAAAGCAAAATGAATATGTTTTGTCAAAACAATTATTAAGAAGTGCAACAAGTGTCGGGGCAAATGTTGAAGAAGCCAATGCAGCTCAGACTAAGAAAGATTTTACTAGCAAAATGTCAATCGCATCTAAAGAAGCAAGAGAATGCCGGTATTGGTTACGGCTTCTTGGTAAAAGC
>JBKJRY010000429.1:0-23378 GCA_046593045.1 Chitinophagaceae bacterium | reverse complement strand
CTTTGATTTGAAAGCAGAAAAAATCCTCTAAAATCAACACATGTTAAAGGAATAATAAATATATCCCTCCCTCTGAAACTCATTACCTATGGTTCTCGATGTTTGCGAAATTTGGGAACATCCAAATCCAAAAGCGATAACTTGTAAATAACATTATATCCAGAACTTAGTTTATTAAAAAATTTGCGGTCGTGAAATTATACTTTTCGCTCTTAAATTATTCGTGCAACTCACTTTACTACAACGCACACCTGTCCCGTTTTTTACGGGAAGTATGGCATACCACAACGCGAGGCTAAGATAACTGGGCTAACTAGACTTTGTTTATACATTTTGAATTAAGGAAAATTATATATT
Organism: Chitinophagaceae bacterium; assembly: GCA_046593045.1. Taxonomy (GTDB): domain Bacteria; phylum Bacteroidota; class Bacteroidia; order Chitinophagales; family Chitinophagaceae; genus Ginsengibacter. Next base: position 23,021 of record JBKJRY010000429.1, on the reverse strand, counting down.
TTCAATACTTCAAAAACTCATCAATATGCGAATGCTCCTTTTTTTGCTAAGTATAATTACCATGCTTTCTTTTACAAACAACCCTCAGCCGGCATATAAAAAAATAATTATGGCGGTGTTCGCCCACCCGGATGATGAAATTAATGTGAGTGCATTGCTCTCAATGTATGCAAGGCAGGGAAATGAAGTGTACCTGGTAATAGCCACCAAAGGTGAAAATGGCGTAAGGGAACATGCTGGTATCGCGGCAGGTAAGGCGCTGGCTAGTGCAAGCAAAGGCGAAGCTAGTTGTGCATGCGAGGCCATGGGTATTAATACGCCCGTTTTGCTGGGAATGAATGATGGAGAACTTGATGCGGATTTTACCGGCTTGCCACTGCACCAAAAGCTGGATAGCATCTTCCGGTTGTACAAGCCGGATATTGTACTTACCTGGGGGCCGGATGGTGGATACGGCCACATGGATCACCGCGTAGTACACGACATAGTTACTGAACTTTTCCAGTCCGGGGAATTTGCAAAACCAACATCACTATATATACAGGCGTTCCTATGGAAATCTTTAGGCAGCTCCCCACATTTAAGACGCACACAGGGCAAGTGCTGCAACAAAACTGGAAACCCGTGAAGAAGGAATATCTTTCTACACGAATTATAGTATCTGAAAATGATCTGCAAAATGCATTGAAAGCCATGCATTGCCATAAAACACAATTTGCCCCTGATGAAATGCAGGAAGTGGAAACCTGGATGAAAATGACCGGGAAAACCGTTTACCTCCGTCCGTTTACGGTAAGCAAGGGGATTCAAACCAAATTGTAAATTTTCCTTCGCCCCCAAATAGTCCCAAATAGAGCGATTATACGGACTAGCCTGTGACTGGCGTACTCGTGCTACTAAGTACCAATTGTAACTTAAAACAATCAATCCTTTCATCCCGCAGAAATCTCTCGCACTTCTATACGTCCAATCCTCTTCTCTTGCAACAACCCTGCCTGCCTGGATTTTGATGTGTATAACGCTGGGGGAGAATGAATAAAATGTATTTTTCAAACAGTGGTTTAGTCATATATTTGCCACTCCCTTTTTAAAGCTAAAATGTAATCGGTTCGCTTATGTTGAAAGTTGCAGGCCTGGTAATGTCGGTATTTATTTTTTCGATAACACACGCTCAAAATAATCCACAGAGAAAGCTAAAAGTATATATTGATTGCAGGGTTGACTGTGATTTCTCATTTTTTAAATCAGAGATAACCATTGTTGATTTTGTATTAGACAGGGTATTTGCCGATGCTTTTGTATTGCTGACCGGCCAAAGGGACGGTGGAGGTGGCATGCAATATGAAATGAGGTTTTATGGTCAACATAAGTATCAAAATTATACTGACACACTTTTTTTTGACGTCATGCCTAATTCGACGCAAAATGAAACCCGTGAAACGATTTTACAATATTTGAAGCTGGGTTTTTCTCCGTTTATCGCTAAAACGCCATTTGCATCCAGCGTGAAAATGCTGATGAAGCAGGACACAACCGATGCCCCACCTCCATACGAAAGTGATCCACATGACAAATGGAATTTTTGGGTATTCAGGGTGGGGGCAAGCGGCCAGTTAAATCCCGACCATGTTTATAAAAATAATGTTATCAGCACAGACTTGTCTGCAAACCGAACTACCGATAAATTAAAAGTAGAATTTTATCTGAATGGGGATATACGAAATTCAGTCTATACCTACGAAGACGATACAAGCACCACGCGGTATAGGGTAAAGAATCACAACTACAGGCTTTATCATACATTGGTCCGGTCATTCAGCGACCATTGGAGTTATGGATACCAAACCAGTGTCTCTAATAATACTTTTGATAATTATAGATTTAAAGTATTTTTCAGCCCCGCAATTGAATACAATGTATTTAAATATAAAGATGTAAACAGCCGTTTTTTTGTGATACGGTACGGCGTGGATGTAAATTACAGCGACTACTACGATACAACTATTTACAATAAGACCCGCGAAACTCTTTTTGGACACAGATTTTCGGCTGCTATTACTTTAAACAAAAAGTGGGGAAATTTTAGTGGTGGCATTTTTTACCGCAATTATTTCAGAGACTGGAGCCTGAACATTATGGGTATCAATGCGAATACAAATGTCAGGATTGGGGGTGGATTGTCTTTTTTTGTACGACTCAATGCAAGCGTGGTTCACAACCAGTTAAACCTTGTGAAGGGTGATGTAACAGAGCAGGAAGTTTTTACCAGAAAACGACAGCTCGCTTCCAATTATAACTATTATACCTCGTTCGGCCTTTCTTTTCGGTTTGGAAGCATATTAAATAATTTTGTAAATCCCCGCTTCGATGGGTATGGAGGCTTTTGATTGGAAGCCGCCTGCTACCCTTAGTAACATCCAAACCCTAAAGCAGCGCCCCGAGTTTGTTCCAAGGGAACTCCTTCGGAGCAACCCAGGACTTACAAGCTTTAAATTAAAATAAAAACTCTATTTTAATAGGACGGGCTTGCTTTTCATTATAACAAGTTCTTGCACTGCTGTAAATATATTCCTCTTGTTTTAGTTTTTTACTCTATAAATAAATGTTCATAATTGCTCCGAAGGAGTTCCTTTGTAACAAACTAAGGACAACAACGCTTATATAATTTAATGTCTATGCGAATAACGAAATATGGGATCGTCTGTTTCGAAAGTTACTCGGCACTGGCGGTTAAGCAATTGGGAAAATTACAATTTAATAACAAACTCTTGTTTTTCTAAAACAATACAAAGTATAGTGCGTTGCTATTTTCAATTGCCGTTTTTCCTGGGTTCCTGTCTTATGGCAAAATAAAATCCAAAGCCAAATAATAATGTAATCAGTCCTGCAAAGTATGGAATAAATTCAGTCATTTGTTGGCATTTAGAAATTTTAAATAAATCGCGAACCCGAGTATTGATGGCACCCATAGTCCAACAAAAATCGCCCCTTCCCTATTTCCCATAAACCATAGAGTTTCTGAAAAGACAAGAGAAAGAAATGCAGAAACTAGCATCAATATGTCGGCAATTGTTAGTTTTTTAAACATAAAAATTTATTTATATACTGTTAGATTTAATTAAAAATTAATTTTTTGATCTTATCCTCTTATGTTGGTTTTACTACTCAAGAGCCCATTCAAAAACATAATCCTTATAGGGTTGCTTGTTTAGACACTTAGAAACAACAAAACATGAATTTTGTTTAAGGTTTTGTGATTATGAATTGTGTATCCCGGTAAATGATAGTTATTTGCATTCTGCACCGTTGATAGCGCAAGGGCATAGCAGAGGATCGGTAAGGCAGCTATACCTGTTCTGTTGGATACTAATTGTAACTTAAAATAACTAATCCTTTCACGCCGGAGAAATCTCATGCGCTCATGGTTATTAGCATTCGGCTTCTTTTATTAAAAATTTCCCGGTCATGAAATTTTTACAATTATAAATTTAGTGCAATGCCAGTTTTTCTTCGGGGAATTTTTTATAAATCAGCTCTCAAAAAATAAATATAGTTTTATCGCATATTTTAAAGCCACCCTCTCTCAATTCAAAAACAATGAAATCAGCTGCCTCAAAGCTTTTGTTAATCATCAGTATTTTTTTGCTGCAGGCTTGTGCAACAAGTAAAGCGCCTGTTGCAACATCAACGGCCTTTATGTATGGGGACCCATTACCGGATGCCCCGGAACTTGCACTAAGAGGAAATTATAGCGTAGGCGTGAGAACACTTACGTTGGTGAATAAGAGTCAGATTGATATTCTCAATTCAAAAAACGGTGCGGATACTTTGTACGATCGCCCACTCACCGTAGAGATATGGTATCCCGCAATCATTCCTATCGGTAAAGTTGTACTGGCAACCTACCATGATACCTATGGCAGTTCAACTGATTCTTTAAGGCCGCTTACGTATTTCACTTTTGAAGGAAGGGCATTGCGTAATGCTACACCTGATAAAATCGCAAGCCCATACCCATTAGTGATTGTATCCCATGGCTATCCAGGCTCAAGAGTGTTGCTAAGTTACCTTACTGAAAACCTGGCGTCAAAAGGATATGTGGTAGCCGCCATTGATCATACCGAATCTACACATGGTGATACCAAAGGTTTTCAAAGTACTCTACTCAACAGGGCAAAAGATATTTTGTTTGTGCTTAATCAAATGGGTATGTCCGGCAAAAGCAACAGTGAAAATTTCTTAGAGGGATTAGTTAATGCGGATAATACTGCACTTATAGGTTATTCTATGGGCGGGTATGGCGTGTTGAATGCTGCAGGTGCAGGGTATAGTGAAAAATTGAAAGATTTCTTCGCAACAATGACAGGCGGAAGCAAAGCTATTGACGCACGTGTTGCCGGTAATCCTGGTTTTATATCATCCATAGATCAGCGGATAAAAGCGGTGGTAGCTTTTGCACCGTGGGGCATGCAACGCGGTGTATGGGATAAAGAAGGATTGAAGGGTTTAAAGGTGCCCACGTTTTTTGTTGCGGGTAGCAACGATGATGTTTCAGGTTACGAAGATGGCACCAAAGCGATATATGAATCATCCGTTAATGCTAACCGCTATCTTTTAATCTACGAAAATGCCAGGCATAATGTGGCGCCAAATCCTCCGCCTGCTGAGCTATTTAAGCCGGGAAGTTTTGCGGATTACTATCACTATGCAGAACCGGCCTGGGATCAGCGCCGGATAAATAATATTAACCAACACTTTGTAACCGCTTTCTTAGGTATCTATCTTCAGCACAAAGACTTTGGAAAATATCTTTCTGTTGCCGACAGTACTTCGTCTTCAAAATCATGGCCGGGATTCAAGCCACGGTCTTTTGTCGGGCTACAGTTAGTCCATCAGCAGGCAGGCAATTAATGTCAAAGTATAATCATTTTCAAAGGAAACTTTATTACTAAGCGGATTCGCAGGAAGGCTCAAATAGCGCAAGGTACTGTCTGTAATTCCAAATATTTTCTTCATTAATTTTGCATAAGCCGAGAGGATGCAAACGGCGATACTTCGACGGTTGTATACCTTGTGTAGCCCTGATTATGTCAGGGCTATTTTTATGCGACTTATACAGCTTCTACGAAGCTTAGCCGAGAGGCATGCATTATGTACCCCAGCATACTAGCCTGAAATGTTTCAACATGCCATAATCATTTGTCCCACCACGATAGAACCATGGCGGAGGATAAAAGGTCAATGCAGTATAATGGTTTTGCCCTTGGGCAGATCAGAAGGCGGCTCTCGCGAATGGCTTATTGGCTTTCCTAAGAAGGATGACCACCTACGAAGCTGAAAGGAAGCTTTAGAGTCAAAGTATCTTGCGGCTATCACAAATGCTTTTGATATTTGAATAGTTCAATCAGCATACCTTCGCGTTTGCTACATTATGTATCTGCACCTGCACTTTCTCATTTAAAATATTTAAACAAATCAAAAACATGAAACAGATCAAAATGTTCTGCACCATATTTTGTGCAGCGCTATCGCTTATGTTATCTTCTTGTGGAGGTAACAATGAATCTACTACCTCTGAAACTACGGCCACTGATTCAACCAATATGAATTCAGGCTCCATGCAGGCTGAGATGCCGATGGCCGCGAATTATGAAGTTGATCCCCCGTATAATCTGATGGTGGTAACACACAAAGTAGCCAACTACGACAAATGGAAAGCGAGCTATGACAAGCATGACAGCGTGCGCCTGGCATTTGGTACGCATAGCTATGTAGTAGCCCGGATGGTTCCGGATTCCAACACCGTACTCGTAGCGGTAAAAGCTGATGACCTTGATAAAGGAATGGCTTTTTCAAAAGACCCGAGCCTAAACAAGGCGATGAAAGATGGCGGCGTTATCAGCACGCCTGAGGTCCATACTTATAAAGTGGTGTACGATGCCACTAATACTATTCCCACTGATACAAGAGTGATGCGCAACGTAACTGTAAAAGACTGGGATACCTGGAAAAGAGCCTTTGAAGGCAGTCACCAGTTACGCATGGATAATGGCATGGAAGATCGCAGCTATGGATATGAGGCCGGCGATAATCACAAAGTCATGGTAGTATTGGCGCTTACAGATACTGCTAAAGCCAATGCTTTTATGAAGTCTGACACGATGAAAAAAATGATGGACGAAGCTGGTGTTGTTGGACCGGCCAGCAAGAAGACCATTCGCATCGTTGCAAGGTATTAAGGGTTACGTTCGTGCAATTGTCTCTTTATAATTTAAATAGAAAAAAAGCCCGCAAGCTCAATTTTTGCGGGCTTTTTTTTATCCTACCAAAATTTGGAAACCTTGCAATAAAATTGCATGAACCCCTATAAAAACATCGTATCCTGCATGCTCCAATAAAAAATCAGCGTTAAAAGAACTCCCCCAGCCGTAGTTCTTCTCTCACGAAACACAACAAAAATTGTTCGTGACACACCGAACCACGGAACCAAGAATTTGCGGGAGACATCTTGCACTGACCCGCCCCCTTTCTCCAATCATTTCTTACTGATCTTATACAGGTTACCACCATCAGTAACCGCATAAAGCATTCCGTTGAAATAGGCTATATCCCTAAATCTTTCTTTTTTATCCTCTAATAATCTTTCCTCGCCAACCACCTTATTGCCTTCAATTACAAGCCTGGCAATATGTGCGCTGCTCAGGCCACCAATAAAGAGATTATTTTTCCATTCAGGAATATTATTGCCATTATAAAATGCCATTCCACTCGGCGAAAGCACGGGATCCCAGTAATATGCCGGTTGTTCCATTCCTTCTTTTTGTTGTATGCCGTCGCCTATTTTAGGCCCCCCGTATTCTATCCCATAAGTGATCACTGGCCACCCATAATTTTTGCCGGCTTTAATTATATTAACTTCATCACCGCCCCGGGGGCCAAATTCAGTTTCCCACAGTTCACCGGTCCCCGGATGAATATCCAGCCCTTGTGCGTTGCGAACTCCATAAGCGAATATTTCGGGCATGGCATCCTTTTGATTGATGAAAGGATTGCCGGGTGCAGGCTTACCTTCTTTTGTAATTTTAAAAATTTTACCCAGGCCCGAGCCAAGCGATTGCGCCTGTCTTCTGCCCTCCAGGATGGATCGCTCGCCGGTACTTACAAACAGGTTTCCGTCTTTATCAAATACCAACCGGGAACCAAGATGTGCCTTGCTGTTTAATGCAGGTGTGGCCCGAAAAATAACAACAGGATGTTCAACCGTTGACGACGTTTCATTCAATTGCCCTTTGGCAACCGCCATCAGGTTTCCGCTGCTGCTTTTTTCAGCATAAGACCAATAAATGGCTTTGTTTTTTGAGAAATCCGGATCCAATGCTACATCCAGCATTCCAACCTGCCCCCCGTCCTCCACTGATGGAAAGCCGGTAATCTTTTTTACCAGGTTGCCATTCCCATCGAGAATTTGCATATAACCAGATTTATCGGTGATCAACAAACGCCCATCGGGCATAGGAACAACCGCCCAGGGCCTTCCTAGTTTTTCGGCAATCTTTTCCGTTTTATAAGGAGTTACTGTTTTTGCCGCGGCGATTCTTGTCTGTCCACTAAATGCAGGCTTATAATTTGTATTGCCTTCTTTAGTTTCCACCGGGGGTAACTTTGTAGTGTCTTGCTGCTCATATGCAACGTCCGTGTTATTCCCGGCACATCCATACGAATACAAAGACAGCAGGATAACAGAAATACTCAAAATGAATTTTGTTTTCATAGTAGTTATTTTGAAGATCATAAAATTAAGGATTTGTTTACCCTGGTATGAAAAAAAGTTAACTGGTAACCTTCCGCCAGCGTAGGTGTTTTGAACCTGTAATGTCGCCTAGCCTGTGCCGGGCGTACTTGTGCTAGTACTTACTAACAGTAACCTAAAACAATTAATCCTTTCATACCGCAAAAATCTCTTGCACTGCTGTAGTTCCAATCTTCCTCTCTTCCATAAAATACAGTATATCGCTATTATGAAATTTATATTTTCTACTCATGAATTAGAAATACAAATTTCTTTACTAAAACGTAGAAGTAGTGCAGGTGTTCCCGTGGTTCGTGTCTACGAAACACAACAAAAATGGTTGTTGAGATACGAACCACAAAATCAGGAACCTCATCCGACCAGTGGTAGTATAAAACTATTTTTTCAACCTGGTATATACCTCAATATTCAGCCTGTTTATTCCGGCACTGTCTACTTTCTCGATTCCACTTTGAGTTAGTGTATCATTATTTATTTTAATAGTAAATGTAAAATCATTGCCTTCCCATTGCCTGTCGCTGCAATATTCCAAATGCTCCGTGTATAAACTATCTTGAAGCAAATAACTGCCTCCTCCTGCACTAAAAGACGCAGAGGAATCTTTTCCTTTATTGGTATCATGGCTTAAAAAAGCAAAATACAGGTCATTAATAATTTTTATAAATGACAAATTTTTTGTGTAATAAGTAACTACAGTATCACCCTTTTCTATAGTAGTGCCCGAAATGAGTTTCCAGGTTCCGGTTATCGGCAAAGATGTTTGCTTTGGTTCTTCATTGTTAGTTTTCATTCCGCATGATAAAATGATTGTACTGATTATTAAGAGTCCGATTTTCATTGGTTATGTTTTGCTTTGGATTTTTTAGAACGTTGGGGATTTACGAAGAACTGCCATTTGAAATTCGACAGCCCGAGCGCTAATTTGTTTGTTACTTTATTTTGAAAGTTTTTCTTCCGCCAATTTCGTTCCGTTTACTCTTGCCCGTATTTTTGAAAATGCAATTTCCCTTGCTGTTGAAGTGTCATCACCGAATGGTGAAAATCCACAGTCATCGGTTGTCCCAATTTGTTCAATTGGAATGTATTGAGATGCCTCAAGTATTAAATCGCAAATTTCTTCCGGCGTTTCTACTCTTGAGTTAATTACATTGGTTACTCCTAAAAAAACTTTTTGATTAGGTCTGATACTCTCCTTTATACATTTTAAAACTTCTATTTTGTTCTTCTCGGCGGCATACTCCAAATAAAAATTACCTGCGTTGAGTTTGAATAACAATGGTAATAATTCTGTGTACGGAATATCGGCACTATGTGTTGAGTCACGGTCACCGCCCGGGCAACTATGAACACCAATTTTTTGTTGTTCTTCCGGTGTAAATCTATTCAGAACCCGATTGTTTAAATCAATAAAGGCCGAAAGCAATCCTTTTGAAGGGTCTAATTTTATAGCAAGCCTTGCTTCTGTGAAATCAATTTGGACATTATGCGCACCGTTTTCTAAACAAGTTCTGATGTCTTTTTCTGCGTCATCAACAAGGTCTGTAAGGAACTGTTCTCTTGAATATCCATCAATTCCTTCCGGTGGGTAAAGTAAACTCATTGCAGAACAAGAAATAACGGCTTGTTTGATAGGCACAGAACAAAAAGGTTTTGCTTTCTGGAGATATGAATTTGCGAAAGTCGTGTAATGAAAAGGTCCGCCCGATAGTTTTGGCAATTGCCTTGAATGTCCATCTTCAAATGGTATAACTACACCATCCGAAGCAAAATGTTTGAAACCTTGCAAAGGGTAGGTCACAAAACTTGGTTTAGATTGCTCGCCATCTGAAATTACCGGTGAACCTGTTTTTTCAAGTTCTGAAATTGTTTCTTTCGTTGCTTTGTCAAAAAGCAAATTCATTTCGGCTGCAGTGATTTTACCTTTAGCAAAATTTACCATTGCTTCCTGCAAATAGGCAGGTCTTGGGATACTTCCAATTGGTTCTGTTTGAATTGTTACTTTCATTTTTTATTTGCGTTTTTGTTGAAAATTGTTTTTTCGGGAGTTTGTTGTTTTGATACCAGGGTTGATGGAAAGACCCTTCTTCCTGGCAAGTGTGCTTATATTACATTCTGCCGAATCTCCTGACATGATTAAATTAATTGCTTTGTTATTAACCAGCGTCACATCATTACTGTCAAGATTATTAGTGAATGATAGTAAAGGTATTACTTTGTTGTTAAGTCTACCAGGTTCAGGATTAACCCAGCGCTCATTATTAACATCCAACCCAGAAAGCAGCGCTGTCCTGAGTTTGCTTTAAGGAGTTCTTAGAAATCACTGATATAATGTCCGTGCTCCGGCGGATCCAATGACTCCTCAGGTTCCGATTCAGTTTTTTATAATTTCGTTTCAAGTTTACGGGATAAAACATTAAATGAGTGTCGCTCAGGAGAGGATGGAAATAGATGATGTTAAAAATCAATCCGGCTAGTGTGAATGTTCTTCCTTCATTTTACTAGTCTATAAAATTAATTGGAAGTTATCTTGAAAAGAACCAGTTCGATACATCCTAATGGTAGCTGTTGGTAAAAGATCGCGAACGAAGACCGGGGCAGGCCTGACAACGGCTCTCATGAGTGTGTGGGTTTGTCTTTCAAAGAAGCACGAACACATACTAAGGTTGAAATAATCAACTCGCGGCTTATTCTTCTAATCTTAGTAAAACACAACGCCTCAAAAATTATCTTGCAGGAAATAAAAAACCGGGAAGGATGCCCGGTTTAAAAGAGTGTGTAAATGATGCTACTATTTGCGTGATGCCTTTTCTGCTTCCTTATCCAGGTTGTTGGCCGCCTTTTCCGATTCGTTTTTTGCAGTATTTGCTGCATTCTTAGAGGAAGTCTTTGCATCACCAACAGTATTTTTTATAGCTGCGCCCGCTTTGTCAAAAATATTACCGCTCTTTGCTTTTGCATTATTAGCGGCTTTATCTGCTTCATTACCGGCACTGTTGGCCGCATTTTTTACACCTGTTTTTACATCTTTTGCAGTATTACGTATTGCAGTACCAGCATCGTCTGCTGCATCTTTTAATTTGTTACTTAAGTTTTTGTCAGCCATAGCAATCTTTTTTAAATTTTTTAAATAAATATTAATCCTGTAATGATAGGTATCAATTAATGTGCCTTTCTTGAACCACTACGTTTTAGCGTTACCGGTGAAGAAATGTAAAGGAAATTACATACCAATTGAGTGTATTGTACTTTTTATGCCACAAAAACAGGATCTCAAATAGTCATAGCTAATGCTGGTATGAACGTCCCATCGTGCTGTGTTACCCCAGTTTAATCTTTTTTAGCAATGCCTTAAAGCGTGGTTCATTTCTTATGGGATCGAGGGCAGGATCAATTTTTAAAAATAGCATATCTATGACGCGGATTTGGTAGGCATATTCTAACTGGGAAATCGCATGTGCATTATCTCCCATACTAATGTAAACAAAAGCCAGGTAGTATGGCGAACGACGACGGTCTTCTGCCGAAACCATTTCAAGGTTGGCTTTGACTGTTGTAGCATCTCCCACAAAGGAATAAGTATAGGCAAGTAACAGAAGACCGTTAGAACCTAAATCCCAGGAAATTTTAGGGAACCGGGAAAAGGCCTCAATAGCTTTATCGTAAAGTTTTTTTTGCACAAAAGACTCTCCCAAAGGAACGTTGGAATTTATAAATTTTGGATTCAGGGTTAGATTTTTTTGTAATTGATTGATTGCAGAATCATATTTCCGGGCAAGGTAATAATCCCTGCCTAAAACATAGTTAATAAAACCTGAGAGCGGATCGAGACTAAGTGCTTTTTTTTTCGTAAAACGCTTCATCAAATCTGCCTATCGTAAGTAATACATTGCCATAATATAAATGTGCAATGGAATAGTTTGGATTTTCATTTATTATTTTTTTAAATAAAACAATTGATCCCTCCCAGTCATAATCATAATGAGATTGAATAAATGCAATAGTTGTTCGTGCTTCCACCAATGTGCTGTCGATTAAAAGCGCCTTATTTGCATAATCCCTCGCAATCGGTATCGATTCAGGTTGTGATAAACCTTTCTGATTGAAAGTATAACAATCTGCGATACCTGAATAAGCAAGTGCATACTCCGGATCAAGGTCAATTGCTTTATTATAATAAACCTCGGCGCTGTCATAACTTGCTTTTGATCGCAGATCCCAAAACGCCCGGCCTTTTCTATAAAACCGATAAGCTTCCACGTTATCCGTATATCGCTTGGATAGACCTATTTTTTCCTCCGGTGTTATTTGTGTTTTAAGCGCTGTAACAATTTGCCTGGCAAGCTCGGTTTGTAAATCAAAAATCCCTACGTTTTGTTTTGTATAATCGTCTGCCCAAATTGTTTTACCGCTCCTGCTATCTATCAATTGAGAGCTTACACGAATTTTATCACCACTTTGCTGAATAGTCCCAGTAACAAGAAAAACAGCCCCAAGCTCTTCACCGATTTCTTTTATATTCTTTTTTGTATTTCTATATTGAGATGATGATTTGTTTGATATTACTTTATCAAATTCTTTAATCTTCGAGAGGTGAACTAAAATATCTTCCACAAGGCCTGAAGCAAGATTATCTTCATTATTGCCCGTTACGTCAAATGGCAGAATCGCAATAGATTTCTCTTTTTCGTTAAATAGAATATTTGTAAAATAGTACCTATAAATAAAAAAACTTACGACTGTAAGAATGACCAATGCGGTTATTCCAATCAGCAATTTTCTTTTGGATTTCTCTTTGTGAAGCTTACCTTCAATTTGTTTTTTATGAGGTACAGTTATTCCTTCATTGGCCAAAGCAAAAACCTCCATTGGTTCATCTACATTCTTAAAATAAAATTTGCCAAGTGAAACAAATTTAAACTCAGATTGATTTTTAATTTTACTACAAATCTCCGAAGAAAATAAAATTGAATTTGCTATACCAAGTGATTGCACTCTTGATGCTATATTGACGCCATCGCCAAATACTTTTCCATCTTCAAAAATAATTTCTCGTGCATGCAAGCCTATGCGCAGCGGCACTTTTGGTTCCTGCTGAAATTGTTGTTGCATTCCCAATGCACAGCGTAAAGCCTCTGTAACGCTTGAAAAGCAACAAAGACTTCCGTCTCCAAAATCATTCAGAATTTCACCGCCGTGTGATAAAACATTTTGCTTGAGAACAGCAGTATAACGCTTGTGGACCGACATTGCAACCTGTTCGTCTTTCTGCATCATTGAAGTAGAACCAACTATATCGGTAAAAAGAATTGCGGCTAAGCGACGTGTTGATTGCTCCATAAAGAATCAATGAAAAGCCTTACTAAAGTACTAAATAATCATCTTCATTTTTTAATAAGAGTCGCTACCTGGAATAAATGCAAAAACTAAAGCTGGAATTGACCCCGGCAAATATTTGGCAATCATCGGATCCTCCCCCGCTGAGTTTATCGCTGTCATGAACTATACTTTCTGCTGATGAATTAAAATATAAATCACTTTACTACAACGCGCACCTGTCGCGTCTTTGCGGGAAGTATGGCTTTCGCAGAATGCTTTGCTACCAAACTTGCTATAACAAAACTTTTTATCTACCTGGACCAATATGTGGCAACAGAACAACCTGATCTTTAATTTGTGACACACCCAAGGAGGGCATGAATAGAATGCTATGCCAAATGCTAAAAATTATGCAAGCTCCATTTGCCCGACCTTGTACAAATCAAATATGCTATCGTCAGTTGCAACCTTAACAATCAAGTCCCCCAATCTAACAGTCTTGCTGTGCCATGGCGCTTCAGCAAAGTCGGAAACCACTTCAGGAGCATCTTCACTGAGGCGGAAAGCTTTGGCGGTTCCATCTGCCATTTGGGCTACAAACAGACCCGGCTCGCCTACAAAAGTGGCTCTTAAACTGGTGATATCAAGTTCTTCCATGTGATTATGACAATGCTTTAGATCTTCGCGGTTTGCAATAGTTATTCCGCGCTTTCCACCAATAATAAGCTTATCACCAGCCGCAACTATGCTTTCCGCATGTTCCACTTTGGCAGATGCTACCTGGCACAGGCGTGCGGAATAAACCCGTATTCCTTCAGCCATAATTGCGTAAAGATTTCTTTCATGTACTGCTACATCTTTTATTGGCGTACACACATATTCGGTGCTGGTATTTCTATTGCTATTGCCGTAGTTGCACCATTGCATGCCTTCATCGCCATAAGCCAACATCCCACCCAGCCAGTTTATAACGCCCCGCACGCCATACACTTTCCAAGACCGGGTGGCCACAGGCATGTTTTGTTTAGAAAAATCGTAGAGCATAACATTGTCCTGTAGCACCGCTGCCACACATTGCCTTCCGCCATAGCCCACCGCAAGCAGCTTTTTACACTTTCCCCTCAGCGGCATAGATCCCTTGTAGGTCAACAATGTCTGCCTTACCTCTATTCCTTTTTTTGTTCCTTCGCGTTGTTTTTCGTCAGTATTAGTGAACATTGATTCAATTGCAGCAACTGCCGATTGCCTCCCGGTGTGCATGATGGATATCTCTTTTTCTGCTGCGGGCGGCACAATAGTCATAAGGCGCATGGTTCCACCGCTGCTCACAGCCGAAGCAATTTCCCTGTTCTGGACATCCAACAAAGCCACTTTCTCACCTGCCCTTAAGCCGGTAACGATAACCTCCCATTGATGCTTCGCAGTTTCTGCCTCACCGGGGCGGGGACTCCACAGGGGGTTGTAGCCACGATGCAGCCGTGCCCACTCATCCACCAGCACTTCGCAGTTGCCTATTTTCACCAGCAGCCCCGCAGCAAGCTTTTCAAAATCCTGAGGCGTAATTACAGGGGGTGGGCTAAAACGCAGTAACCGGGTGCCGCCCGAAGTTTTCAGCAGTAGGTCCAACGGGTAAGGGGCGTTATAATAAGTGGCATCAGGGGCGGCGATGTTTATGGCAATATCAAAAGGCGCCATGTTACCATCGGGCTTCATATTTTGTACAGGAAAAGGTCCTCCCGCGCCCCGCAGCACAATTAGCGGAGGGCATAACCTCATGGGAGCCGTGCCGGAGTTTTGTATAAAACCCTTTGCAGTCAACACTCCAAAACCCGTTGGGTCCTCCCGGAAAGCAGCTACCAGTGCCATGCTTGCCGGGCCACACGAAATAGAAGGAACGGTAATTTTAAAATCCCTCACAGCGGTGGAAACAACAGCGGCGGTAAGATCTTTTACATTCAGCGTGCCGGCAAATGCCAGCCCGTCATCAAAAGTCACCAGTTTGCTAAGGGTGGTTTGCAGGCTCCCGGGTGCCAGCGGTGTTTTAATTTGTTTGGAGCATTGTATGTGTGTATCAGAAGTTTTTTTGCAATTATCCGACACATTATCCGTCAGTTCGGGCAATATATAATTACCTGCCAGGGTAAACAATATTTCCTGCAGCGGTATGCCAAGGGTCTTAACGAAACCGAGCACAAAATTCACAAGAGGATCGTCGCTATCCAGCAGGTGAGAAAAATCAAAGTCAACCGTTACCTCGTTGGGATGAGCAATCGTTAATTCAATACTAACCTTTGGGTCAGCCTCTACCGTGACATCAATATCAAGGTAGCGGTTTCTATAAAGGTGGTAGATTATGAGCACATCAATGGTAAGCACTGCTTTGCCTTCCGAATGGGTATACACACAATTGGGAAATGTTTCCAGGTTATCGTCCGTAGGCAGGTTACTCCACACCTCGTACTTCAATTTTTCTGTAAGCAGGCTCGATTCAATAAAAAACGCAAAGTCATTTTCCTGCAGCCTGTTGTCAATTATACCGCTATAAAAGGAAGTCCATGGGCGGTCAACATTCATATTAGAGCCGCCGCCCACCTGCACCCTCATTGCTATAAACTGCATGTGCGCATCCACGCTAAGGCCCGCATTTATAAAGCGCATTTGCTTAGGCAGCGCATTAAGGCCTACGGGTGCTGAACCGCCGGGGGCAAATATCCTTAGCTGCTGCAGCATAAACTGCTTTATCTGTTCCACTATATCTAGTGGCAGTGTGCTCAGGGGGCTAAAATTGGGTGGTAAAAAAGGAAGAGGGCCTAACTCTACTGAGCTGATGCCGGCTTGCAAAATACAATCGTGCTCAAGTCCGTCAAATGAATGGTCAAATGAATCCCCTTCATTTTCGAACGGGAAAAAATTAAGGTCATACACAAGTGTAGCCGTAAACGGAACAAGCGTAGGGGTACTGTTCGGATTTGCAACAATATCTGCCAACGTAGTAAGATAGACCGTGACATCCTGCGCCAGTTGAGTTTGACTTCCTTTTGGCTGGTAAGGCGTTGGTATCAACTCACCATCTTCAGAATACAACGTGGTAAAGTTTGCCGGCTTATTATGCCGCAATGCACTGTTGCCGATTTCAATGCGGTCCATCACGATCTGAACGCCAAATACCGAGGGTAAAGCAGGAGGACAAATGGCTAGGTTGCGAAGCACATTCCTTTGCATGGTAAGGAAAGCAGCCGTCTTGATCTGCAGTTCAATAATAGGCATGGCAATTAATTTAGTTTTTTTAAAGAAGGTCTGTTAATGTAGATAACAAATTTACAAAAAAAGTTTCCTCCCCCACTAAACGTTGGCTACAAATTTTGCACCTTTTAGCGTAAGGTATAAGTATGCGGCTTAGCCTGTGCCCGGCGTACTTGTGCTGCTATGTACCAACTGTGATTTAAAACAATTAATCCTTTCATCCCCCAGGAAATCTCTTATGGTCCTCTGCACTCCCAACCCGCTTATTTTATTACGAAATTTGGCGGTCATGAAATTTATATTTCTGCCCATGAATTAAAAAATAAATCTCTTTACCACAACGCACACCTGCGCTGTCTAATCAAAGATCAGGCGAGGCTCTCACGAGTGGAAGGATAAGCTTTCTTTCTGAAGCCACCATTATTTGTATGAGCATCTACCGGTTTTTGGGAAGATTTCCTAAAGGAAACGGAATAAACGATGGCTAAAAATACCTGGCTGAATTTAGAGGCATCAGGTTATATCAGCGGAAAGGCTGAGCCGATGAGTTTAAAAGGTTAATGATTCTATTGGAATAATTGCTAATTCACATTGTCTTTTATTTTCCCCCGCAAACTCGGCTGTATAAATAACATATAGCTTTCCATCATATTCCAGGGCGCGGGGATAATGCGAATCTGTTGGGCTATCGGGTATTTTGCTCGATCTGATTTTTAGTATCCTGGAAAATTTCAGTCCCACTTCGTTTGCAGAAGAAAGTGATAAAGCCAAAACACCACGTGCATTTATTTCGCCTGACATCGGATAATTAAAAACTGCATACTTTTGGCCGGTGCTTAATGTACCTGCATACAATTTGGATGAAACAGCCCGAAAGTTATGATTTTCAATTTGGGTCCACGTCTCGCCAAAATCTTTGCTTACATAAAACTTGGGGATATATTTTCGGCTATCAACCCGCGTGAAAGCGTATAATGTATTTCCATCTGTAATCACCGTTGTTTCAGGGTATTGGTCTTTTCTGAATTTTTCGGGTTGAAGTTTAACTATTCTCCAGGAGCTTTCAATATCGTCCCCATTACTTATCAAAACTGCTGGAGTTAATGGAAGTTCGCCCAAGGTTAAAGCTACTCTTCCTGCCATAATCCAATTGCCATTTTCCAGCTTTTGGGGCGTGCAGTTGGGGAGAAACAGGTCAGCTATTGCTCCAATTTCGTTCCAGTGCTTTGTGGAGTCATTATATTTGTACATCACCGTATTAACAATGCGGTCATGCCCGGTCATCCTACCCACAAACGAAAAGAGTTCATTTTTGAATGAAAGTAATTGCGCCGGCACGTAGTAAATTCCTGAATTATTGGTGTCTTTCGCAATGGTTTCTACCTCCGACCATGTAATCCCTCCATCATCAGACCTTCTTGCATTTATACGAGACTCTCCTGAAATTTCCTCTTGAGGGCAATTATACCATGCGGCTATTAACTGTTTCTTATGTACAATAATTGCGGGGTCGTGCAAAAATTTGTACTTACCCAAGCTTCTGTCAACGTTAACATAACGTATGCCTTTTGGATAGTTCAAACCTGTATCCTCCACTCTTAATGAAGTACTGCTATATATAGGGTATATACTTTTTAAGTTTGGATTGCTTTGACTATTTCGTTGAAGATTACAGGCGGAAACAAATAAACATAATACCGGGAGAATATTAAAGATGCGATTAAATAGAAACATGATTAAATCACTTTGATGTTCAATTTTTCAGCAAAGCAACGAAATTCGCACAATTAAATCAATGGATGTTCAATCTTCAATCCCACAGGACACAGGACTTATTAAGTTCTCAAAGCAAGGATGCCAACCAGCATCCGCAACTATTTACTAAGCCGAATTTCGTCGCAGGTCACGAACATTCTCTATATTCATATTTACAAAATTATCTAACTTAAAAGAAAAACACTATGCTAAAAGAATTATTCGATCTCGTAAGTGGGCAAGCCACTGACGCTGTAATTAATAACCCCGACGTGCCCAACGAACATAATAATGATGTAGTGGCTGAAGCCACTAATACGGTAGCTTCCGGCCTGCGAAACGTTGTGGCAGGCGGAGGTGTGCAAAGCCTGTTGTCGTTATTTGGCAGTGGTGGCAGGGATAAAAAAAGTTTACTCAGCAATCCAATTGTTTCAATGATGATGGGGCACTTTGCCGGTAAACTGATGAATAAATTCAACATGAATAATACGCAGGCTAATAATTTATCCGGCAGCCTTATTCCCAATGTACTTGGAAGCCTTATCGGCAAGACTAACGATCCTAAAGATTCGGCGTTTTCGCTTGAAAAATTGTTAGGCTCCATTACCGGCAATAAAACTGATAACAACACGGTCCCTCCAAGCGCTGGTGGCGGCGGTTTACAGGATATGCTACAACAGTTAACAGGTGGTGGCCAGCCAGCCGGTGGCGGCATCATGGACATTATAAAAAGCCTCACTGGTGGCGCACAGCAACAACAGCAACGAAATGGCGGCGGAGGTTTACTGGATCTTATTAAAGGATTTGTGCAGTAAATTATTTAAGGCTTACATAATATTAAAGAGAGCTGTTTCAAATTTAGAAGCGGCTTTTTGCAGTAGAACCTGTTGTATTCGGCAATTAGCTCTCGCTTTTGTTGTTCTTGTCACCAACAAAATATTGTTGATGTTTACATATTGATAAAGGCCAACTTTAAATATTCAATAGCTTATCTATTTCCACACCTGCGCTCAGTGAGTAACAGTTTAATTTCTATTACCATAAGCCTTTCTCTTTGGTATCATCTTTGTAAATTTTAGAATTAATTAAATCGATTGATATGAGAAAAAAATTTGCCATTGTTGTGTGTCTTTCCTCCAGCTTATTCTTATTTCAAAATTGCGCCCGCAATCCTGTTACGGGTAAGAACCAGGTGGTACTCATGTCCAAAGCGCAGGAGATCGCCATGGGCAAAGATGCAGATCCACAGATTGTTGCCCAGTATGGTCTTTATCCTGATAAAGATTTGCAGGCACATATTACCCAGGTGGGGAAAAAGCTTGCTGCTATATCGCACAGGCCTAATCTTAATTACGAGTTTAAAATTTTAGATTCAGATGTTTTAAATGCATTCGCGGTACCGGGTGGTTACGTTTATTTCACCCGGGGCATCATGGCAAGCTTTAATAACGAGGCGCAGCTGATGGGAGTACTGGGTCATGAAATCGGGCACGTGGCAGCACGCCACACCGTAGCCCAGCAACGTAATGCATTGCTTGGACAATTAGGAATTATAGCCGGGGTTATTATTAATCCTGAACTTGGCCGTTTTGCAGAGACCGCCTCGCAGGGGCTGGGCCTCTTATTTTTGAAATTTGGCAGGGATGCCGAGCGGCAGGCCGACGAGCTCGGTGTAGAATATTCTTCGAAGCTGGGCTATGATGCAAGAGAGATGGCAGATTTCTTTATCACACTTGAAAGAAACTCACAAAAATCGGAAGCCGAAGCCTTGCCGGAATTTCTTTCTACCCATCCTAACCCGGGCGATAGGAATGTTACGGTAAATAAACTTGCAGCCAAGTGGCAAAATAAACTAAAGCTGAAAAGCCCGGAGGTGGACCGTGATAACTATCTTAAAAAAATTGAAGGCATTGTTTACGGTGAAGACCCCAGGCAAGGGTACCTGGAAAAGGATGTTTTTTACCACCCGGAATTTAAATTCCAGTTTCCTGTTCCGGCAGGATGGAACTACCAAAATACTCCGCAGAGAGTACAGATGGCACCAAAAAGCGGTAAAGCTTTGATGATGCTGACGTTGGGCCAGGGAGCTACTTTACAGGATGCTGCCAACGCGGTAATAAAGCAAAACAGCCTCCAGTTGCTGGATACAAAACAAACCTCGGTAAACGGCTTGTCCGCCATTGCAATGCTTTCATCTCCCCAGGCGCAGCAGGGGAAGCAGGCACAAGACCTGAGGGTGCTTTCGTACCTGGTGCAATACGGAGATCTTATTTACCATTTTTTGGGTGTGTCCGCCACACCGGACTTCAACGAGTTCAATAATTATTTTACCAGTACCATGCAGGGTTTCAAACAGGTAACTGATCAATCAAAATTGAATAAAAAGCCCGAGCGCATTCGCCTCAAAACCCTCAACTCAGCAATCACGCTGGAGCAGGCATTAAAAAATTATGGAGTGCCTGCCGCCCGGGTCAAGGAAATTGCTATACTCAATGGAATGGAGTTAACCCAAAAATTGCCAAAGGGCACTATCATTAAAATTCTTGGAACATAGCTTGAAGATTTTATTCTTAAATATTTCCACCCCTTAGCCGGCCCCTCCAATAGCCTACAAGCACACCTGTCCCGTCTTTACGGGAAGTATAGCTTGCGCACAAAGCCAGGCTATCAAACTTGCGCTAACGAAAGGGAGAACAGTCGGATAGGCAAGGGCATTTCAGCCCAAGCCCTCCACAGGTAGGGTCGAGCAGTGGCGCAACAATCAATCATTGATCATGTTTCCACCACCCGCCTCGTCAAACGCAGCGTGCGCATTTAACGCACTGCGCTTTCCTAATGATTTCTTTTAAAAGTTTATAGCCTATCGTGCCGGGGCAACTTTCCTGGGGGATAGTTTAAAGTCACTGTATATATTGTACACAGCATACAATCCCTTTGTACTCCATTGCTTCCAGCCGAAGCCCTGTTTTCCTTTGGCCTTCATGAGAGGCCTTCGGATCTTCCGGGTTAACCAGTCTTTTACATATCCAAAAACTTTGCTTGAGTTCCCTATCCTAAAATATTGTACCCAGCCTCTTAGTATCGGATTGATGAGGTCTCTTACCCTTGTCAGTGGTTGCGATTCGAATCGTTGGAACACATCTCTTATTTTCTCTATCACTTTTGACCTGGCCTGCATCTTGGGTTGATAGTTTACTCTCCATTTGCCCGTCTTCGTTTTTAGTCTCCTAAAATCAAAGCCCAGGAAGCCGAAGCTATCTCCTTTGACTAAATCCAGTTGCCGGGTCTTTTCTTCGTTGATGTGTACCTGCAATTTATTCAGCTCCTCTCTCAGCCGCTTGTTAATACCAGCCCAGAGCCAATCCCATTTAGGATGCCCATCCACCAGGATCACAACATCATCTGCAAATCGTGCATACTCTACATGCGTATATTTTCCCTCTCGTGTGCTTTCCTTTGCTTTCTCAAGCATCTTGTCCATTTCGTTGAGGTAGATATTGCTTAATAAGGGTGATAGAACGGATCCTTGTGGAACTCCTTCTTTTCCTCCAACCTTGAGCATTTGTTTCACCAAACGCAGTATCTTTTCGTCTGCTATACGCTCTGCAATTTTTGATAACAGAATGTGATGCTTCACTGTATCAAAGTAACTTTTCAAATCCAGATCAATCACTCGTGTCTTTTCTTTTACTACAGCTTCGGCAACTCTTTCTATCGCCTGATGGGCAGTCCTTTTTGGCCGGTAACCATAGCTGCCTTCCTGAAAATCTGATTCAAATACTGGCTCCAATATTAGTTTCACAGCCCCTTGTACCACCCGGTCCAGGATCGTCGCAATGCCCAGCTTTCTGGTTTTTCCATTGGCCTTTGGTATTTCTTTGATCCGGTTGCGGACTGGTTGATAAGTTCCTTTAACCAGTTGCTCCTGTATGTCCCGCAGAAAAATTTCCACCCCTCCCTTTTCAATATCATCGAAGGTCATTCCATCAATACCCGGTGCCCCATTATTTCTTTTGGCCAACTGATACGATTCAGTGAGTGTACTTTCTTTACATACATGTACATACAAACCCCAGAAGCGATGGGTTCTGTCAGCCTTCGCTTTCAGATATATCTTCCTTCTCAGTTCCTGCAATGTAATAGACGTTTTTATCATTGTCGTCTTTGCCTCCCGTTTTTGTTAGAAGATTATCATTAGTAAGGAGACTTCGCTCCATTCCTATTAGGGAACTTCTTAGCTACTATTCTCCTATCCGACTCCCTCTCATCTTCAGCTCATTTCCTTGTTACCAAGTTATAGAACTTACCTTGCTCCGGTCCTTTCTTCCCGGGATGAGGAGGGTATCTCCAGTTGCGGTACATATCCTTGTTACCATGCTATTGCTACCACCCCGCCAGCCGTGTCGTTTCCCGTTTCAGTCAGTTTCGGAGAGACATGCTGCCTTCGCTACACGGTCAGTAGCTCGGCCTGCCGGATTTAATCACTTTCGAGGCTATCTGTGCATTCACTTTCGTTATGGCCTGGCAACTTGCATGATCTGCTTTACAGATCACTTGTCAATGAGCTTCATGAGCTTCATTTCTTCCACCCATGTCATTTAGCTACAGAGCTTTGACTTTTACTCTGATGGGACTCGCACCCACTGGATATGTCCACCTTTGCTGGACGCACAACCGTGCTTGCACCTCTCAATGCACACGGCTCTTCTCATTGATGTATTTGAAGAATCAAATACATCAATGAACTAAACTTAATCATCCCATCTTTCAATGGTTGTCGTTCTTATTAATAAGAGCATAATTTAGTCTGTAAGTTGTATATTTGCATTATGTCAAAAGCAAATACAGGTAAAAATTTAAAAAGGGGCAGTACAGATTCTCAGGAAAGGGTGAGAGA
>JBKJRY010000412.1:0-3020 GCA_046593045.1 Chitinophagaceae bacterium | reverse complement strand
CAAAGATGTTGTCTTTGAATATCTGATGAAATGTTTTGTCTGTTTCGGATTTTAATTTGTTAGCAATCGTAAAAAGAAATGCTCCGCAACCACAAGCAATGTCTGCTGCTAAAATCTCTTGATGCGGTTTATCAATTTTTTTTAATGAGTGCTCGACTATGAAATTCTTGATGTGGTTGGGAGTATAAACTGCTCCGTTAATTACTTTTTCTCCCATTGGTATAGATTCCTGACCATGTTGACCCACCATTCCTGTTCATGTTGACCCACCATTCTTGCATGCTGACCCACCCCTGAGTTTTTTTCCATGGATGCGTTCATTCCTGCATAGCCTGCCCCGAACTTTTCGGGGTTGACCCACCTGTGGAGGTAAATAAAATATTTGGTAGCCAGCCTGTCATTCCTGCATGTTGACCCACCAGTATCAATAATTGTCCGGTGCTTTAATGATGTTTTTTTGCTCCTTACTTAAAAAAGGAAGCATGTCACAAAAGCCAGTAGTAATGGAACAATTAAAACAAATTCTTCAACTTAAATGCGATGGTATTGGCATTAGGGAGATAGCCCGGCGAACGGGTATAAGCCGTAACAGCGTTCGTAAATATCTTTCAATTTTACCCGCCATAACCAGTGATGAAAACAGCCAGGCGCTTTCTAACAAAGACCTTGCAGATAAGGCCTATAATAATGACCAGTTAGAACACGATGCCGTACGGCTCCAGGAACTGAGTCAGCATTTTGCTGGTTGCCAGGCTGAGTTATCAAAGACAGGTGTAACCCGTCAACTGCTGTGGCAGGAATATATGACACTTCACCCTGATGGGTATAGCTATAGCCGTTATTGCTATCATTTAAAGCAGCATCTGAAAAACGCAGATGTATCTATGCACCTCGAATACCAGCCGGCTGATATGATCATGATTGACTTTGCAGGTAAGAAGCAACGTTATGTTGATGTGTACAGCGGAGAGGTTATAGAGTGCCAGGTGTTTGTATCCATACTTCCTTATAGCGGATTGATATTTTGCAAGGCTGTGCATAGTCAGCAAACGGCAGACTTTACTGAATGCATAAACAGCATGCTAAAATATTATGCGGGTGTACCTGCTACTATTTTATGTGATAACCTCAGGACTGCCGTTATCCGACCGAGCCGCTATGAACCTGTGTTTACCGATATATGCTACCAGCTTAGCGAACATTATGCTACGACCTTTAGCGCTACACGCCCTTATAGCCCGCGTGACAAAGCCATGGTGGAACGGGCAGTCAGTATTGTGTATGCACATGTATATGCCCCATTAAGAAACGAGGAGTTTACCAGTTTACAAAGCCTCAATGAAGCCATGGCACGGCAACTGTATTTACTCAATAACAAGCCTTATAAAAATACCGCTTACAGTCGCTGGTATTTTTATGATGCACATGAACAGGGCTTATTGAAACCGTTACCACCTGAATCGTTTAGCCCCAAAAAAGTGGTTGTACTTACTGTTCAGCGTAACTATCATATTCAACTCTCAGAAGATCATCTCTATTACAGTGTCCCGTATCAATATGTTGGCAAAAAGGTGAAAGTACTTTATGACAGCCGGGTGGTAGAGGTATACCTGAATACAGAGCGTATTGCACTGCATGTGCGTAAAGCTCACTGCAAAGCATACACGACCCTTGC
The DNA here is from genome assembly GCA_046593045.1 of Chitinophagaceae bacterium. Lineage (GTDB taxonomy): Bacteria > Bacteroidota > Bacteroidia > Chitinophagales > Chitinophagaceae > Ginsengibacter. Next base: position 1,345 of record JBKJRY010000412.1, on the reverse strand, counting down.
AGATCATATGCCCCCGCATCACCAGCGCATGCAAACTATTAAAGGCTGGAATAAAGAAGACCTCCTGTTACAGGCTACCCGTATCGGCACAGCTACCTTGCAGGCAGCTAGCCTGATGTTGGAAAACAGTATTTATATCGAACAGAACTACAAAGCCTGCTTTGGGATGCTTATGCTACAACAAAAGTATAGTGTACAGCGCCTTGAAGCCGCCTGCAACAGGGCACTCCAGGGAAGCCGGACTAATTATACGATGATCAAAAATATTTTGGAACGCGGGCTTGATAAACAAATAACGGTTCTTCAAAACAATACCACCATACCCCTTCATGATAACATCAGGGGAAAGGATCACTATCAATAATCATAATTAAAAACAAATGCAAATGAACACAACTCAAACACTTGAACAAATGAAACAGCTGCGGCTCCAGGGCATGTATCATGCTTACCGGTCACAACTGGAACTCCCACTGAATCAGCAACTCGACGGACATGACCTGGTAGCACAATTAATACAGTCCGAAGACCTTAACCGCAAAAATGAAAAAACTGCCTGGTATCTTAAACTGGCAAAACTGCGTTTACCCGCTACCGTGGAGCAAATAGAATGTGGCCTTGCACGCAACCTCAGCAAACAACAAATGGCTACACTTATTGAAGGGCGATACCTGCAACAGGGCGAAAATGTATTAATCACCGGTTCCACCGGTTGCGGAAAAAGTTACCTGGCCTGTGCCCTCGGTCACCAGGCCTGTCTTCAGGGATATAAAACCATTTATCTTAACATGAATCGCTTAATAGAAAAGGTTACGCTCTCCAAACTGGATGGATCTTACATCAAATTACTAAATCACCTGGAGCGCCAAACCCTTATTATACTTGACGACTTTGGATTGCAAAACTTAAGTCAGGAAGTACGCCTTACTCTATTGCAGTTGTTGGAAGATCGCTATGGAAAAAAAAGTATCATTATTACATCACAGTTACCAGTAGCCAAATGGTATGAATATATTAATGATCCTACACTGGCCGATGCGATACTTGACAGACTGACAGCTGATGCACACCGTATCGAACTAAAAGGAGAATCGCTTAGAAGAAAAAAAGTAAAAACATATTAATAACACATTGTACTTTTATCACTCATTTAGCTCTTACAATTATTGCCCGCTTCCCAGGTGGGTCAACATGCAGGAACGGTGGGTCAACATCTCAGGAATTTACATTATAATAAGCTCAACCTACAAACTTTTATAATGCTTTGGCTTAAAATGTTTAATAATTCCATCTTAATAAAATGATGCACTGCTATGCTCATAAGAAACGAAGTCTGCAGATAGAT
>JBKJRY010000408.1:0-3517 GCA_046593045.1 Chitinophagaceae bacterium | reverse complement strand
TTCATATTTGTTTAATGACAAACGCCTCAACGTTTGGCGTTTTAGTATCTATATGACGCTTGTCTTATTGTGGCACAAAAATGAATTAGTCAATCCATTTCCAATAAGCCGCAAAAGTGTTATGGAATTGGCTCATGTAAATAGTTTTGCTACTTACCATAAATGTATAAAGCAATTGGAGAAATGCGGATATATTCGATATAATCCTTCGTTTAGTTATTATGAAAGGAGTTCAATTTTTATAAATAATGTTAATAAATAGAGCCTATTTTTCACCCACAATGGATAAAAGAGGTTTGCAATTTTGCTTATATTTGTGGCATAGCATTGCAGCTATAAAGCGATAAAAAAATAGTGAGTGATTCGGTGAGTAAATTTTTTCAACCGACTCAGACTGTTGATATAATAGGGGTTTTGTGGTAGGGTTCGAATCCCTAACTCTTCGCTGAAAATCATTTAAAAGTATCAGAAAGCCTGTAAAATGTAAGTTTTATGGGCTTTTTTTATGCTTCGCCCTCCAATTTATACCAAATAAGGTCAATTCAAAAGGTGAAAATTCGGTTGAAGTGAATTCCACTGTAATTTGATCAACCGAGTTAATCGAACTCACTTTACTGATAATGGTTTTAGAGAATCGATCTCCCGTTTTTTGATACATTATTTTGTTAAATAAATGAAACTAAAATGAGTACACAAATTAGCATACTATTTCATGGAAGAAAACCTTCAATAACGAGAAATAATTTGCTTCCTGTTTATTTCAGAATTACAATCGAAGGAAAAAGAATTGAGCAGTTTACCAGGAAGTATGTTGAACCATCCAAATGGTGTACCAAATCGGGTAAAATGAAGGGGCACCATTCACAGGCTAAAGTTTTTGATAGTTATTTAGATGCCTTAAGAAGCAAAATTTATACAACCGAACAGGAAATATTACGCAACGGAGAGAAGGTTAACTTCTAAACTTTTAAATATAAATGGTTTCGGGTTGACATAATACAACATATGCTAATAGAGATTTTCAACAACATAACAAACTAGTAAAAGAACTCATAGGTAAAGATTTTTCTCAGGGCACCTATGATAGATATGAACTGCATGCGCCATACAAAATCATTTTTGAGATGGAAATACAGAATTGAAGATTTTGATGTCAAAAACTGAATTATGCCTTTATTAGTGATTATTGCTTTTGGCTTAAAAGCCAAAGAAATTGCAACCATAACAGTACAATGAAATACCTCGCAAACTTTAAAAAAAGCTTTGCTATGTATCAAAAACGGTTGGCTTTCTGCAGACCCTTTCGCAGGCTTTAAACTGACTAAAAAAGAAGTCGACAGAACTTTTCTTACTGATGATGAGTTATTCAGAATTAGTATAAAGCAATTTCCTGTAAAGCGACTTGAGTATGTTAGAGATATTTTTTTTTAGCTGCTATACCGGTCTGGCCTATGCGGATATTCAAAAGCTAAGATGATCAGAGATAGCTATCGGCAGAGACGGCGAAAAATGGATTTTTACCTAAAGAAAAAAGCAAACATCCCGTTACTTATTCCGATTTTACCTTTCGCTGAAGAAATAATTAATAAATATCGACAAAGGATAATACACTAAACAAATCGTTCAGAAACAAAAAGGTAAATCCATTTAAATTAAGTAACGAAATCTGATCAAAGAGACAAATTTTTACCGGATAATTATATAGAAGATCTTTCTTGTATGATTGATAATGAAATCATCTCAACCCCGAAGAAATACGAATAGTTGAAAGTACTATCAAGTGGTCAGCAGGAAAAGATAACCTTTGGTTTATAATATGTAACCCATAATGAAATGGATAATCCGGTGGCATCCAAAAACTTTTCCATAAAAAAATAATTTTCATTTAAAAATACTATCTTGGTAAACTGTTTGAAATTTCAAACAAAAACAGCCTGTCCCTCACCACCGGAAATAATAATTTTGTCCTAACTTATTTTAGTTGATCATCCGTGATCAATAATTTAAACATTCCTTTACCTTTGTATCAACCCGGCAATTCGTAAGATCTTTGACGAGATGTCAGAATTATTAAAACAAATCGGCATGGAATTATGTTTGGGCAATTTAACATACAAAAATTCTTATTCCCGCGTCTTCCACTGCAGAAACGGTCCCTCACTTCCATTTTCAATCGCCCGAAGATTTATTATAGATCAAAAAGTATCACTTATAAATTCACAAACTTAAAAAATTGGATATTATGACGACCAAATTTAAATTCACTTCAATGAGGCTGATTACACTCTGCATTATTATGATGGCATTCATGGTAACCTTCATATCATGTAGCAAAAAAGATATCAAAAGTTCAGCGGCACAAGTTGAAATTCCTGCTCTAAACAGCGATGAAACAATTGTAATGCCTGAAGCTAGCGGATCCGTCACTACGGAGTCCGCACTTAAAAATTCTTCTTCAAAGTACAATACTTTTTATGGCTCCCAGGTGCAAATGGGCAACGGCCATGCAAGATCCTGGATTAATATTACGCATGATGGTAAGCCATTGGCTATCGGGGTTGAAATGACGGATGGCGCTTTAAATAACCTCCCGCAGGATCCGGAAAATTTCGCTGCCGCCACCTGGGTGCTTCCCCTTCATCAAAAGGCGCACGGTGTTACGCCTTTTGATCACATAACTATCAATTGGAACGTACACGGCCACGAACCGGAGCATGTATACGATACCCCGCATTTCGATTTTCATTTTTATAAAATATCAGTAGCCGCGCAAATGGCCATACCTCCGTATGAAGTTGCTCCCGCGGGCTTTGATAATGAACCCCTGGCTGGTTACATGCCGCCTCTATACCTTCACGGTCCCGGTGGTGTGCCACAAATGGGCGCTCATTGGGTAGATCTTCTTGCACCGGAACTTAACGGGGGTACTTTTACCAGCACTTTTATTTATGGCAGCTATAACGGCCATGTAACCTTTGAAGAGCCTATGATCACTTTGGCAACGCTTCAAAGTGGTAGTAGTATTCACCTGGATTTCCGCCAGCCTGATCATTTCGACCCTGCAGGCACTAATTATCCTACACGGTATAACATCTGGCAGAACACTACCAATTCACGTCATTATGTGAGTTTAGATAATATGGTCTGGAGATAGAATACTGATGATAAACTTAAGTTCAAATTGTTTGCCCCGGTGTATAGTTGCATCGGGGTTTGTTTCCATCTAATAACTAAGTTGTGCCTTCTCCTGTAATCAATTTTAATTAGTAAATCAACCTTTACTCCTATTCTCTTTATTCGTATTTTACCAAATAGAAGCAAAGGCATAAGTATCATGATATTGCCTGACCATATCAATCTTCAGGAGAGCGAAGAAAATATGAAGGACCATATGATGGACTTCTTATTAATAAGAGCATAATTTAGTCTGTAAGTTGTATATTTGCATTATGTCAAAAGCAAATACAGGTAAAAATTTAAAAAGGGGCAGTACAGATTCTCAGGAAAGGGTGAGAGA
>JBKJRY010000353.1:0-10129 GCA_046593045.1 Chitinophagaceae bacterium | reverse complement strand
TTTTTTTATTTATACTCCAACCTTTTGAATTCACCTTAGGCCATTCATAATTTAATGTTCATTATTTTACTATTTGCCATTATCTTTAAAATTTTTCTGTCAATTTTAATTTTTTATGGCAATTCTCACCATTGATAATTTATCAAAATCGTACGGGCGGATACAGGCATTGAAAAATGTAAGTTTTTCCGTACCCGAAGGTTCAGTTTTTGGAATCCTCGGACCTAACGGTAGCGGAAAGACTACTTTGCTTGGTACCATCATGGACATTATAAAACCTACTACTGGCACCTACAGGTTGTTTGATGAAGTCGCTACGGAACAGCATCGCAAACGGATTGGCACCCTTTTAGAAACACCTAATTTTTACCATTATTTATCTGGCCAAAAAAACCTTGAAATTGCCGCCGAAATAAAGCAACACGGCAAAGAAGACATCCCTAAAGTTCTTCAAATGGTTGATCTTACCAGGAGAAAGGATTCAAAATTCAGCAGTTACTCTTTAGGAATGAAACAACGACTTGCCATTGCCTCATGTTTATTAGGTAACCCCGGAGTGCTGGTTTTTGATGAACCTACTAATGGTCTTGACCCTGTTGGCATCGCGGAAATCAGGTCGCTCATGAAAGATCTTCACAGCGAGGGCAAAACGATTATTATGGCGAGCCACCTGCTTGATGAAGTGGAAAAAGTATGCACACATGTTGCTATTCTGAAAACAGGCGATCTTGTTACAACAGGTAATGTAGCCGAGATTTTATCTAATGAAGATATGGTTGAAGTATCCTGTGATGATAATGAAAAGCTGCTACTATTGTTGCAAAAAATGGATAGCCAGGTAAGGGTCACAAAAGAAAGCGGATTGATAAAAGTTTTCTTCCCGGTGAACACTGCCGACCTTTCAGCGATCAACGGGTATTGTTTCAATAACGGCATCGTCTTAAATCATTTGCTACTTAAAAAGAAAAGCCTGGAGGCCCGGTTTTTTGAACTTACAAAAAATTAAATACAGTGCATGGTACATTTATTAAAAATTGAATGGCTAAAAGTAAAAAATTATAAAGCTTTCTGGATCTTCTCAATTCTCTACTCTTTTGCAATTCTTGGAATAAATTACACGGGATATTATATAAACGAACTTACAGTAGAATCATTACCGCAAAGCGGGATAATTTTTGGTACTCCATATGGCTTTCCGAAAGTGTGGCAAACGGTAGGCTGGATGAGCAGTTGGTTGTTGTATTTTCCGGGCATACTTTTTATTATGCTTTTGACGAATGAATTTAATTTTAAAACACACCGCCAAAATATAATAGACGGATGGGCACGTAACCAGTTTGTAACAGTAAAATTTGTGTTCGCGATAATTTTTTCAGCGGTTGCAACTTTTTTCAATTTTCTTGTAGCATTATTGTTTGGATCAATTACTACAGGTTCTCATTTTTCTTTGCAAGGGATAGAAAACGTCGGATATATTTTTATTCAAACTGTTGCCTATATCACTTTCGCCATGTTCCTCGCAGTACTTTTTAGAAGAAGCGGCGCGGCCATTGCTGTTTTCTTTTTGTTTGGTTTAATATTCGAATGGCTGTTAACAGCGTTGATAAATTTTCAAATGGATCTTTCCCCTTTAGGATATTTTTTGCCTCTGCAGGTAACAGATGTAATGCTCCCTATCCCTTTTGGCAATACAATAATTTATAAGGATGCTCCTTCGCAATACATACTTACCATTGCGAGCCTCCTTTATATTGCAGGTTACTATTTCTTTGCCCTGAAAAAATTCTCAAATGATGATTTGTAAAGAATAAACCTACCCACTGGTTAATTCTCCTATTGCAGCTTCAATCGTTGGGTATAAAAAGGTAAACCCGGCTAATTTTATTTTCTTACTGCTTACAGTAGTGCTTTTTAGTATTTCAGTACATCGTTTCCCCAGCATTAGTTTCAATAGAAATGCGGGCACATAAACAGGTATATAAAATTTTTCCCTTAAAGCATCGGCTGCATGCAACATTAAACTCTTATTGGTAACAGGCAGAGGAGCTACTGCATTATAACTTCCATTCAGTTCATTATTTTCTATGGCTTCTACATACATGCGACATAAATCGTCCATGTGAATCCAGCTAATAATCTGTTTGCCGCCTCCAAGTATGCCCGCAATTCCAAATTTTAACGGCATTATAAATTCTTTGTAAGCTCCACCGTCATTACTTAACACTATGCCTGTGCGAAGCTTTACAAGACGGGCACCCATAGCCGTTACCGGCCCTACGCTTGCTTCCCACAGCCGGCAGGTTTCTCCTAAAAATGAATCATCAGCGGGATCTGTTTCAATGAAACCTTCTTTCCTTATTAGCGGCGCTGAATCCCTGCCATACCAACCGATTGCTGATGCAGAAATAAATGATTTTATCCGGCATTTATTCTCCGTCAAAGATTCAAGGATGAGAGAGCTGCTATCTGTTCTGCTTTCAAGGATTTTCTTTTTATACGCATCGGTCCATCTTTTGCCCATAACGCCGGCACCTGCCAGGTGGATTATGTGATCAGCTTTATTTATAGCTGCCGCATCTATTTCCCTTTTCCCGATATCCCAATGAGCATATGAAACTTTTGGATTTTCAGAAGACTTATCTTTATCTCTTGAGAGGATTATTACGTCATAATTTCTTTCAAGTAAATGACGTGTTAAATTTGTACCAATGAGGCCAGAACCTCCCGAGATTAGAACAACAGGCATATTTTTATCGTAAATTAGTAATATTTCGCATTTAAATTGTTCCCACTGGTATTTGATTAGTTGTGAACTCTATAATCTTTATTTTAACAACACATATATGAAGAATATTGTTTTATTTTTTCTTTCATTCTTTCTAATTAAAGGCGTCTCAGGCCAGCAAATTACGTATACTCTGCCGGAATCTGAGGATATAAGAACATTGGATTTTGAGATAATTGGTAAGGTTAGCAACAATTTTTTGGTTTACAAAAATATAAGGAACCGGTTTGCCGTAAGCGTGTATGATAATAGCATGAAACTTAAGGAGAGGGTTGATCTTGATTTTATGCCCGATAAAACTTTAAATGTTGATTTCGTCGCTTACCCCGATTTTGCTTATCTCATCTACCAGTTTCAGAAAAGAGGCATTTTATATTGTATGGCTGCAAAGATTGACGGTCAAGGAAATCTTTTAAAAAAGCCCTTTGAACTCGATACTACTTTTATAAGTTTTTTTGCTGATAATAAAATTTATAGCACGATCAACAGTGAGAATAAGTCCAGAATCATGATCTATAAAATTCAGAAAAAAAATGACAAATTCAATTTTACCACCTTGCTATTTGATGACAGCCTACAACTAATCCATAAGGCGAGGATCGCAACTAATTTTGATAGTCGTGATGATGTTTTTAGTGATTTTTTTGTTGACAATGATGGAAATTTTGTCTTTACTAAGTCAACCAAATCCGGTTCAAGAGACTATCTGCAGGATGCGGCGTTAATTACAAAGACACCCTTATCAGAATCTTTCCAGCAAACTATTTTAAGGCTGGATGGACATTTTCTGGATGAAATAAAATTAAAAGTGGATAATGTAAACAATCATTACCTGATCAACTCGCTCTATTACTCAAAAAAAAGGGGTAATGTAGAAGGATTATACACTGCAGTATGGAATAAAGCTACCAATGGCTTTGACTCCGCAAATTTTACTGAACTAGGCGACTCTGTGAGATCAAGCGCAAAAACAGATGGGAGCTTAAGGTTTGCTCTTAATAATTTCTTTATAAAGGATGTGATTCTTAAAAATGACGGAGGGTTTCTTTTAGCGGCTGAAGATCATTCTACACAATCCCGTGGTAATCCATGGAACCGGTATGATTACCTGTATGGATATCCTTATTCTTTCAATTCTTATTACCTGTATTCACCATCATACTATTGGTATTCCGGAAGGCCGCGCAACTACTTCAACAATTCGCAGGTACGGTATTATTTTGACAATATCGTTATTCTTAATCTTGACCGAACAGGCAATTTGATATGGAGTAACGTGATTCATAAATCACAGTTTGATGACAATTCGGACAATTATCTTTCTTACAGCACAATGCTTACAGGTGGGCAACTGCATTTCCTCTTTAATGAACTTGAAAGGCGCAACCAACTCATTAATGATCAAAGCATTTCTGGAGATGGGAAGGTGACCAGGTATCCGCCATTGAGAAGCCTTGACAGGGGTTATGAATTTATGCCGAGATACGCCAAGCAGGTGAGTTCTACACAAATTATTGTTCCATGCACTTATAGAAATTATATCTCCTTTGCAAAAATTGAATATTAAAATCAAGGAATATTTTCTTGCATGAAACCTAAATTTGAGCACATTTAGTCATTCCGCCTATTGATGGTTTCCGGTTTTAATTTACATTTGTGTCTCAATTAACTCTCGTTTGTGACAGGCATTTTCAGGGCCAATAATCCATTTAATACTTTCATGCTTTTGGTGTATGGCCTTCTTTTGAAGCTGGGATGGTTTATATCCCCCCAGGTGCCGGTTATACAAACAAGTGATGGCTTCTTTTACAATCAAATTATGGCTTGGCTCAAGCCGGTATTGGATGGTTTCCCGGTAGCTTATTCCATCATAATGTTTATTTTGGTATACACGCAGGCAATAAGTTTTAATCGCCTGGCGAACAACCGCAGGCTGATGCAAAAGCCTAATTACCTGCCGGGAATGAGTTACCTGCTTATTACTTCATTTTTTATTGAATGGAATGTTTTAAGCGCCCCCATGCTTATCAATACGTTCATTATATGGGTATGGGCCCAAATGAGCACTTTATATATTAACCAACATGTTAAAACCACCTTATTCAATATTGGCATTGCGCTAGGCGTCAGCACTTTTTTTTATTTTCCATCTCTCGCTTTTGCTATCCTCATTGTTTTTGGACTGTTGCTTACCCGGCCGCCAAAAATAGCGGAGTGGCTAATAGCTCTGCTGGGCATACTTATCCCCTGGTATTTTTTATTTGCATATTTATTCTTTACTGATAAACTTTACAGCTTTCATGTTCCCGGTATAGAAATAGATTATCCGCTATTTGCTAAAAATAATATTGAATATGCAGGCATAATATTGATTGCTGTTTTCACAATCATCGGAGCTTTTTTTGTACAATTAAACACAAGAAGGCAAGTGGTGCAGGTGCGAAAAAGCTGGGGCCTTATGGCACTCTATTTTATTGTTGCGTTCTTCATTCCTTTCATCAACAGCAGCTATAATTTTAAATATTGGTTTTTAGTAACAGTGCCTATCTCTGCCTTTATTGCCTCTGCTTTTTTTTACATCGAAAAAAAATGGATCACTGCTTTAATGCATTGGGTAATGGTAGCTTTCGTAATTTATATTACTTATATAAAATAATAATTTCATTAAAGTACCTTTACAAAAATGCATAAATATTAAGACATGAAATTTGGTGTAGTTGTTTTTCCCGGATCAAATTGTGACAGAGATATGATTAAGGCACTGCAAAATGATCTCAATCTCGAAGTAATTTCCTTATGGCATAAGGATAAGGACCTCACGATGTTTAGTAAAGAAGATTGTATCGTTTTACCCGGAGGATTTAGTTATGGAGACTACCTCAGATGCGGGGCTATTGCAAGATTTAGCCCTATGATGCAAAGTGTAATAGAGTTTGCAAATGCAGGGGGAAATGTCTTGGGCGTGTGCAATGGTTTCCAGATCCTTTGCGAAAGTGGACTGTTGCCGGGAGTGCTGTTGAGAAATGCTAATATGCAGTTCGTTTGTAAGAACGTATATATGACTAACAATGAAAAAAGTGGTGTAAAAGAGGTTTATAAAATTCCCGTAGCCCATGGCGAAGGAAGATATTTTGCATCGGCAAATATATTGAATGAGTTGGTTGAAAATAAACAGGTTTTGTACAGTTACTGTAGTGAAGAAGGGGTAATTCACCCTGACTATTCACCTAATGGATCTATCAATAATATTGCAGGCATTTGCAACGAGCAACGAAATGTATTTGGCATGATGCCCCATCCTGAGAGAGCCTGCAGTGAGGCACTTGGAAATACTGATGGAAGAAAAATATTATCTTCTTTATTTTCTATAAACTAAAGTTAAATCCGGTCCTCGCTGCATTTCTCAAGATATCAGCAGGGTATTCTTTTCGTAACTTTGTATGAGTATAAATACAGATTATGAAGAAAATTATTTTTACCCTATTATCCGCTGTTATCATCCAGTCTTCTTTTGGGCAGATTTTAAATCCTGTGAAATTCACTTACACAACAATAAAAAAAGGTAATAACCAATATGAAGTGCATATAAAAACAACGGTTGATCCAAAATGGCATATATATTCTGTAAGCAATCCGGAAGGTGGAGCATTTCCAACCTCAATGTCTTTTACGAATGCCAGCAAGATTGGCAAAGCAAAAGAAATTGGAAAACTGAAGACCACATTTGAAAAAGTGTTCAATGTTGATCAAAAGTTTTACGAGGACAAGGTTGAATTTGTACAACTTGTAAAATTGCTGCCAGGGAATAAGAAAATTTCAGGAATGATTGAGTATATGGCATGTAATGATCGCCAATGCCTTCCCCCTAAGAAGACATCCTTTGAAATACCTTTTTGAAATTAAAATTGATACAGATTTTAGTAGGATAACAGTTTGTTATCCTATTTTTTTTATAGAAGTTTAGTAAAATCGGTGACCAAAATATTACCCCGATACTATCAATTCAACCTTACTATATTCATTATTTCAATTGGTGGTAAAAAACTTGTTTGATTATCAGGTTGCCCATGAATTTGCTTTACATATTCCATTCCTTTGATAACTTTTCCAAATGCCGCAAACCCCTGCCTGTCAGCATTGGCATCTCCTCCGTAATCGTACGCAGACTGATCGCCAATCACTATAAAAAATTCCGTACTTGCGCTGCCCGGCTCTGATCTTGCCAATGAAATTGTTCCGTTCTTATGAAGAATTCCCGTTTGTTTCGTTGTTTCATGGGGAATACCGGGTAAGGTAAGTTGTATTTCATTTTTAGTCTGCCATATGCCTCCTTGTATCAATTCAGATTTAAAAGCATTAGAAGGCTGATCCTCCTCTTTCAGTACGCGATAAAAAGAACTGCCTTTATATACTCCTGAATCGACGTAAGAAAGAAAAGCCGCTACTGTTTTTGGCGCCTTTTCAGGATATAACTCCACTATAATGTTGCCGAAGTTTGTTTCTATTTTTACAGTGGGTTCTTTATATTTTGTTTGACTGCACGAAAAGCAAATACATGTTACAATTAATAACAAGTACTTAATACATTTCTTCATACTATTTTCTAAAATTCCTCCGATGCCAGCAACTTTTTCCATTATATAATTTTTATGAAATAATGTTCAATAACAAAAAATATATGCGCAAAGAAATAAAAAAATTTCTCATCCGGGTATTTATCCATACTGGATATAACTATCTGTAATAATTAAAAACCCCGGCTAACTTTCGTCTCCGGGGAAAATGAACATTTAAAAAGTACACACAACAACAAGTTTTTTTTGGTATGTGTTACGAGAACTTTAATTCCCTGGTTTCTTAATCTGGTTTTTTGCCTTCTAAAAATGAATTGATCGTGCTGATCTCTGCCTTATTATTTTCATCAGACTTTACAGTATAATTGCTATAAAAACTTTCTACGTCTGCAATGGAATTGTGTAATTCCATATTGCGACGGAGATAAGCCGGAACCGACTCAAACTCATTGTTAGGATCCGTTGCATTTACGTTGAAAGATAGATTTCTCAACTTTGCGATACGCTCCATAGCCCGGCGCTTTAGTTCTTCTGCTTCGTCCACCATTGGCGGTTCCTCAACAGATGACATCATGATGGGCATTGTTTGGTGTACTTTCGGATCATTCTTATCCTCCGCCGCCTCATGGGAATCTTTAACCACCAACTGCATTTCAATCTCAGGCTCGTCATCCTGCATTGAAATCGACAGTGGAGTTAGCTCCTCTAAAGTATTGGATTCTTGTCTCGGCTCATCCTCAGCATAAATTTGCTTAGGTTTCGCCAGATAACCGCCTGACGCTTTGACGGTGCTAGCTTCTTTATTGTCAGTAATGTTTTCGGGCTTGTTTTTGAGACTTGCAGCCTCACCAATTTTCTGTTGTTCCTGGATGGCTTTAGAAAGTATTGGATCAGATTCCGAAGATAAGGTGAAATGGATAATAGTTTCGGAAGATTTATCAACAGTAATTTTTTCTTCTTCTTTTAGTAAATCTACTGGTATCGCTTCTGGTACTTCTACGATGCGCGGACTCATTTCTTCTTCTATAAATTTCTCGTTGTCCACAAAAGAAACTACATCTTCTTCTTTTAAAGTCTTAAATCCTTTATGTTCAACGATAGTTTCTTCGTCGGGTATTTCATTTGATGTATCTTCTTCTTTATTATCATCAGCAAACCTAAAAACAGGTTGATTGTATTTCTTTTTGTTATCCTCTTCTTTTAGCACCATTACAATCTTTTCATTTTCCTTCTTCACTTCTTTCGGAGCTTCCTTTCTGTCGAATGGGTCTTTGTGTGTGAAGCCGGTTGCGATCAAAGTAATCCCGATTTTATTTTCCAACGAATTATCATAACCTAAACCTAAAATAACATCTGTATCATCACCTGCCTGGCTCAATAAGTGATTTTGGATGGTCTCTACTTCATCCATTGTAAATTCACTCTCTCCTTCGGCGGAATTGATATTGATTAAAATCCATTTCGCGCCGCGAATATCATTGTCGTTTAATAATGGGGAATTGAGGGCCTGCTCTATTGCCATCTGAGCCCTGTCGTCACCCTCACATTCCGCGCTGCCAAGTATAGCAACACCACCACTACGCATAACCGTACACACATCCGCAAAGTCAACATTGATCTGGCCTGTACTATTAATTACATCGGTGATACATTTTGCTGCTGTCGCCAATACATTATCTGCTTTACTGAAAGCGGCTTTCATTGTAAGGTTACCAAACTGGTGCCTCAACTTATCATTGCTAATCACAAGGAGTGTGTCTACATGATCTTTCAATTTGCTAATACCTTCCTCGGCCTGTGCGATTCTTTTTTTGCCTTCGTATGCAAAAGGGGTAGTAACAATACCAACCGTTAAAATACCAAGATCCTTACAAATTTTTGCAATGATTGGAGCGCCGCCTGTTCCAGTTCCGCCACCCATGCCCGCAGTTATAAAAGCCATTTTTGTATTGACTTCAAGTATCCGTTTTATTTCTTCAAGACTTTCTTCTGTAGCTTCCCGTCCGATTTGCGGATTGGCACCCGCCCCAAGACCTTGCGTAAGGTGCGGGCCAAGTTGCACTTTGTTAGGCACCATGCTGGTGGCTATCGCCTGTGCATCTGTATTGCAGATAATGAAGTTTACGCCATCGATGTTTTGGCTGTACATATGGTTAACAGCATTGCTGCCACCACCACCTATACCTATCACTTTTAGGATAGATGATTGTTCCTTAGGCAAATCAAAATGTATCATGTGTTAAATTTAAAATTGGGTTAGTAGGTTTTCCACTTCGCAATATTTATAGGAATTACGAAATGGATGTAGATTTTATTTGTTATAAATTTTTATTTTTCATTTCTGGCATTTAGATCATAAACGTTAACTCACAACTCAGAATCCCCCTCTTCTTTAAACATTTCAATCAATCCATTCTTAAATGAATCCATAAAACCTTTCAAGGTTTTACGCGGCTTAACTGTTACATGTTTTTGTTCAACATCCTCTTCCACAACTGCGGCTATACTTTGGTGTTGTAAATTGGCAGGTATTGCTATTTTTTGATACTCAAGTTCAAACTGCTTCTTCTTATTTTCATAGTCATTATATCCTTTCAATATCAATCCTAGACATGTGGAGTACATAGGTTTGGCAAGTTCTTCAATATGGCCTCCGGCAAGATGTTCATTGGGGTAGCCAATCCGTGCGTTCAATCCTGTAACGTATTCCGTTAATTGGATAAGATGCTTAAGCTGCGATCCACCACCTGTAAGTATAATTCCGCCATTG
>JBKJRY010000182.1:0-8320 GCA_046593045.1 Chitinophagaceae bacterium | reverse complement strand
TATGCTCGCTACCATACTCACTGGGCTTTCGTACATCCAAAACATTTACATCTTCCTTCCCTTCAATAATTGACGCTAACTCTCCCGCGTTGATTGATTTTATTTCATCTGCTTCTTTACCTGCTTCTTTCCATGCATTAATGCCGCCGAGCAAATAACCAATAGTATAATCATATCCAACACGGGCAAGTCGTGTAATTATTTCTTCCTCACGCCCCGCTTCGGCAACAATCAGGATCTGCTGTTTAATGTCTGGTATCAAAACTCCCACCCATGGTGCAAAATTTCCGTCGATACCAATGTTGATGGAATTAGGAATAAAGCTTTTAGCAAATACCTGAGCATCCCTCGTATCCAATATCACCGCGCCGGTTTCGTTTGCAGCTTCTTCAAAAGCACCAGGGCTTAATGCAATATTCCCCCTGTCCATTACCTCATCAATGCTTTCATATCCCTGTTTGTTCAGCATAACATTTAGCGGAAAATATGCCGGAGGTGGCAGTAAACCTGCTGTTACCTCCTTTACAAATTCATCCTTAGTCATGTTAGCCCTCAATGCATAATTTACCGCTTTTTGATGACCCAATGTATCGCTTGTTTCCTTACTCATATTCTTGCCGCATGCACTTCCGGCCCCATGTGCGGGATATACAATTATGTCATCGTTTAACAGCATAATCTTATTTCTCAACGAATCAAATAATGTTGCAGCCAATTCTTCCTTTGTCATATCATCTGCTTTCTGTGCCAGATCAGGTCTTCCTACATCTCCTATGAATAATGTATCTCCGGAGAATAATGCAACGTCTTTTCCATTTTCGTCTCTCAGTAAATAACAGGTACTTTCCATAGTGTGTCCCGGTGTATGCAATACCTTAAAGGTTACTTTTCCCACTTTAAATTCTTCACCGTCTTTTGCAATATGCGTTTCAAAATCGGGATTAGCATTAGGACCATACACTATCGGCGCACCCGTTTTATTGCTAAGGTCAAGGTGACCGGAAACAAAATCAGCATGGAAGTGTGTTTCAAAAACATATTTTATTTTTGAATTGCTGCGTCTCGCTTTTTCTATATAAGATTCTACTTCACGCAAGGGGTCAATTACAACGGCTTCACCATCACTTTCAATATAATAGGCCCCCTGTGCCAGGCATCCTGTATAAATTTGTTCTATTTTCATCATTATTCTATTATAATTTTTTAAAACGCTCTCCTGTCAAATCTTTTTTACAGTCGGTACAATTTCTTATTAGTAATGCAAAAATGCTCATCTTTTTGCTACCCTACTATGACTTTTGTCACATAACATTTATAAGAATAAGACAGAAAAAAAACTCAATCAAGTGGAAATGCGGGAAACAGCTTTTGAATAAATACCGGTTACTTATCCAGCTATTTGTTCAAATATAAAATGGTTCTCTGCTAACGGGGAGGAACAGGTGTTACCCATTCAATACTGCTTCTGTTTAAGATCACTCTTTTGTTTTTCTCCATATTCTTCAAGAGGCGTGAAATAACTTCCCGGGAAGAATTCAGGTCTTCAGCGATTTGCTGATGCGTGAGTTGAATAGAATTGTCATATTTTTCTGCCTGCCGCTTAAGATAAAATTCAAGTCGCTCGTCCATATTGCGAAAGGCTACGTGATCAAGTGTTATAAGCAATGCTTCAAAACGTTCCCTGTAGGATGATAGCACAAAATTGTTCCAGGTCTTATACTTTGTCATCCATTCGTCTGTAATATTAAAAGGAATTGTAAGTACATCAGTGTCCTTAATGGAAACCGCCGCTATTTCACTGGTTTCCTGGCGGGAAGCACACACCATACTCAATGCGCAGGCCTGACCAGGCTCCAGGTAATAAATAAAAAATTCATTGCCTTCATCATCTTCACGATAAATTTTTACCAATCCCTCAAGCACCAAAAGCGCTGACCTGAAATACTGTCCTTTTTTGATGAGGCTTTCCCCGGCAGCATATGTATGAATTATCGCGTGTTCTTCCAGTTCCTTAATTAGTTCACTTTCGAGTGATGGAAATAGTTTGGCAAGAGAAGATATTGTATTAGACATAGAAAGTATTTGAGGGTGTAAAATTATTGCATTTTAAAGCAAGTGAATTTTTATAAACACGTCACTAATTAAATCCTTCATTAGTGCTATTTAGGTATTGCCCATATTGATGTTTCTTGATTGCTTATTTTTTTAGCAAGATATAATTATCAATCTCACGTAAGGAATTTGAAACAGGAATTACTGTATTCTATCATTGGAAGTCCATAAGTTTTTTGATCGCTTTAAAAACCCCATCGTTGTTATTTGTATCTGTAACATAATTCGCAACGGCTTTCACTTCATCGGGAGCATTGCCCATAGCAACACCGCATCCTGCAAATTCAATCATTTCTTTATCATTAAAATTATCGCCAATAGCGATGGCATCTGCCCTGTCAATCTTATACCGGCCTAACAATAATTCGAGTGTATTTCGTTTAGAAGCATTCTTATCCATTAGTTCAAGGTAGGTTGGCTTCGAAGTAGAAATATTTAATTGCGTATTGAATTGCTCTTTTAAGCTTTGTTGCATTTCATTTATGATCAATTCCCCGGCTATTATAAGTATTTTATTAGGGCCGGTATTTTTATCTTTCCAAAATTGAAGTGTATCATTAAAAGGCTGTATTGCTACAGGTACTGATGTTATTTTTTGTTCATGATCAGTATTGAAATTCTGCCATTCAGAATACCACAAATCCTGCTGGTAATAAATAATGGTTTCATTATATTTTCGTAACAGTGCATGAACTCCGGAAGTATAATCAGGATCAATAAATGAATTAAAAATGATCTTACCCTCAAATGATATATATGCTCCATTCAGGCTGGCAAGCGGATGATCAAGTAAACCTGTTTCCGCGGCGATCCGCAACATGCCTGATAACGGCCTTGCCGACACTAATACAACCAGTATGTTTTTTTCTTTTAGTCTTTGGATGATTTCATAAGTTGGAGTACTTATGCTATGATCACGTCGTATCAATGTGCCGTCAACGTCAATAAATACTGCTTTATACAATTGATAAATATTTCTGAATCAAAAAATCATTTCATATTTGAAAGGTGCCAAATTTTTACATTCCCAATTATGGACTTACCTCCAACCGCAAACGCAGACAATACATTTGCGCCCTCTCCCGGAAATATATATGTTGTTAAAACCTCCTCGCCACCGTTAACAAAAATTTCAAGAGATGATTTATCAAATAATATTTCCACTTTTACTTTCCCTTTGCTGCTGCTTAAATCTATTGTTTGCCTCACCTTATCTTTTTTTATCGAACCTTTTCCTGAATGGATTTTATCAACATATACCTGCTTTTTGCCTGCATCATATCCTATTTCGGTCGCTTCAATAATATTATTATCAGCGTCTTTCTTCTGTGCAATCTTAAATCCTGAAGTTACACCATCACTAACATCTAATTCAGCTTCCAGCCAGTAAGAATTATTCTTCACTATTTTTTGTTTTGCAATTTCAATTTCCTGGTTATTTAATTCAATCTGTTTTATTTCCTGCAAACTGTTGTTTGATAATTTTGAAAGATTATTTTTTACGAGCGAAGCAGGTTTTTGGACCAACCTTATGCCATCTGGCGTTTTCATCAAGCTAAGGTCCCTTGCAATTGACATTTGTCCCTTACAGGGCGAAGTTTCTGCCGGCCCGGGCACCATACATCCAATAAATGTTTTTTGATGATTCGGCACATTATTCCAGGGAATGGCGGCATAAAAACAATCGCCATAGTCAAGCATTAACTCCTTATCTGCAGGATTATCATTTATAAATTTTTGTCCATCAAAATCTCCGGTAAAATATTGCATATAAATTCCCCTCTCCTCTCCTCTCCTGCCGCCGAAACTGCTAATACCCATTTTTGATCATTCATATTATTATCTACCGGTAATTGAATCAAAAAAGGACATTCCCAGTTGGCATTCGTATAACCCTGCGGACCAAAGTCGCTCAACATGTCCCATTTTTTAAATCAGCAGATGCATAAAATCTCACTTTATGTTCAGAAGGTAATGCCACTGCCATGACCCATTGCTTTGTCTTCTCAAACCAAAAAACATTTGGATCGCGAAAATCTTTCATTTTCAAATCAATAACAGGATTGCCGTCATAATTAGTAAACGTCATTCCCCCCATCATTGCTGTAAGCAACGAATTGTGACTCTTTTTCCAGGTTTGGCTGATCTGCGGTATAAATAGCTACAACGCAATTTTTCCCCTTGCAGAATCCACTTGTATTTTTAGTATCCAAAACAGCAGAACCAGAAAATATCCACGTAGTGTCTTTATCAATAGTCTCCGGTATAGCAATTGGAAGATGCTTCCAATGCACCAAGTCGGTGCTTGTAGCATGCCCCCAACTCATATGCCCCCATTCATTTTTAAAAGGGTTTTGCTGGTTATATAAATGATATACTCCATTTATATAAAGAAGGCCATTGGGATCATTCGTCCAGTTCTTTAAAGGTGTAAAATGATAAAGTGGCCTCCATTGCGGTGTTGGTAATTCCTGCGCCAATAATACCGCAGAATAAAAAAATACTAAAAAAAACAGCGTGATTTTCTTTTCCAAAAGCATTGTATTTATTGCACAAATTCTAAAAAAAAGAACCTGCAACACGACAAAAAACGTAATTATTATATCAGTGAATCTTAATGCCAGATACTTTGTAATTCTGTAAATTCTATTTTTTTGAATAAAACCTTTTTCGGTGCGTCAATTATTATTTTATCGTAAGGCTTACCCGGGAAAAATATTTCTGTCATCACAGACAATCCATCATCTGCAAATAATTCTACTGAACTATCATCAATTATTAATGAAAGGTCCATGCTGCCACTTTTTGAAAACCTGGGGGCTAAATGTTTTGCTGCGAATTCTTTATTGAAATCTGCTTCACCCGCCATTGTTCTGTCAATAAAATATTGATTCAATTTTTTATCATAGCCAATAAGTAATTTTTCTCCAGACGCATTACATAAGCTGATGGTAAAATCTCTTATTTTTTTTACTTTAAGGTTTATCCTACATGGTAGCTTGAATTGATTCCTAAGGTCGGACAGATCAGACAGATCAGAAAAACGATTCACCTTATAATTTTCTTTCATGACCGGTTCATTTTGAATTTTATCAAGTTCAGCAACCGGTTTAGAAGCAACATACATTTTATTTCCTGCTTCTTTAATTTGTAATTCTCTCGGTATCGTCATAGCGCTTCTCCACTTTACTGTAGGCACCTCATTTGCATACATCCAGTTACTCATCCATCCAAGAAAAATTTTTCTGTCGCCCGTGTTGCTCCAGGTGATGCCTGCATATTCATCAGGCCCATAGTCCAGCCATTTGGTTTCTGAACTGTTTGGCATAAACTTATTCCCATCAAAGTCGCCCAGGAAGTATTGTGTTGCAGAACCTTTATTTGGCCCGCCGGGATTAATATTTACAACCAGTACCCAAATCTTCTTTCCTCTATAATCTAAGGTAAAAAGATCAGGACATTCCCAAACACCACCGTGTTCGCCGACGTCATTACCAAATTCACTTTCTTTATTCCAGTTTTTTAAATCAGGCGAAGAAAAAAAAGTAATCCTGTCTTTTGTAGCAAGTGTCATCACCCATTTTTTATCGGGCTCATACCACATTACCTTGGGGTCTCGAAAATCTGTGATGCCGGGATTTTTCAAGACGGGGTTCCCCGAAAATTTTTCCCAGGTTTTTCCATTGTCCAAACTATAAGCGATGCTTTGGTTTTGGAAGTCATTCCTACCTGCTTTTTCTCCAACCGGATCATGACTTGTGTAAATAGCAACCATTGGAACCACCCCATTTGCACCTAATCCAGATGTATTATTTTCATCCACGACAGCGCTCCCTGAAAAAATATAACCTAAGGTGTCAGGGTAAAGTGCAACAGGCTGCTCTTCCCAGTGAATTAAATCAGTACTGGTTGCCTGCCCCCAATGCATTGGCCCCCACGTGGTGCCGCCGGGATAGTATTGAAAGAACAAATGATACACGCCTTCGTAAAAAACCATTCCGTTCGGGTCATTTACCCAATGTTCTTTTGGCGAAAAATGAATTTGAGGACGGTACTGCTCATGATATAATTGCTGCGTGAAAGCATTAGATGCAAAAAAAAGCTGACTACAAATAATTATAAAAAAATATCTTATTTTCTTCATACAACTGTTTTAAATCATAGAAACAATGGAAGGTATTACTTCTCCATTGTTTCTATATTAAAATTATTTTTAAAAGCCCATAGGACTAATGTCCCTTGTTCTGTGTGTAAACGAAATTGGCAAATACAATCTGGTCCGGTGGAATATGAAAGTATTAATTTTTATTTTTTGTAAAGTGGGCACCTTTAACGTGGGGTGCCTTAACTCCTCAACATCTAAAAAGCATTTAATGTTTCGGCAGCCAATTCACGTTCAAAGAAAATTAATACACACTGGTGCTGGCATTATTTCTATTTTTGACCCGAATGATGAATTATATTTTTTAAAAACATTTCCATGCAAAAAAATTATCGCTGGGGTATATTGGGCGCAGGCAGAATTGCAGCAAAGTTTTGCGAGGCCCTCTGTTTTGTTGAAGGCTCAGAAGTTTATGCCGTAGCATCACAAAATGAAGAAAACGCAAAAGCATATGCTTCAAAATATGGCGCGACAAATTTTTATAACAATTATAATGATTTGATAAATGATGAAAACATTGATATCATTTACATCGCGACTCCCCATGTTTTCCATTATGAACAAACAATGAAGTGCCTGCAAAATAATAAAGCAGTGCTGTGCGAAAAACCAATGTCACTCTTATACAGTCAAACTGCTGAAATGATCGCTTTAGCAGAAGAAAAAAAACTATTCTTAATGGAAGGTATGTGGACATCCTGTATGCCATCCATTCAAAAATTACTTTCGCTAATTGAAGAAGATGTTATTGGCAAACCTCAATATATTTCCGCAGATTTTGGATTTGCCGCGCCGGCAGATATTACAGGCCGGCTGTGGAATAAAAAGTTGGGTGGCGGCTCTTTATTGGATGTAGGTATCTATCCTGTTTTTCTCGCAACATTAATTTTTGGTGAACCATCAATCATAAAATCAGTGTCGAAATTAAGTACAACGGGCATTGATGAATATATTAATATGCTAATGCAATATCCCGGTGGCGAAACCGCACATTTGCTATCATCCATAATTTTTAATACCGGGATCGAGGCTGAAATAATTGGCCCGAAGGGAAGTATAATGCTGAATAACCCGTGGTTTAAAGCGACAGAAATTTCCATTCACCTATATGACGGTACCAAAGAGACTTTTTCAATGCCCCATCTATGCAATGGCTTCGAACATGAAATAGAAGAAGCAATGTATTGCCTTGGAAAGGACTTTATTCAAAGCCGTAAAATGCCCCATCATTTAACGTTGTCGATTAGTAAAATAATGGATGAAATATTACTCCAGGGAGGTGTTCAGTATTAGTATCCGGCACATCTAATAATTATTTCTTCAAATAAATTTTAAACTTTCCTGCTCAAGTTTTTTATACTTATCGTAGTCAAACATATAATAGAATGCGCCCTTCCTGGAAAGCAGCTTTTCTTTTTCATTTAGCTTATTTAATATATGAAGTGACAAAATCTTTCTTGAGAAATTGCGCTTGTCAAAAGTTGTTTCATAAATCGCTTCGTATAGATTTTGCAGCTGAGGCAGGGTAAATTTTTCAGGCAGTAATTCGAAGCCAATAGGATGTTTGGCTGCTTTTTGACGAAGCCTATGCTTAGCCATCAGGATCATTTTCCTGTGATCAAATATGATTTTAGGTATATGTTTTATGTCAAACCATTTGGCGTTGTGATGAGTCATCATTTCAGAGGTGTAATCTTCAATATTAATTAATGCAAAATATGCCACTGAAACTACGCGGTCACCAGGATCCCTATCTACTTCCCCGAAAACAAACAACTGTTCGAGGTAAATATCTTTTAAGCCGGTATGCATTTCGAGCACACGAATCGCTGCAGTCTCAACAGGCTCCTCTCTTTGTACAAATCCTCCCATAAGCGACCATTTGCCCAACTCCGGCTCAATTGCCCTTTTTACTAATAATGCTTTTAAAATCTTGCCATCAAACCCGAAAATGATGCAGTCTACAGCTATAAACATTCTGTCATGGACTTTATATTGAGAAGTAACCACCATAAAACGATTTTAATATTGCTGATATTTTTTAAT
>JBKJRY010000051.1:0-8729 GCA_046593045.1 Chitinophagaceae bacterium | reverse complement strand
AAACTGATGTATTATAATAAAATAATGACGGAAAGAATATTTTCAAACTTAGCTTTAGACCTGAATTGTAAAAAAATACAGCGGCTTTATAACCAATGCCTGGATATAGGGCGCTTGGCCGCTTAAAAAATTACCGAAGTATTGATTGTAGTATTAATTTGAAATATAATTTTCGCTTCACAGGAGTGAAATCCTTTGATACAATTCCGAAAAATTGTATGCAAAAAAATATGGCTCGTATGAGCCATATTACTATATTAAAAATTTTCTTAAATGCTAATTACCTTCCCCTTCCCTGTGACCAGCTTCTCGCTTTTCTAAAACCACTATGAGATGCAGGCTTGCGCGACAAAGGGTTTTTTTGAATTACCGGAGTCTGAACAAATTTCATATCGCTGGCATAAGGATGATCTTCAATTACAGGAATAGTCTGATCAATTAATTTATGAATATCTCTTAAAAATTGCCTTTCTTCCATATCACAAAACGACAATGCTGTTCCCGATGCCCCGGCCCTGCCCGTACGGCCAATTCTGTGCACATAAGTTTCGGGGATATTGGGCAATTCAAAATTGATAACATGAGTAAGGTCATCTACATCGATACCACGTGCAGCAATATCGGTTGCAACCAGTACTCTTATTTTCCCTTCTTTAAAATTGGTCAAGGCTTTTTGCCTCGCCGATTGGGTTTTATTTCCATGAATAGCATCTGCACTTATTTTAGCGCGATATAATTCCCTGGCAATTTTATCAGCACCATATTTTGTTCTTGTGAAAACAAGCGCACTTTGAATTTTTTCATCTTTGAGCAGGTGAATTAATAATTGTTTCTTGTCATTTTTTTCAACGAGATAAATTGACTGGTCAACGTTCTCAGCGGTGGAAGATACCGGGGTAACTTCAACTCTTACCGGGTTGGTTAATATTGATGCGGATAGCCTGGAAATTTCAGGAGGCATAGTAGCAGAAAAAAACAGCGTTTGTCTTTTCTCCGGAAGCCTTGCGATAATTTTTTTTACATCATTAATAAAGCCCATATCAAGCATGCGGTCAGCCTCATCAAGTACAAACATTTTTATGTGTTGCAGATTGATGAATCGCTGTGCTATCAGGTCGAGCAATCTGCCGGGTGTGGCGATTAAAACATCGACACCTCTACGCAGGGCATTAGTTTGATGGTATTGAGACACGCCTCCAAAAACAACAGTATGCCTTATTCCCGTATGTTTCCCGTAAGCGGCAAAACTCTCATCAATCTGGATGGCAAGTTCTCTTGTTGGCGTAAGTATTAAGGCCTTGATATCGTCATTAGGTACCTCGTGATTTCTTTGCAAAAATAAATTTTGCAAAATAGGAATAGCGAAGGCTGCAGTTTTACCAGTACCTGTCTGGGCACAACCCAGCAGGTCTTTTCCTTTTAGTACATCCGGGATAGCCTGTTCCTGGATGGGAGTGGGTGTCGTATAGCCTTCGGCCTCAAGCGCCTTTAAAATAGGTGCAATTAAATGCAGTTCTTTAAAATTCAAAATTTGTTGTTTTAATGTAAATGATAACTTCCCTGAATCGAAAATGATAATGAAAGTTTGTTTTCGAATATGCTCAAAACCTATGACTTGACGAGCTTTTACCTGTGGGGAAGATTATCCAGTCTGCTAAGTAGGAGTATATAATTGTTTGCAAATATACAGTAATAAATGTTTTGAAGCTTTTGTTCCAGCTTATTAACAAAAAACTTTATAACTGCAAAAGATAAACGCTGAATTGATAAATATGTTGCGTGGACCTATCAGAGCCACCAAATGCCAGGTATCAGCATCAATACCGGCATACCGTAATTGGCAGCTAAGCCTATCCTGGCTTACATCCTCTCAGGCACCTTGATTCCTAATAATTGCATGGCACTTTTTATTACTGTTGCAGTCATTACTGAAATGTGTAAGCGAAGAATTTTTTTCTCCCCGGTTTCTGCATGCGTAACGGAGTGTTCCGCATAAAATGTATTAAATGTTTTAGCCAAATGAAAAACATAATTGGCAATTACCGAGGGGTTCAATTCATCAGAAGCCTGCCCGATTATATTGATATATTTTTCAAGAAAAATTATTAATTGCCTCTCAAGCAAAAGAAGCTTTTCGGACACTGGCTTTCCATTTTCTAATGGCGCTCCAGCCTTCCTTAAAATAGATTGTATTCTTGCGTATGTGTATTGTACAAAAGGCCCGGTGAAGCCATGAAAATCTATGCTTTCCCCGGGATTGAATATCATGCGCTTCTTAGGGTCAACACGTAATAGATAAAATTTCATGGCGCCAAGTCCCAATATTTCATACAATTCTTTCAGCTCGTCTTCGGTAAAATCTTTTACTTTTCCAAGAGCCTCTGTATGGTGTTTTGACGTTTCAATCATTTCATCCACTATGTCATCCGCATCTACGATGGTGCCTTCACGGCTTTTCATTTTACCCGTAGTAAGCTCGACCATTCCATAGCTTAAATGAACGATCTTATTGGTAAAAGGCATCCCGAGCTTGCGGCATATTTCTTTTAATACTTTCATGTGATGTATCTGCTCATCACCGATTACATAAATGCTTTTATCTAGATTATATTCTTCAAATTTTAGTTTTGCTAATCCGATATCCTGCGTGATATATACTGAAGTACCGTCTCCCCGCAATACAAGTTTTTCATCAAGCCCTGCATCAGAAAGGTTGATCCACACACTTCCATCCGCTTTTCTGTGAAGAATGTTTTTTGCCAATCCTTCCTGCACAAAATCCTTTCCTAAAAGATAGGTGTTGCTTTCATAAAAAGTTTGATCAAAATCGCTTCCTATACGATTATAAGTTTCATCAAAGCCCTTGTACACCCAACCATTCATTTTATTCCAGAGCTCAATCACTTCAGGTTTTCCCTGTTCCCAGTCCAGCAACATCTGCTGTGTTTTTTTCATAATTGGCGCTTCTTTTTCTGCTTGCTCTTTGGTATTTCCTTCGCTTACCAATTCTTCCACTTCCTTTTTATATTCATCATTGAACTTTACATAATAATCGCCCACGAAATGATCTCCTTTTGTCTTGGTTGATTGAGGAGTTTCCCCGTTTGCAAACTCCTGCCATGCGATCATGCTTTTGCAAATATGAATTCCCCGGTCATTTACAATGCTTGACTTGAAAACCTGATAGCCATTCGCTTTCAAAATTTCGGCCACACTCCATCCCAAAAAAATATTTCTCAAGTGGCCAAGGTGCAAAGGTTTATTTGTATTGGGAGAAGAATATTCAACCATAACCCTTTTATTATTCAGTGGTTTTTTTCCAAAACAAACATCATTGAAGTTTTCTGTTAAAACTTCCATCAATGATGTGTCGTTCAAACTAAGATTTAAAAAGCCTTTTATAATATTATAATCAGAGAATAAATCTGCATGTCTTTTTAGCAGCAGGTCACCTAATTTCTTTCCTAACCCATCAGGAGATTCTTTTAAAGATTTTAAAAGAGAAAAAAGAACTATAGTGTAATCACCTGTAAATTCGGGTTTGGTCTCATTTACCTGGAAATCTTTTTCAGAGAATTCCTGGCTATATAATTCACCTAACCCCTCGATAGTAGCAGCTTGTATCTTAGTTATGAAAGACATAATTTCTTTTAATAAGTTGCAAAATTAACTTTAGTTCCCGATCTGGTAGAAAGCATTTCATTTTAACTTAGCTTTTAGTGATTATTTTAGTGCCAACATTACATTATGAAGCATTCATGATAATTTTTTTTCACACACAGGTGGATGAAAATGGAAGAAATCCGAATTTTGTGCTACACTAAAACACATTATTATGGAACAGGAACAACCCCCCCGGTTGTAGAATTTGAACAAATAGTATTAAAAGGATGTGGCATAGATGTTCATGAGAAAAACATTGTAGTCACAATAAATGGAGAGGGCATCCAAAGAGAAATCCGAACCTTTGAAACCTTTACCAGTTCTTTGATTGAATGTCGCACCTGGCTAAAGCAGCATAGCATTACCCATGCAGCTATGGAAAGCACAGGGGTATATTGGAAACCCGTATTTAATATTTTAGATGAAGACTTTGAGATTATCTTAGTCAATGCCCGTCATTTAAAAAGTGTGCCGGGTCGTAAAACAGATAAGATAGACAGTCAGTGGATATGCAAGTTGCTATTAAGCGGATTGCTAAAAGCCAGTTATGTACCTGAAGAAAAAATACGTCAGTTAAGAGATGTAAGCCGTTATTGCACTAAGCTTACCGGACAATTGGCATCTGAAAAAAACAGGATACAAAAGATATTGGAAGATGCCAATATAAAGCTAAGCAGTGTAATAAGCGATACCAGTGGTGCAGTAGCTACCAAATTAATTGACGGATTAATATCGGGCAGAAATGATATAGCAAAGCTGATAGAATCCAGCTATCATAAAAAGTTAAAAGCCAGCAAAGCCGATTTGCTAAAAGCTTTAACGGGTAGAGTAACAGAGCACCACCGGTTCATGCTGCGGCAAATAAAAAAACACATGGCTTTTTTAGAAGAAGAAATAAAAGCCTTAGATGTTCAGATGGATGAGTTGCTTAAAGAAGATCAGCAGGCGATAGCAT
Source organism: Chitinophagaceae bacterium (assembly GCA_046593045.1). Lineage (GTDB taxonomy): Bacteria > Bacteroidota > Bacteroidia > Chitinophagales > Chitinophagaceae > Ginsengibacter. The sequence continues at coordinate 4,111 of JBKJRY010000051.1, read as the reverse complement.
TATTAGACACTATACCGGGAATAGATAAGAAATCTGCCACCAAAATAGCAGCCGAAACGGGCGTGGATATGAATGCCTTTGCCAGCGAAAAGCATTTAGCTAAATGGGCGGGCATTTGCCCTGGTAATAATGAGAGTGGCGGTAAAAAAAAGTTCACGAACCACCCCCGGCAATCAATATTTGAAAGCCATATTGGTGGAATGTGCATGGGCAGCCAGCCGAACAAAGGGAACTTATTTACGAGCCAAATACGAAAGTATGATAGGTAGAAAAGGAAAGAAAAAAGCGCTATTAATTGTAGGACATAAGATCCTGTGTGCTGTATTTCATATCCTTAAAAACAAAGAACCCTATCAGGCATTTGATGTAGAAAAGTTTGAACAAAGGAGGAAAGGGAAACGCATAGCATATTTACAAAAAGAATTAAAAGAGTTAGGCGTAGCCGTCTAACCCATTTAATAAAAGCCGTTTTTTTACTGGTAGTTTTACCCCGCTTATGAAACTGGCAACATACAGTTAAAGCACACAGGGCTGTACTTAGAGTACGAGGATGAAATTTTACAATTCTTAACTGTATTTTATTTTAAACAAAACAAAATGAATTGAAATTTTCAACCATATAAATTATTTTCGGATGAAAATCTATTCATTTATTTTATTTGCGTTTGTTTTTATGTCATGCGAAAATTCGATTCCTAAAAAATTTGATCTTGAAGGCCATCGCGGTTGCAGAGGCCTGATGCCCGAAAACACGATACCGGCCATGCTAAAGGCGATTGATTTGAATGTAAATACCCTTGAACTGGATGTGGTAATAACCTCTGACGATAAAGTTGTTGTAAGCCACGAGCCTTTCTTTAACCATCAAATAACAACATTGCCTTCAGGCGATTCTATCCCGGAAAAAGAAGAAAAGGATTATAATATTTTTAGAATGACCTTCGATTCTGTTGAAAAGTTTGATGTGGGAATGAGGCCTCATCCCCGTTTTCCTTCCCAACAAAAAATGCAGGTTCATAAGCCTTTACTTTCAACGCTTATTGACTCAGTAGAGAATTATATTTCCAATACAAGTCACAAGAAAATGAACTACAACATTGAAATTAAATCTGCTGAAAGCACTGATAATATTTTTCATCCTGAACCTGAAAAATTTGCAGATCTTTTAATGGATGTTATTTCTGCAAAAGGTATTCAAAGCCGTGTGATCATTCAATCTTTTGATCCACGAAGTCTGAAAATTGTGAGACAGAAATACCCATCGATGAAAATATCAATGCTTATTGAAAATCAAAAAATTCCCATCGGCGAATTTCAAAAGATTTACGGATTTAAACCAGACATCATGAGTCCCGGGTATTCTCTTTTAACGAAAGAAATAGTGGATTCGCTCCATGAGAAAAATATAAATGTGATTCCATGGACAGTCAACGATCGTGCGTCGGCTCAAAAGCTCTATAAAATGAGAGTTGATGGCATCATTACTGACTATCCTGACAGGATTAACCTGGAGGCGATAAGCCATTAGATCGAAATAATAATCGAAAATGAAAAAGCCAAAACTTTTTCATTTAGCCTTTCTCTCTAAAACTGAATGATTAAATTCATACTTTTGCGCCTTCAAAAAAGAGGAGTAGTATGATAGGTGTAAATAATGTAACACTTGCTTATGGCAAAAGGGTGCTGTTTGATGAAGTAAATCTCAATTTTATAAAAGGGAATTGCTACGGCATAATTGGTGCTAATGGCGCAGGTAAGTCCACATTAATAAAAATAATAAGCGGGGAAATTGAGCCGAATAAAGGTACTGTGAGCATTACGCCAGGCGAGAGGATGGCTGTCTTGAGGCAGGACCAGTTTGAGTTTGACGAAGTGACTGTATTGCATACAGTGATGATGGGCCACAAAATAATGTGGGACGTGATGAATGAAAAGGATGCTATTTACATGAAGGAAGATTTTAGCGAAGCAGATGGGATGAAGGCGGGAGAACTGGAAGCAGAATTTGGAGAAATGGGAGGGTATACCGCAGAAAGCGATGCAGCTACCTTATTAAACGAATTAGGAGTGGATGAACAACTCCACCAGATGCTTATGAACGATATTGGCGCCAATATAAAGGTAAGGGTGTTGCTTGCACAGGCGCTTTTTGGAAATCCTGATATTTTATTGTTGGATGAACCTACTAATAATCTTGACGTAGAAACAATTTCCTGGCTGGAGAATTTTCTGGCAGATTACGAAAATATCGTTCTTGTTGTAAGTCATGATCGTCACTTTCTTGATGCGGTCTGTACCCATGTTGCTGATGTTGACAAGCAAAAAATAAAAATTTACACCGGTAATTATACATTCTGGTACGAGAGCAGCCAACTGGCGGCAAGGCAGGCCACTGATAAGAATAAGAAAACGGAAGAGAAGAAGAAAGACCTTCTTGAATTCATTGCACGCTTCAGTGCCAATGCATCCAAAAGTAAACAGGCTACTTCCCGTAAAAAGGCATTGGATAAACTGGTATTTGAAGATATAACTGCCAGCAGCCGTAAATATCCAGGTATTATTTTTAAGCCTGAGAGGGATCCCGGTAACCAGATATTGAATGTACAGAAACTTACAAAAAGTATTGATGGCCGAATGCTTTTTCGCAACGTAAACTTTGATATTGTAAAGGGACAAAAGATTGCTTTTCTCAGCAAAGATCCTGTTGCCCTTACGTCATTTTTTGAAATAATAAATAACAGGATGAAGCCCGACAGCGGTGCTTTTGAATTTGGAACTACTATCACTACAGCATACCTTCCAAACGATAACACCGAATTTTTTACAGGCGATCTTACTTTGATGGATTGGCTAAGGCAATATGTTCCCGATCATTATACAGATGTGGATGAAGACTTTTTAAGAGGGTTTTTAGGCAAGATGCTTTTCAGCGGTGACGAGATAAAAAAGAAAACTTCAGTTTTGAGTGGAGGAGAAAAAGTAAGATGCATGGTAAGCCGCATGATGTTGCAAAATCCAAATGTGATAATACTGGATGAGCCAACCAATCATCTGGATCTCGAAAGCATTACTGCATTTAATGATGGAATGATCACTTTTCCCGGCATTGTATTGTTAACTACACATGATCATCAGTTTATGGAAACTGTTGCTAATCGCATTATTGAAATAACTCCCAATGGCATTGTTGACAGGCTCTGCACCTACGATGAATACCTCGAAGATGAACGCATAAAAAATCTCCAGGGGGAATTGTATACATAGATCGGTTCAACTTTTAGAAATTTTTAATGTTTCCAAAAACCAATTCACAACTACGATGAATATCTTGCATGTAATTATATAAAAATTGCATGTAGAATTGTATAATTAAATACTTTTGCGCACATTTATAAAAATCGATCTCATCCTTAAATTAATGTTATGAAAAAGAAGATCCTTATGATTTTTGCTCTTATCTGTATTGCAGTTGCGGGGGTAGATGCACAGGAGTATCGAACCGCATTCGGTGCAAAATTTTATACAGGGGATGGTTCAGTCGGCGGGCTCAATATAAGACACTCTACAGCCCCGCATACTGCTTTAGAAGGTTCATTACTTTTTTATAGTGGCGGAGTAGGACTGGAAGGACTTTATGAATACCAGGGCCCAGTAGCAGGCGCCGTAGGCTTGCAGTATTTTGTAGGAGGAGGTGGTTTACTCGGATTTGGCACAGGAAATCATAATGAAACAAGATTTGCGTTGCGTCTTACCGGTGGGATAGACTACAAATTTTCGGATGCACCTATTGATGTAAGTCTGGGCTTTGACCCGTTTTTTAATTTAGCACCAAGTACAGGTTCAAACCTGACCCTGGGAATCGGCTTGCGTTATGTATTTAAATAAATAACTTTCAAATATTTTTTAATAAAAATTCTCGGTCAGTAATTTATTGATTGGGAATTTTATTTTTTATTTATCTTGAGTCAATAATGCGTCAAAAAATCATCAGTTTTATAGATTTTTTTTATCCTGCTTTTAAAAAATTCATGCCACTTCAAACATTCCGCTATGCGGTGTGTGGTGGCAGTAATGTTCTTCTCGATCTCTTTATTTATTTTATCAGTTATAA
>JBKJRY010000287.1:0-25712 GCA_046593045.1 Chitinophagaceae bacterium | reverse complement strand
AACAAAAAACAGCAACCCCCCGGGTATGCATGGTGCAGCACGCAAGCGTAAAAGCCTTGGTGAATATGCACTTCAGCTTCGTGAGAAGCAAAAGGCAAAATACACATATGGTGTATTGGAGAAACAATTCCGCAACACATTTAATGAAGCTTCACGCCGTAAAGGTGTAACAGGTGAAAACCTGATAAAATTATTGGAAGCTCGTCTTGACAACACTGTTTTTCGTATGGGAATTGCTCCCAGCCGCCAGGCAGCAAGACAATTGGTATCTCATAAACACATAACCGTTAATGATAGTGTTGTAAATATTCCATCTTACTCATTAAAGCCGGGAGATGTAATTAGTTTAAAAGAAAAAACTGCTGGAAATACAAATATTACCGGAAGCCTGAGACCCAAAAATCCGAAATTCAACTGGATTGAATGGAGCGAAGGCAGTATGCAGGGTACTTTTATTACCTACCCTGAAAGAGAAAGTGTCCCTGAAAATATTAAGGAGCAACTTATCGTGGAATTGTATAGCAAATAGACCGTGGAGTAAGGATCGTTAACAACTAATTTTTAAATCAAATCAAAACAAAATAAAAAATGGCCATTTTAAATTTTGTACAGCCAGACAAAATCGTTCTTCAAAAAAGTACTGATTTTGAAGCACAATTCGAGTTCCGCCCGTTGGAACCAGGGTATGGTGTAACTATTGGCAATGCCTTGCGCAGGGTGTTGTTGAATTCACTGGAAGGTTATGCTATAGTAGGTATCAGCATTGCAAGTGCGGATCACGAATTTGCAACAATAAAAGGTATAACCGAAGATGTCACAGAAATTATTCTTAACCTGAAGCAGGTCCGTTTCAAAAAGAAAACCGACCAGGATTCAGGTACTGAGAAGATATCACTTTCGTTAAAAAATAAAACTGAATTCACGGCAGGAATGATCGGTGAGGCATCTCCTTCATACGAAGTTATGAATCCTGATCTGCTGATTTGCACAATGGATACATCAGCTAAGCTGGAGATAGAAATTACCATTGGCAAAGGCCGTGGATATGTTCCCGCAGAAGAAAGTAAAGAAAAAAGTTCTCATTTTGGATATATTCCTGTTGATGCTATTTACACTCCCATTAAGAATGTAAAATACAGCATTGAAAATACAAGGGTGGAGCAAAGAACTGACTTCGAAAAATTGGTAATGGATGTAACTACCGATGGTACTATTCATCCTGAAGAAGCTGTAAAGCAGGCTTCCAGGATCCTGATCCAGCACCTGATGATCATCACTGATGAGAACATAACATTTGACAATAAAGAGGAAAAGAAAGAAGATCTTGTAGATGAACAAACACTTCAGCTTCGCAAGGTTTTGAAAACGCCGTTGGAAGATCTTGATCTTTCGGTAAGAGCATTTAATTGCCTGAAAGCTGCTAAAATTAATTCATTAAGTGAATTAGTTCAATACGAGCAGGAAGACCTGATGAAGTTCAGAAATTTCGGACAGAAATCTTTAAGCGAAATTGAACAGGTGTTGAATGAAAGAGGTCTTGGGTTCGGAATGGATCTTAGCAAGCTTAAGCTTGATGATGAATAATATTTAAATTTTGAATGTTGAATCTTAGGTGGCTCAACATTTTTTTATTAATCACAGGTTATAATTCCTGACACGGTATAACCTATAAAATAAAAGTCATGCGCCACGGAAATAAAAACAATAACCTAAGCAGAACAGCCAGCCACAGAAAGGCGCTGTTAAGCAACCTTGCCTGCCAGTTATTCCAATACAAAAGAATAGTCACTACATTGGCAAAAGCAAAAGCACTTCGTCCTTATGTAGAGCCATTGATAACAAAAGCAAAAGATAATACGACGCATCACCGCCGGTTAGTATTTAGCCATTTACAAGATAAAGACGCTGTAAAAGAATTGTTTGATGTAATCAGTGCAAAAACAGCTTCACGTCCGGGTGGATATACCCGTGTTATCAAATTAGGTAAAAGGGTAGGTGATAATGCAGAACTTGCCATGATTGAATTGGTTGACTATAATGAAGTGTACGGCAAAGGAATAGGGGAAGCAGAAACTACTACCAAGCGAACCCGTAGGGCTGGCAGAAGTAAAAAGCCTGCAGCGGCTACAGCTGAAGAAGATACGCAGGCTGCACCGGTAAGTGAAGACAAGCCTGATGCAGAACCCGTTCCAGTAGAAACTCCGGAAACTGAAGTACCGGTTGAAGAGCCTGATGATACTGAACCCGAAGTAAAAGCATAAATTATTATATTGGTCCCGCAATTTGGCGGGACTTTTTTTGCTCTTTATAAAATCTTTTAGAACGACTATTTAATATTTACAAAAATAACAGGCGATTTTCCGCCCATTTTCTTTTCTTTGCAAAAATTTTTAAATGTCCGAACTTAATTCCCCGCTACCCGCAACATTGATTTTAGAAGATGGTAATATTTTTTACGGCAAAGCCTTCGGAAAGATAGGAACCACTACAGGAGAAATATGTTTTAATACCGGCATGACCGGTTACCAGGAAGTTTTTACTGATCCAAGTTATTATGGGCAAGTTATAATCATGAACAACGTTCATGTAGGCAACTATGGCATTAAAAATGAAGATGTAGAAAGTGATTCAGTAAAAGTAAAAGGAGTAATAGGCCGGAATCTTGAAGAACAATACTCACGTTTTGAAGCAGATGACTCGCTGCAGGTATATTTGGAGAAGCAGAATATAGTAGCGATTGATGGTATTGATACACGGGCTTTAGTTACTCATGTAAGAAGTGATGGAGCTATGAATTGTATTATTTCATCAGAAACAAATGACGTTGATGAATTGAAAAAACTGTTGGCAAAAGTGCCTTCAATGGACGGCCTTGAACTGGCTTCTAAAGTTTCTACAAAGAACAATTATGTTCTCGGCGATGAAAAAAGTCACATAAGAATCGCGGTTCTTGATTTTGGAATAAAGAATAATATATTGAATTGCCTACTTGAAAGAGGAGCATTTGTAAAAGTTTTTAATGCTGCAACAACTTTCGATGAATTGCAGGAATTCCAGCCACACGGTTATTTCATAAGCAACGGGCCAGGCGATCCTGAACCCATGCATTATGCAGTAGATACCATTAAGCAAATCCTTGGTGCGAAAAAGCCTTTCTTTGGAATTTGCCTTGGTCAGCAATTACTCGCGTTGGCTAACGATGTTACTACTTTTAAAATGCATCACGGGCACAGGGGATTAAATCATCCTGTGAAAAACCTGGTTACAGGAAAATGTGAAATCACGACGCAAAATCATGGGTTTGGTGTAAATGCCGAAGCGATAAGGGCAAATGACAATATTGAAATAACCCATGTAAACTTAAACGACAATTCTATTGAAGGAATTAAATTGAAAGACAGACCCGCGTTTTCAGTTCAATACCATCCTGAATCCACCCCGGGCCCTCATGATAGCAGGTATCTGTTTGATCAGTTTTTTGGAATGATTAATGAGGCATAAGAAAAGAAAGAATATTAATTTATTAATAACCAACCCAATTGAAATAGCATTATGAAGATCGCAATTATAAACGGACCGAATTTAAATTTATTAGGTACAAGAGAAACTGATATCTACGGAAACGAATCCTTTGAACATTATTTTAATAAGATCAGGAAAAAATATGAAACTGTTGATTTCGATTATTATCAAAGTAACGTAGAGGGAGAGTTGATAAATGAACTCCAAAGTGCAGGACAAAAAATGGATGGGATCGTTTTAAATGCCGGGGGATATACCCATACTTCCATAGCGATTGGCGATACAATTGCCGCTCTTAAAATCCCTGTGGTGGAAGTGCATATTTCGAATATAGAAGCCCGCGAGGAGTTTAGAAAAGTGTCTCACATCTCAGCCAAATGCGCGGGCACTATTTTTGGATTTGGATTAAAGGGATATATGCTGGCTGTGGAATCTTTTATGAAAAGTTGATTGGTTACAAATTGAAGGAATATTTTATTTGATGTGCCCCTAAGATTTTTATATTTGGAACCTGAGATATTATATTGACGTTTAGTAGGGGGTTAGCGCCCATCAAAGTTTCATCTTTTTGACTATTCCTTTTACATCTTTTTTGTAGCCATCCAATTCCTTAAATTTATCCTGTATAAATCAATTGTCTTCCAAACGGCCCATTACTATATTCATTTCTTTATTGTTTTCATAAACCATTTTCCTGAATGGGCTTGTATAATCTTTAGCCCTTGAAGTATATATACCGTCGCTCATCCACTGTTTGGTAGCGACGGATTTTTCCAATAATGTTTTAAAATATGCCGGAGTAAACTGTCTTGCGGTAATGTTTTCTATCTCCAGCAAAGAGGTATATGCGTGAATTAATTTATTAAGGTTATAATCCTCGCCTTCCTTTTTATAAAATTCATGGACCTCGCGCCATGTATTTACTTTGTTTGATTTCAGTTGATTTTTCAATTTTTCTACACCCAATGCTGGCATTAATTGACCGCCCACATTTAGCCATGTTGATCTTTGAATTTTAGCAGGCAAAGTTTTTTTCAACTCATCGAATGAAGAAAACTTATTCGACATTGCATGATTAAATATTTGGGTCATGGCATAGTAAAGTATTAATTCTTTGAAGAGTTCAAGCGTTTCAGTTACTCTTATCACCTGGGTTTTACGTTGGCTGTTTTCAAACCCTTCTGCATAAAAATCCCCATCCTGATCTGGTGTGAGCTTTGATAAAATACCGGCAGAATCAAACAATTCGTTTATGGTGTCTGGTGCAAGAAAATCATATTCTATCTTTTGAATCTTTTCAGTCCTCCTGTCCCGGTCTTCGTATTTCCAGGTATTTCTTGAAAGAGCATACATGTTATAAGTAAACCAATAACCCGGCATTATCACCAGCTTGTCATTAGTTACATCGTTACTTACAAGGCTAAAGGGCAGGCTGATATTTAATTCATAAGGATAATCACCCTTTGCCAATATGGTAAACGAAGCAAACCTGGAATTGTGTTTGAGGCTTACACAGAGTCCCGGCCAGAAACCGCGGCCGGCAATGATTTCGCCATCAGGGCTTCGGCTGTTGTGGTTACTTCCAATAGTGGCGCCTGCAGCAATGTTGCTTTGGCCCATTACAAGCGATGCACATAAAAAGGAATTATTATGATGCTGCTCATGCGCCGGAAAAATAAGTGAGTTTAAAACTTCACAACAGGAAATAGTTGAATTATTACCAAGGTAAGAGTTAAGCAATCTTGCCCCATATTTAAGTTGTGAATGTGATGCCATCACGAAACGTACTGCTTTTACTCCATAAAAAATCGTGCAGCCAAACCCTACAATTCCGTTTACCATTTCGCACCCTTCACCAATCTGAGACGTCCTTTCTTTATCGCTCCTGATTGTAAGATTTTTCAACTTATTAGCACCTTTAATGTAGGCATCTGTTCCAATTGATACATCTTTTATAATATCGCAATCTTTTATAACACACCTGTCTCCAATAGTTCCATAATATCCGCGTTTACTGTCAAATTCTTTTTCGGTGAGTTCCAGGAATTTGTCCATAAGCTTTTGGTCATCACGCTGACTGCTCCAAAGCCATGCATCGCCGGCAAGCATTCCCTCGAATGGAATGATGCTCCTTCCTCCATTTTCATTTCTTACTTCCATCCATACCCTTGCTTTTTCATCCTCTCCTTCTTTTAGAATTCCATTGCCAAATTTTGCATAATCTGTTGCTGCAAGTTCATTCACATTTGCGATCATTACTTCATTGCCGATAATATAATCGCTTAGATAATGAGCATTGTCTATACAAATATTATCGCCGAAATCACAGCTGATAATATTACTATCGTAAATGCCTACCGGCAATCTCAGGTTATGGAATTCGAGGTAATAAGGTTCTAATTTTCCGATGCGAACAAGACCAAAAAAATTTGATCGTTTTACAAGTAAAGGATCAAATGCATCCGTCACCAGTAGTTTATCCCAGTCATCAGAATTGTTACCATTGCTTGCAAGTATTTTCTTCTCAGACGGAGTAAGATTGCGGTATTGAATTCGGGAATCATTTTGTTGATCGCGTAAATAGTATTCGTCTTTTCCGCGCGGCAAATATTTAGCATTAATAAAATTGTATCCTAGATTATTTATCGGGTGCTTTTTAATGATATTCATATGAAACCTGTAAAGGGTTAATCATTTAGTTTAATAAAATATGAATTCCGGAGCCATCGATTCATATATATTCTACTGTTACAGATTTTGCAAGATTTCTTGGCTTATCTACATCACAACCTTTTAAAACACCTATATAATATGAAAGTAATTGCAAAGGAATAACGCTCAATAAAGGAGCTACTATTTCATCTGCAGGCGGTACGGCGAATACATCATCGGCCATCCCGGGAATAGCGTCATCGCCTTCTTTAATTATTGCAATAACTTTCCCCTTACGCGCTTTTATTTCCTGTATATTGCTCACAATTTTTGCGTGGTATTCATCCTTCGTTGCTACGAAAACCACAGGCAATGCATCGTCAACAAGCGCTATAGGGCCATGCTTCATCTCCGCCGCAGGATAACCTTCTGCATGTATATAGGAAATTTCCTTAAGTTTTAGAGCGCCTTCAAGCGCTATTGGAAAATTATAACCTCTGCCAAGATATAGGGCATTGGCAGCATCTTTGTATTTTTTAGCAATAGTTATCAATTCATCTGAATTCCTTAATACTGCTTTAACCTTTTCAGGAATTTCTTCCAGTTCAACAAGCAGCCTGGAATACCTTGTTTCATCAATTGTTCCCTTTTCTTTTGCAATCTTTAAGGCTATCATTAATAATACAGCCAATTGAGCAGTAAAGGCTTTAGTGGATGCAACACCAATTTCCATGCCCGCATGCGTGTATGCCCCCGCATGAGAAGCCCTGGCAATGGAGGAGCCAACAACATTTACAATACCGAAAATAAACGCGCCTTGTTCTTTCGCCTTTTCAATAGCAACTAAAGTATCTGCCGTCTCTCCACTTTGGGATATAGCGATGATTACATCACCTTTATTTACAATAGGATTTCTATACCTGAACTCAGAAGCGTACTCCACCTCCACGGGTATCCTGCACAATTCTTCAATTGTATATTCAGCAACGAGGCCGGCATGCCAACTGGTACCACATGCAATAATAATGTACCTGGGAGCAGCCGCAAGTGCTTCAATATGATCCTGTATACCCTTCATTGTAATGGTATCTTTACCGGCATCAAGCCTGCCACGCAGACAATCATAAATAGTAGCTGGTTGCTCATTGATTTCCTTAAGCATAAAATGCTCGTACCCTCCTTTCTCAATGGCTGCCAGAGCCATATCCAGGTTGGATATATAAGGAGTTTGCTTTTCGTTACCAAGATTTTTTAATATGAGCTCATCTGCTTTTATTATGGCAATTTCATAATCGTTCACATACACCACTTCTTTGGTATATTCCAGCATTGGAGTTGCATCAGAGCCCAGGAAATGCTCTCCTTTGCCAATCCCGATTACAAGAGGGCTTCCTTTGCGAGCTGCAATAATTGTATCAGGATTGTCTTCGTCAAGTAACAAAATTACATAGGCGCCGCTCACTCTTTTAAGTGCTATACGTATTGCTTCTTCAAGCGGGCATTTGGAGTTCTTATAGATTTCCTCAATAAAATTGAGGAGTACTTCAGTATCTGTTTCACTCTTGAAAGTGTATCCTTTATTTATGAGTTCCTGCTTAAGCTGTGCATAGTTTTCAATGATACCGTTATGTATCATCGCCAGTTTTCCACCCGCGCTTCTATGTGGGTGCGCATTTACATCACTGGGTTCGCCATGCATTGCCCATCTTGTATGTCCTATTCCAATGTGTGCCGACAACGGTTTGCCAAGAAGCGTTTCTTCCAGTTCAGCTACTTTCCCTTTTTTCTTATAAACATTAAGATCATCATCGCTTATCAATGCAACACCCGTACTGTCGTAGCCCCTGTATTCCTGTCTTTTAAGCCCCGTAATAATAATTGGATAAGCTTCCCTGTAGCCAATATAGCCAACGATTCCGCACATAAATGATCAGTTTAAATTTTGATTCCTGTTTGAAAGTCAAAAATAAATTCACCATCTTCCTGCAAGCTGCTACCTCTAAGTAACGCAATTTACCAAAAATGTTATGGGTGAATTAACACAAAATCTAAAGTAAAGTACCTTTTAAAAAATAAAGTGCAACATTGAAAAATATTATAAGACCGGTCACATCCACCAAGGTGGCAACAAAAGGAGCAGAAGAAGAAGCAGGATCAGCACCCAATTTTTTCAATAATATAGGAAGCATACTTCCTGTAAGAGAGCCCCACAAAACGACCCCTACCAGGGAGAAGCTTACCGTAAGAGCAATGAGAAACCATTCCACTCCATACAAATCGGTTATCATTCCATGATGCATAAGTGTGTGCCATAGCAAAATTCTCAGGAAACCTATAAACCCCAATATAATTCCTAATATAGCACCGGATAGAAACTCGCGGCGCATTACCCGCCACCAATCAGCAATAGCCACCTCTCCCAATGCCATTGCCTGGATTATCAAGGTGGAAGCCTGCGAACCACTGTTGCCCCCGCTGCTCATGATAAGCGGGATGAAATTAGTGAGCACAATCACTTTTGCCAGCTCCTCATTATAATATGCCATTGCTGTAGCAGTAAGCATTTCACCTAAAAAAAGTATGATGAGCCACCCTACTCTTTTTTTTACCAGGCCAAACAAGGGCGTTTCAAGATAAGGCTGGTCAAGGGCTTCAGCACCACCTATTTTTTGGATATCTTCGCTGAATTCTTCGTTGGTTACCCAAAGTACATCATCAATCGTTATTATCCCGAGTAGTACGTTGTAATCATCCACAACGGGCAGGGCTACCCTGTTATTCATTTTAAAAACTTCATTCGCCTTTTCCTGGTCATCGTTTACATTCAGTTCAATATACCTCCCATCCATCATTTCACTCACTTTTCTATCAGGTGGGGCCAGTATAAATTCTCTTATCCTGATGTCATCGAGCAGTTCTCCGTGGTTGTTGATTATATAAATTACATCAATTGTTTCTGTATTCTTCCCCACATTTCTAATTATATCCAAAACTTCCGCCACCGTATTGTATTCGTGCACATATACATAATCGGGAGTCATAAGACGGCCTACGCTATTTTCAGGATACCCTAATAAAGAAAGCGTGATTTTTCTTTCTTCAGGGTCAAGAGTCTTTACCAGTTCCCTTACTACTTCATTAGGCAGATCTTCGAGGAAGGCAGTACGGTCATCTGCCTGCATCTCGTTTAAAAGCTCGGCGCTTTTATGTGGAGGAAGATTTTTAATAATTCTCTTTTGCGTGGAATGTTCCAGTATTTTAAAAAGGCTAACAGCCCTGTGCAGGGAAAGTTGCAGGAAGATTTCAAGCTCGTTATCCTCATTATCATCTATCAATTCAGCGACATCACTTATGTTTTGCTGGTTTAGAAATTCGCTGATAATCTGCTCATCACCTGCTGAAAGCACTTCTTCGTATTGTTCCTGGATTGAAATTTCTTCTTCTGTCATTTGAAAACAATTGAGGCAGATTTGCCGCAAATTAATTTATTTTACAATAGGCAACGGTTTATAAAATATGATTAAGCAATATCTCTATTTAAATAAAGTTTATCCTAAAGGAAGAGGTGTCTTTACTAAAGAGTCAATACCTGCTAATACAGTCATTGAAATCGCACCGGTAATTGTAATGACGTCTGAAGATAGAAAAATCCTCGATAAAACTTTGTTGCATAATTATATATTTGAGTGGGGAGAAGATAAAAATAAGTGTTGCATGGCGCTCGGGCTGGTATCAATGTATAACCACCACTATAAAAGCAACTGTGAATATTTTATGGACTTTGAGAACGAGGTAATGGAAATTAAAACCGTTACATCCGTTGGAAGGGGAGAGGAACTTACTATAAATTATAACGGTGACTGGAATGACGAAAAAAAAGTTTGGTTTAATACTTCGGAATAAATTTTTAATCCTGACAAAACTGAGACCGCGACCAATTACTATAAATAATATAAAATTGAATTGCGGTAATTTTTATTGACCACCGATGATTAATTTTACAAAAATTAAATTTTAAAAATGGAAACTATTAAAAGAGATACAATAACTGACTATACAATTTTAACCAAAAGTGCCGATCAAACACATGCAAGATCTTTCATAGCAAATGTGTTTTTGCTTATGTTTATAGCCCTTGGCGTTTCAGCATTAGTTGCCTGGCAATTTTCGATCAACGCGACTTTATTAAGTTACCTCGTTTCACCGACAGGAATAACAGGCCTGGGTAAAATAACCATCTTTGCCCCGCTTGGATTCGTATTGATCATGTCATTCGGCTTCAGAAAATTATCTGCTTCGGCGCTACTTACTTTGTTCATGGCTTATGCAGTGATCAATGGAATCAGCTTCAGCTTTATTCTGCTTGCTTTTACCCCGGGTTCGGTATTGGGTTGCTTTCTTTCTGCTTCGGCCATGTTTGGAGTAATGGCTTTTATGGGTTACACGACCGACCAGGACCTTACTAAGTTTGGCAGAATATTAATGATGGGCGTAATAGGAATTTTGATTGCAATGGTTATCAATTTTTTCCTGCATAGCAGCCAGTTGGATTATATCATTAGCATCATCGGCGTAATGGTATTTACCGCACTTACAGCGTATGATGTGCAAAAGCTCAAAAGAATTGGTGAAGGCCTGGAATATGATGATGTTTCATCCGCTGATACTAAAAAAGTTTCAATTCTTGGAGCATTAAATCTTTACCTGGATTTTATAAATATTTTTATCTTTTTGCTTCGCCTGTTTGGTGGAAGGAGAAATTAATGGAATATTGTCCCATAGAAAAGCGGCTTGCAAGCCGCTTTTCTATTCCCGGTATTTTTGATTTGGATTCACATTTTATACCAACAAAATTTTAATTAAAAAGAAGACCAATGAAGATCAACTTACAATCATTACATTTTAAAGCAAGCGAACAACTCAAGGAATTTGTTGATCAAAAGGTAGGAAAGCTTTTCCATTTAAATGAAGATATTATCAGTGCAGAGGTTACTCTATTCGCAGAGGATGTAAAAATAAAAAGCAATAAAGTCTGTGAAATAAGGCTTGTCGTGCCAGGCTATGATAACTTTGTAAAAAAGAATGCCGAAAGTTTTGAAGAGGCTGTGCTTGAATCAGTGGATACGCTGCAGAAAGTTTTAAGACGTAAGAAAGACAGGAATTAACAGATTTTGGTTTATAAAAAAGGCTGACTGACACGATCAGCCTTTTTTGTTTATTGCATTTATTATTATATGATATTATGATGTTTCACTGCAACAATTGTTCACTGGAAGGAAAAAAGTTGAAGCACTTTTTATCACGAAATAATCAAACACTAATTCACATCTTTCTCCTGGCCCAACATCTCAATCATTTTAGCAACAGAATCTTTATTCATTTTATCCGGAGCTAACGGCTGCGCCAGCTTTGCATATTTTAGTGCATTTTTGTAATCGCCATTTGCAGAGTAGCCACGCGCTAATCCGACATCAGTTGTAAATACATTTGGATTTTTATGAGCATTCAATTTAAAAACTTCCAAGGCATCTTTAGGTTTTTTATCCCCGATCAATTGCCTTCCATATTGATGAAGGTCCACCATACTGCCCAGTGCCAAAGCCTCTTTCATAACAGCATCAGACTCTGCTGTCTTACCTTGCTTTCGGAGTATCATTCCCTGGGTGCTTAAAGTATTAAAATTCTTTTGCCCCACGAATGCACCGTTAATTGAATAGTCGCTCCATTGCAAAGCATCTTCGAGGTCATTATTGGCTGCAGCAAATTGTGCCGCCTGAACCCATACGTCAGGAGTAAAACCCTTGTCGGATCTTAATTCATTTTTAAATAACGCCAATTGTGTTTTTGGATAATCAACTTCAACTTTGAAAGGAATTTTCAATTTTTCCCATTCTAAAGCAATCACGGCGCTATTGTCTGTCTCATTCATAAATTCATATTTCAGCCATTCCACGCTTTCATTTAGCGGCGCTGTTTTTACAGTTACCCTAAGCGCATCGTCTTTCGGATCATAAAAAAATGAGCCCCATGAAGAATTAGTATTGCTAAATATTAACGTCGCGTCCCCGTTGCCCATTGCTGCAAAACCCCATAAGTGCCGGCTTTTAGATGCTGCCCCTCTACCATAACATCGGTACTGAATGTTATGGTAGTATTTTCGTAAGCGCCTGCACGCCATGGAGCCTGTTTACTGGTGCCAAATCCAAGGTCAGTAAAACCCGTATGGACAAGATTGTTCCAGATTTTTCCTTCCCTGCCCTTTACACCCGGTCTGTTATAATTAATAGATACATCAGTGATCCCGATTCTTTCGCTAACTGAAGCTTTCTTGTTTCCGCCGTTTGGTGGCATCATGAGATTTTGAGCGGTAGTTGTAAGTAGAAAACCAGCTAATAAAACAGTCAGATAAATTTTCTTTTGCATAATAATTATTTTAGAAATTAAAACTAACCCTAATAAAATCTGGGTGCTTTGCTTTTTGTATGAATGGCGGCTAATCTTTAAGGACGACAATCAAAAAATAACATGGTCGTGCATATTTATTTGAAGACGGGTGAAATAATAAGAGATGTTCTCAAGGAAAGGTTGGTGCCTTTTTGCATAATATTTCCACTCGACAATAATCCGGCAGGGCTCAGCTCCATCATTAACCTTTGAGAGCTTAATGTATAATCAAATAAATTCAATATTGAAGATCCGCTTCTACCGGGTAATGATCAGAATAGGGAACATGAATAATCTGCATTTGTTTCACAGAAAACTTTTTATCGGATAATATATAATCGATGCGCAGCGTTGGGGAAATAAAACGAAAAGTCCTGCCAATGAAAAATCCTTTTTTCAAAAATGCATCCTGCAGGTTTCCTTTTACTGTAAAATAAGTATTTGAATTCGGAACATCATTGAAATCTCCACTTAGAATAACGGGGTAGGGGCTGGCTTCTATCTGTTCATGCACCTTCTCCGCCTGCCCGTAGCGGTGCGTATAACCCCTTTTAAGTTTTGATACAATTGTCCTGGAATCTCTTAAACCAGCTTCTTTTGAATGTTTGATATCACTCAGACTCTGATAATCCTCAGGATTAAATCTTACGGATTGAAGATGAGTTGTAATAATCCGAAAAATTTTGTCTTTGACTTTTATATCAGTATAAATGAGATGTTCTGCATAAGAGTTTTCGCCATAATCAAATTTAGCAGAGTCAATAATAGGATATTTTGAAAAAATAGCCACACCTGTTTGAAAGTCCTTTTTGAAAGTAACGGAACTTACAAAATAGTAATATGGATAGCCCATTTTTACAATCTGAGGTATGTTCTTTTGAAAATGCTTTGTATGGAGGGGTTCAAAAAATTCCTGGAAACAAAGGACATCTGCATCTTCCCCCTCAACGATATCAAGCATTAACGGGCGGAACGAAGTCCCTTTATTTTTTTTGTATTGATCCTCATCCCAACTCGTAACATTCCATTGCATTACGCGCAGCGTGTTATCACTTTTAGCATTATCGAAATCAGATTGAAAATTAAAGCCAAAGACCGCAATTATTTGTTGTGTGCCTAAAAGTAAAGCAATGATGGATATCCAAAACCATTTTGAACGGGCGATGGCCCATACTATAATAAAAAAGATAAGGGCGAAAAAAAGCAAAGGGAATATTAACCCCGCTAACGCGAAATACCAGTATATCCCGGTATTAATATATGGCAGAAGACACACTGGTAGATAGCAGGCAATTACACAAAGATTGAAAAAAACAAAAACGTTTTTAAAAATAATGGTTCTGGTTCCCGCCATGCCTCTTTTAAAAAATTGATTATTAAAATTTTCAAAGCAAAGATGTAAAATATTAAATCAAATTTTATAAAATGCTTAATTATAAAAATGTTTAATTTTTCAGGCATACAAAGCCATCATTGCTTTTGAAATAAAGAAGATTGCAATTAATTCTGTGGAAAGGAAACAATTTATGAAAGATGCTATTGAATAAGTGAAAAAAGAAAATCAGTAGAATGAAATATTTCTTTTTGGTGAAGATGTTTTCATTTTTGCTATCTTTCTATTCCATCTACGAACTCCATAAAATATTCTCTTATAAATTAATTGTCTATGCACACCTTCACCAGTGATACTTCAAAAAAAAAGTTCCCCATTTCCGAAAGAGTGGGAGGCAAATCTGTACGGGTAGGCATACTAAAAGAAATACAAAAAGAATGTCCGGAGTTTAATGATGATTGCGCCTTGTCGGTTTCCGAGTTTAATCATTACAGGCAGTTGTATGTTAAAAATTTATTGTCAAAGGAAGTAGGGACGCTTACAGAACTGGAACAAACTGTTTTGGATAATATCAATCACAACCACCTGATAGCTGATGAAGCCAGTGAAATAAAGAATCCGGGGACAAGAGGGCAACGCTGGGCTGATCGTATCGCCTCTTTTGGGGGAAGCTGGAGATTCTTAAGTATTTTTGGGTTGTTTCTTTTAGCGTGGATGGTTCTGAACATACTTGCTCTTCGCAACAATGGCTTCGATCCTTATCCTTTCATTTTACTCAATCTTATACTTTCATGTATTGCCGCCGTGCAGGCTCCGGTGATTATGATGAGCCAGAACCGCCAGGAGCAAAAAGACCGCGAAAGGGCCAAGAACGATTACATGGTGAATCTTAAAAGCGAACTGGAAATAAGAATGCTGCATGAAAAAATTGATCATTTGCTAATCACCCAGGAAGAAAATTTAGTAGAAATGCAACAGGTTCAGATAGATCTGATGAATGACTTAATGAAAAAAATCGATAGTAAAATATAGCCTGTATCACAACTCCCGCGAAACTTTTTTATTTATTCAGTTGCAAAACGGAGGTGAGAAATGACATTTGGTAAATATTTTATCTTCGCATTATTGGTTTTTTAGTGATTAATTATGCCTTTTCCGATTGCTCATATTACCCAAAATCAGGCAGATTAACTTAATGCTCTAGTAATATCAAAATATGTGATTATTAAATCATACTCATGAATTGCCTATGTATAAAATGGAAAATAAAAAGAAAATCCAACTTTTTTGGAAATCGTTTTTACATCCCCGTGTTCTCTTTTTTATTCTTATAGGAACAGGGGTTATTTTTCTTACTTTTCTTACTGATGACAATGCTCTTGAAATTGTGATCTCGGGAATTGCTTCGGTATTTATCGGTATCGGGGTAAATAATTTCTCTATGTTGGAAACACATGTGAAAGATGAAAAAAAACTAAAATCCAAAATTGCCCATTCCTTAAAAGTTATGGAAATAACAAGGTCAAGAATCAAAATAATTGATAATGAATTGAATAAAGAAAGCTGCTCCAAAATAAAAGCTGAACTTGCAGAATTGGAGCAGATAATGAGTCTTGGTATCAGTCTGATTAAAGAGGATGGCCTCTTTGATTAAATAGTTCCTTCTTTTAAGATAGTGCTTTCCCTGGTTGAAGTTTCAGCTTCACCGATTGATATTGCCTTTCCGGCTATTATTTATTTTCTACCTCAATTAAGACCGGGATATTTACTAAGAGATTTTTGATTGCGAAAATTATGGTTCTTGATATATTTCTATTACTCGATAAGTAGAATGACCCGGTGACTACCATTAGCAATCATTTTGAATATACAGGTATTTATTACTGGCAGCGACCAGGACACATTTACAAAGTCTTTACAAATAAATTAACTTCTTTCTCATAAAATATTTTATGAATAATTTTTACTCCACCTCATTAAAACAAATAAAATGAACGGTATACTTGAACAAATAGCTACTGATAAAGGAGTTGACGTTAATGACATAATTGACATTTTTACAAGCTTTTCGACCCTTATTATAAATAAAATTCCTGAGCTTAAGCCGGTAATAGAAGATGTGTTTATAATCGTAGATCCAGATAAGCTCAATGAACACATCACGAAAATGATTGTCCTGTTGCAGGAAAAAAATATCAGTAAATTTAAAACATGGACGATGCCTAAGCAGTCCTACGTTTTTAAGCAAAATGAAAATGACCCTTTATTTTAATAAATCGTCCTCTGCGGCATTCTATGGAGATCAATTCTTCATTGATTAAGATGTAAATATTGAACCGAATCTCTCAAAATGTTTATCAATAAATAAGGTTAATTCTCCGGTATTTGCTGTAATTCATTTTTAATTTTTTCATTCCGCTAATCATAAGATAAATTTGCACTCTTTGATAATACAACCTATGCATTCAGCACAGTATTAAAAATTAAAATCCTCAATGACAGGCCAAGAGATTCGCAGGCAGCTAAAAAAATCATTTGACAGAATACGAAGTGAAAAATATAAGCAGAATCTTTTACAGGCAATTCCTTTTTGGGTAGCATCTCTTTTTACAGGACTTATCGCGGTTTTTTATTCACGGGTTTTTGCGTTTTTGGAAGGCCAGACTTTTTTGATAATTGGACATCATAAATGGTTCATATTTATTTTGTCCCCCATCTGCTTTTTAGCTGCATGGTGGGTGGTTGTGAAGTTTGCACCTTATGCGCGGGGAAGCGGTATCCCGCAAGTAATGGCTGCGATTGAACTCGCCAACCCGAGACATAATAAAAAGGTAGAAAAACTATTAAGCGTGAAGATATTTTTTGTAAAAATAATCTCAAGCTTTATAATGATATTAGGTGGTGGAGCTATTGGACGGGAAGGCCCCACCATACAATTGGCGGGAACAGTTTTTCGAAAAGTGAATCAGTGGTTACCCGATTGGTGGCCCAAAATTTCCAAACGCAATATGATCATGACCGGAGCCGCCGCCGGACTTGCAGCCGCCTTTAATACTCCTCTGGGTGGAATTGTATTTGCTGTTGAAGAACTTACAAAAACACATATAAGTTATTTTAAAACTGCTCTTTTTACCGCGGTGATTATCGCTGGCTTAACCGCGCAAGGTTTGCTGGGGCCTTATTTATACATTGGTTACCCCGATGTTACAGGCCTTTCGATTTCAATTTTTTTCGGATTAATATTGGTTGCCGCTGTAGCAGGGTTATTAGGGAGCATTATGTCGAAAGTCATTTTAATGCTTTTTAAGTGGAAATCAACTTTTAAATTTCAATCCCATCACGCATTGTATGTCATAGGTTGCGCTTTGGTAATCGCTTCTATTGCTTTCTTTTTTGATGAAAGGATTTTAGGCTCCGGAAAAGAAGTTATGATCACTACGTTATTCAGCACTGAAAAAAATGTACACTGGTATACTGCAATTTTCAGAATAGTGGGAACGATGTTATCGTTTACGACAGGTGCGGCAGGAGGAATATTTGCTCCATCGCTTGGGGCGGGTGCAGGTGTAGGGTCACTTATAGCGGGATGGCTTCAGGCATCAGTAACCAATACAAACTTGCTGATCTTATGCGGAATGGTCGGGTTTCTAACGGGCGTTACGCGTACTCCTTTTACTTCCGCGATCCTCGTGCTTGAAATGACTGACAGGCACAATGTTATTTTTCATTTGATGATTGCAGGTATGGTAGCAACAATTGTATCAATGGTTGTTGACAAACATTCGCTATATGATCATCTGAAAGTTCAATGCATGCATGATCTTCAGCATGAGGATGATCCGCCGCCGCCGCCGTCAAAAGAAACATCGTCCAGGGAAATTGTTTCGATTGAATGAATCAATTCCATAATTAAAGATTGAAATAATTTCATTTTGGAATCGAAGTTGAATAAATAAGAAAATTATCAGCATGAAAAAAGTAATTGTCATTCTCGCTTTATTTGTTTTTCCACTTGCAGGCTGCGATACTGCAAGAAGTATCTTAAATTCTGCCGGTTATGGCAACCTGAGTAACGACGAAGTTGTTCAGGGCTTAAAGGAAGCTTTAAAAGTAGGCACTGACTCATCAACCTATCACCTTGGATTGCTGAATGGATTTTTTGGAGATGACATGATAAAAATACTTATGCCGCCCGAGGCACAGAAAGTTGAAAAAACGCTAAGGGACGTGGGAATGGGAAACGTAGTGGATAAAGCCGTATTATCGATGAACCGGGCAGCTGAAGACGCTTCAAAGTATGTGGGCAATATTTTTTTGAACGCGATAAAACAAATGACCATACAGGATGCTTTTGGAATTTTGAGAGGAGATAATTTTGCGGCAACTGACTATCTTAAGTCGAAAACAACGGCCCAACTCACCACGGCATTTACCCCTATTGTATCAAAATCAATCGACTATACAAACGCCACTAAATATTGGAAAGATTTGTTCTCAGTGTATAATCGCTTTAGTCAAACTCCTGTAAATACCGATCTTACTGCTTACGTAACACAAAAGGCATTGGATGGATTATTTTACCACATCGGACTTGAAGAACAAAAAATAAGAAAAGATCCTGTAGCAAGGATAACCGATATTTTGAAAAAGGTATTTGCGAATCAGAATCAACAAACCGGTAGCGGATTTTGATGATTTCCACGTTAATCTGCTGACCATTATGAAAAATTGATTTTATTTAGTGATACTAAATATTGATATCCGCTTGCTTTCGCTGCTTATTTTCAAGAATAATTCCCTACTTTTGCACCCCGTTTAGAATTTTATGTTTTGTCTGAGCGCTTTGTTAATAAAACATATTACCCATATGGCTCCATAAGTCTCTTGTCTGTTCAGGAGCGCCGGCAGGGTGTAAAAATAAATATATTAAAATGCCAAAGGTTAAAACCAACTCCAGCGCCAAGAAGCGCTTTAAAGTAACCGGTACAGGTGAAATTACTTTTCAAAAAGCTTACAAACGACACATTTTAACAAAAAAATCAACAAAGCGTAAACGCAACCTTCGTAAAAAGGGTATGGTAAGTGCTGCCAACAGGCCATTTGTTATGCGCTTGCTAAGGATGAAATAGTATAACTATTAGCAGTAAGGGAAATAAAAAACATTAAATCAACAGGAAGTTTTAGCATTGGGAAATCCAAATCAGAAATTTTCAATTAAAAATAATAATAATGCCACGTTCAGTAAATTCAGTTGCATCAAGAGCAAGGAGAAAAAGAATTCTTAAAGCAGCGAAAGGATATTATGGTAAAAGAAAAAATGTATACACCGTTGCAAAGAATGTGATGGAGAAAGGTATGACTTACAGCTATGTTGGTCGTAAACTTAAGAAGCGTGAGTACCGTGCATTATGGATCGCACGTATAAACGCAGCCGTTAGAGCGGAAGGAATGAACTATAGCCAGTTCATTCATAAGCTTGGAGAAAAAAATATTGATCTTAACCGGAAAATTCTTGCTGATATGGCAATGAATGAGCCTGAAAGTTTTAAAAGCCTTGTTCAATCAGTTAAATAATTGAAAAACATATATTTTATAAAAGCCGTTTCATGTTTGGAACGGTTTTTTTATTGCGTGAATTCACCATTCAGTTACATTTGTAAAATTTATAAAGCTAATATACTTAATGACCAACTCTTACAATGACCTCGTTAACCAAACGTTCAAGTTCCCCCAGGAAGGTTATGACATCAAAGATGATTATCTCCAGTATAACGATGTTGACATAAAAGCGTTAATTGATAAATACGGAACTCCTTTAAAAATGACTTTTTTGCCGAAAATCGGGAGGCAAATAAATAATGCAAAAAAAATGTTTGCGAATGCTTTTAAAAAGCACAAGTATGAAGGCAAATATTACTACTGTTATTGCACCAAGAGCTCACACTTTTCATTTATTATAGAAGAAGCGCTGGGACATAACATACATCTTGAAACTTCTTATGCTTACGATATCGAGATTATCAACAAGCTTTATGAAGGCAAAAAGATCAATAAAGATATTTTTATTATTTGCAATGGCTTTAAGCAAAAGCCTTATATAAGCAGGATCGCCAGGTTATTGAATACCGGGTTTAAAAATGTAATACCTGTTCTGGATAATAAAGATGAGCTAAAGGCATACCGGAAGTCGGTAAGGGTGCCGTTTAATATTGGAATAAGAGTGGCTGCAGAAGAAGAACCTACGTTTCCTTTTTATACCTCACGGCTGGGGATACGTGCAAAAGACATCCTTGAATTTTACGTGGATGAGATAGAAGGAAATGAGCACAGGTTCCAGCTGAAAATGCTGCATATTTTTTTGAACAAAGGAATCAAGGATGATATTTATTACTGGAGTGAACTTAATAAGATCATTAACCTTTATTGCCAGCTTAGAAAAATTTGTCCGGAACTTGATTCAATAAACATAGGTGGCGGGTTCCCTATTAAGCACTCGCTTGGATTTGATTATGACTACCAGTTTATGATAAACGAAATTGTAAGAAATATTAAGGTAGCCTGTAAACGAACCAAAGTTCCTATGCCCAATATTTTTACAGAGTTTGGCAGTTATACTGTTGGCGAAAGCATGGCGCATATTTATAGCGTTATAGGCGAAAAAAAACAGAACGACCGGGAAACATGGTATATGATAGACTCATCTTTCATTACGACTTTGCCGGATACCTGGGGAATAGGAGAGAAGTTTCTGTTGTTGCCCATTAATAAATGGAATGAAGAATACCAGAGAGTCACACTTGGTGGCATAACCTGCGATAGCCATGATTATTACGATTCAGAAGAGCACATCAACGAAGTGTTTTTACCTAAGGTTGGTAATGGCGAACCTCTTTACCTGGGATTTTTTCATACAGGAGCCTACCAGGACCAAATAAGTGGATACGGAGGAATCAAGCATTGTCTTATTCCCTCACCGAAACATATAATTGTTGACCGTGATAAAAACGGTAAAATGGTAGATTGGGTATATGCTAAAGAGCAAACTGCGCAAAGCATGCTTAAGATTTTAGGCTATAAATAAAAAACCTCCCATAGTTGGGAGGTTTAATAAATGTGTTGTTAACAGTGTTGTTAACAAAAATTAGCTTATCGCGATTTCTTTAGGCTGAATTTTTACTTCTTCTTTTTTAGGAAGAGTTAAATACAGGATTCCATTTTCATATTTTGCAGCGATATTATCTGCAGCAATTTTTTCATCTAAAGTAAAAGATCTTTTAAACGATTGAAGGCTGAATTCTTTTTTAATCTGCTTTGCGTTTTCATCTTTACTTTCTTCTTTCTTTTCAAAAGAAACGTTAAGAATATTTTTGTCAATAGTGATTTTGAAATCTTCTTTGTTTCTTCCGGGAGCGCTAAACTCAAGCTGGTAGTCATCTTTGGTTTCATTGATGTTTACAGCAGGAAAATTCAGGTTGCCATTGTTAGATTGAGGAGCGTCATTTAAAAAGTTGTCAAAAAAGCTATTCAAAGCCCTTGAACCTGGTTGGTTAAATTTTACGAGTGTCATATTTTTTATTTTTTTGTGTTTTAAAGATTTGATTCATACTGATCAAATAAAATACCAGTGGATCATTTGTGATCTTATTGCCATTTTTCAGGACATTATGGCTTTTTAAATATTTTTTTATGACAAAATTTCAAAAAACTTCACGTTTTGAATATGATTTTAATCATCAAGTGCTGTAAATTTGCAATCTAAATTTTTAAATAAATGTATCCAGAACAAATAGTAATACCCATGAAGGCGGAATTAACTTCCAATGGGTTCAATGAATTAGCTACAGGCGAAGAAGTAGATAATGAATTAAGTAAAGAAGGAACTGCGTTGGTTGTCATAAATTCAGTATGCGGCTGCTCGGCAGGTACTGCACGCCCGGGAGTCCTGATGGCTGTGAATCAAAGTACTAAAAAGCCAGATCGTTTAACAACAAGCTTCGCTGGTTTTGATATCGATGCTGTAAATAAAATTCGTGAACATCTTTTACCTTACCCTCCATCTTCACCATCTATTGCATTGTTTAAGGATGGTAAACTGGTTCATTTTATAGAAAGGCATAGTATAGAAGGCAGATCTGCACAGATGATTGCCAGTAACCTGTCTGCGGCCTTTGAGGAATATTGCTAAATTACATAGGTAGCGTAGTTTCAAATATTCCGGTAGATTGAAAACTCTTTTTATTGGGATCGTTTCAAATAGTATCCTGGATTGTTGAAGTGGTAGCGGATATTTCCCGGTATCATGCGTTTTTTTGCAAAGCGTAATTTGAAATGAATATATTTATACCTTCTGAATAAACTATTAAGTGTTTATTTGCCAAAATTAAACGGCTTTTATGTATCCCAATTTGTATTATGCTATCGAGGATTGGTTTGGTTGGAAGATCAATGCTTTTAAAATTTTTTACACGTTCGGAATTTTTGTGGCAATTGCCTTTATAGTTGCTGCATATTTTATAACTCTTGAACTCAAACGTAAAGAAAAGCAAGCACTGCTAATGCCCCGGGAAGAGACCATAGTTGTCGGAAAACCCGCCTCTTTTTTTGATCTCCTTATAAATGCAATCGTCGGTTTTATTTTTGGCTATAAGATCATAGGCGTTTTCATTGCCAGTCGCTCACAAGGTGTAGATCTCCAGGAATATATTTTTTCCGCTTCAGGTAGTATGATAGGCGGACTTGCAATTGCGGCGCTTCTTGTTTATTTTAAGTTCCGTGAGAAAAACAAGCAAAAACTTTCCAAATCTGAAAAGAGGATAATCAGGATATGGCCTCATGACAGGGTAGGAGATATAGTAATTTTTGCTTTGGTTTTTGGGATTTTGGGCGCTAAGCTTTTTGATAATCTTGAGAACTGGGATCGTTTCATCCAGAATCCCATAGGTAATTTACTTTCACCAAGTGGTCTTACATTTTATGGAGGTCTTATATGTGCTGCTATCGCTATTTGTACATATGCCTATAGAAAAGATATCAACCTTTTGCATCTCACAGACGCTGCGGCACCTGCTCTAATGATAGCTTATGCTATAGGGCGTATTGGTTGCCAGGTTGCAGGCGATGGTGACTGGGGCATTTACAACAGTGCTTACATAAGTGATACACCGGGCCATGTGGTTGCCGCAACACCCAAGCAATTCCAGGAAAAATTACAGCAATATTCTTCTTATTTTTTGAACGGTTCCGTTATCGAAGCATCCGGTTTGTCCAATATTGTTACTGACAGGCATTCCGAATCGCTGGAAAAGGTTCCTCATAAAAGTTTTTTAGGTCCGTCATTTTTACCTAAATGGATGTTCGGCTATACTTATCCGCATAATGTGAATGAAGACGGCATGCTACTTCCGGATTGTGAAGGCAGATATTGCAGGGTTTTGCCACAACCTGTTTTCCCCACACCATTTTATGAAACCCTCACTTGCGGAATTTTCTTTCTTTTTTTATGGCTGATAAGAAAAAGGATAAAAATTCCAGGTGTTATGTTTTCCATATATCTCATCTTAAATGGCGTGGAACGATTTCTTGTAGAAACAATACGCGTCAATTCAACCTATTCCATTTTTGGTCTGCATCCCACACAGGCTGAATTAATTTCTTTGCTTCTGGTAATAATCGGGCTTTCAGGGCTTATATTTTTTACAACAAAAGGAAAAAAGACTACCCATACATAATATTTCGCATTTGCGATTTTATACCTTTATGCACTTATTCCTTCCAGAGATGTTACCTTTTTTAATAAGGAACGTCAGTTCACTTGCCTTATTTTTTTCAGCGGTAACTATATTGATAGTCCCACGTTCCAAATAAAAACTCCCAACCGTTTATCGGATTTATTTACCTCTTGTGTATTATTATGTACTATGCTTAGCAAAGTACTTAGTTTTGTGATGTAATATTTAAAACACAGTATTAAAAAACTAATCATGACCAGAGCTATTCTTCTTACACTTTTTTTTCTGTCCGTCTCAAAATTAATCTTTGCTCAATCTGCAGAAGGTGCCATTACCGGGAAAATAACTGATGGTGGAGACCAAAAGATTATTGACGCCGCTACTGTTTCCTTATTAAAAGCTGCCGATTCTGCACTCGTGAAAATAGGCCTGACTGATAAAAACGGAAACTTCTCATTTGAACATGTTTTATTTGGCAAATATTTTCTAATGGCGACTTCCTCAGGCCATTTAAAATCTTACAGTCATTTAGTTGAGGTGACAAGCGCAGAACCTGTTTCAGCAGGTACATTGCAATTGAAGAATAATGTAAAAACCCTTAATGAAGTTACTGTTGCTGCCGTGATAAGGAAACCTTTTATTGAAAGAAAAATAGATCGCACGGTTATAAATGTAGACGCTTCTCTTACAAGTGCGGGAACAACAGCGCTTGAAGTTTTAGAAAAAGCTCCAGGAGTTACGGTTGATAAAGATGGTAATATTAGCCTCAAAGGCAAGCAAGGTGTTACGATAATGATGGATGGAAAACCTGCTTATTTAAGCGGGCAGGAATTAGCTAATCTTTTAAAAAATATGCCGTCATCAGCAATTGACCAGGTTGAAATAATGACCAATCCTTCTGCGAAATATGATGCTTCCGGTAATTCAGGGGTGATAAATATAAAAACGAAGAAAAATAAAATGAAAGGATTTAACGGAAGCGCAAGTGCAACGATTATTCAAAGTAAGTTTACAAGAACCAACAATAACCTTAATCTTAACTATCGCACCGGCAAGGTCAACCTGTTTGGTAATTATGGATATTCTTACTGGCAGGGTTATAATAATTTATCACTTACAAGAAAATTCAGGAATGTTTCTACAAAAGAACTGGAAACAATTTTCGACCAGCAATCTTTTATGAATCATAATTCTATTTACCAGGATATTAAAGCTGGAATGGATTTCTATGCGAATAAAAAGACCACACTTGGGGTTGTGTTCTCGGGTTATTTAAATCCCGGTAATAATAGCGGTGACAACACCACACTTTTGAAGGATGCAGATAACCAGACCGATTCTATTTTAAAAGCGGTAAGCACACAGAAACGAAATTCAAATAACTTCTCTGCTAATTTTAATATGCGTCACGAGTTTGATACAACAGGAAAAGAATTTACAGTTGATATAGATTACCTGACTTATTACCAAACGTCTGATCAGTTGTTCAATAATAGTTTTTTATATCCTGATTATTCTCCTATCAGGCCGACAAGTCAGTTGATGGGAACATTGCCCGCAACTGTAAATATTTATTCTGCAAAAACTGATTTTACTTTTCCCCTTAAAAAATCAGCGAAGTTAGAAGCAGGTTTAAAAAGCAGTTATGTAACTACCGATAATGACGCCTTGTATCAAAACAGGACCTCAACAGGATATGAAACAGATGAAGGCAAAACCAATCATTTTATTTACAAAGAAAATATTAATGCTGCTTATTTGAATTACAGCAGGCAGATAAAAAAATGGGGAATGCAACTTGGTGTTCGTGCAGAAAATACAAATGTCAAAGGGCACCAGGTTGGTAATTCAACCAGGGCCGATTCGTCATTTACAAAAAATTATGTAAACCTTTTTCCAACAGCCTATTTAAGTTTCCAGGCCGATAAGAAAAATAACTTCTCCCTGAACTATGGCCGCCGCATTGATCGGCCGGCATACCAGGACCTGAATCCATTTTACTATTTT
Source organism: Chitinophagaceae bacterium (assembly GCA_046593045.1). Taxonomy (GTDB): domain Bacteria; phylum Bacteroidota; class Bacteroidia; order Chitinophagales; family Chitinophagaceae; genus Ginsengibacter. The sequence goes on along the minus strand of JBKJRY010000287.1, from coordinate 26 downwards.
CTTGATGAATATACTTACGAAGTGGG
>JBKJRY010000257.1:0-2631 GCA_046593045.1 Chitinophagaceae bacterium | reverse complement strand
CTATAACATCAAGAACAGATAACCTGCCTCCACTGCCTGTCGCAACATAAAACATGCGGCCACCTGATTTTAATTTTGACACGATAGCATGAATTAATTGGTTGATTTGAGGCAACGCTTTTTTTATTGCGATTGCAACCGTTGCGTCTTCGTTGTTGATATTAGCTGTAATTTCTTCCACTGGCATCTTTTCCAGGTTTCGATATTGTGAAGGTTGTTCTGTTATTTTTATCATCTCTATTATTCGATTAAAATTATAGCCCGATTATTGTCGTGAAACGATGGGAGCGGAACAAGTTAATATTATTTTTTCTGAAAGCAACTTTATACAATAAAATGATTTTATTGAGGCAATATAACAGTTGGGTGAGCCTTATTTGGTCTTCGTTCAATTTACCATTTTCACACCAGGCCCACAGGGTGATACCACCATAGTTCATCCTTACAAACAGAGCATTCTCAAAATACCACTTCTGTGAATCCTTTTTTTTCAAAATTTAATTGCTACTCGCCGCCCCATCAAAATTTCAGAGTGAACTTTCTTCACCAGTAAGTACCCTTCCTTAAAAATAAAAATATTTGCAAGAGCTAAAAGCCTAGCCAATGCGTAAGAGTCAACAAATGCTTATCTTTAGCCCTCATTATAAAAAATTTCCTAAATTCATGTCGTTTAATAGATTTTCTATCTTTCTTTTAATTTCGTCACTTTTAAATTTTGTAATATGAAAAAGAATTTTTTAAAACAATTTGCCGGTTTTGCTTTTCTCGCTATGCTTTGTTTATCTTTTCAATCTTTCATCTTTAATAATGATGACCCTAAAACCTTAACCGGAGAAATCCTGGATATGAAATGTTATATGGCCTCCGGAGCTCACGGTGATGGTCATAAAGAATGTGCGGCCACATGTATAGATGGTGGTGCCCCAATGGGTATCCTTACAGAAGATGGTAAAGTTTTCCTGTTGATTAAAGACAGTAAGAACTCAGCTGCATATGATGAGGCCAAAAAGTTTGCAGGTGAAAAGGTAACATTAACCGGCACTGTATCGGAAAAAGATGGTGTTCAGGCTTTGATTGTAAGCGAGGTAAAGGGAAAAGCATAAAGTTCCAGGCTCTGCATATTTAAATAAGGATTTCAATCCTTCAGTTCTATCCAAACCGGCGCATGATCACTTGTCTTTTCCCAACCACGGACATTGCGATCGACGCCGGCGGTGGTTAGGCGTTTCTCGAGGTGCGGGCTAAGCAGGAAATGATCAATCCGTAAACCTGCATTGCGGCTATAAGCATTGCGGAAATAATCCCAAAAGGTATAAATTATTTCGTCCGGATATAATTTCCTTACAGCGTCTGTCCATCCTTGTGATACAAGTTTTTTAAAAGCAGCACGAACTTCAGGCCTGAACAGGGCATCGTCTACCCAGCGTTCGGGCTTGTAAACATCCAGTTCTGTTGGCATCACGTTATAATCACCCGTCAATACAACGGGAACATCAGATGCATAAAGTTCGGCAGCATGAGTTGTGAGCCGCTCAAACCAACGTAGCTTATAATCTAATTTAGGCCCGGGAGCTGGATTCCCGTTTGGCAGGTAAAGGCAGCCGACAATAACTCCATTGATCTTTGCCTCTATATATCGGCTGTGGCTATCCTCCGGATCACCCGGAAGCACCCGGCGGATCTCTTCCGGCTTAACATTACGAGCCAGTATGGCGACACCATTCCAGCTCTTTTGTCCATGCCATATGGCATTGTAACCTACGTCCTCTATAGCTTTCTCCGGAAATTTTTCCTGTGGAGCCTTTAGCTCCTGCAGGCAAACAACATCTGGCGATGTTTCATTAAGCCAACGGAGAAGCACCGGCAAGCGTCCATTGACGCCATTCACATTATAGGTGGCTATCTTCATAACAAAAATGGTTCGTTTATAGCGGATGAAGGAATAAAATTAAGCCTTAATTCTGAGCAATATCTCCTTTTTAAGGGGTTGCTTTGGATATAGTTTCTTCCGGCACACCTCCATAGTCTTAGCTCAAACCAGGATATCAATTTCTTCTATTTAGGCACCGCATTTTTTTGTACATAATTATCAATCATTGAGGGCGCAGGGCCAATATAGTGAAAGCGTTCCGCCCAGGCCAATCCATATTTTTCACCAACTTTTTTATCAGAGGGCACACCTCTCATATTTTCAGAATCTATATCCAATCCAAATTCTTTTATGTAGTTGAAGTTAGCGGCCTCATCATTGTCACCAAGGATTGATAATTTCATGCCGCTTACTGCCAGCTTTTTTCTTAGTTGGGCACCGCTATCTTCTGCACCTAAACCCTGGTTCTTAATTGCAAGATTAGTCTCTACTTTTTTATCTACGAATTTACTGATATCCACTACCCTGTTTACAAGCTGAGGCCCCCTGGCAAAATAATACGCTTCTTTTACAGTATGAGGGTCCAATACGTCTAACTGTTCCGGGTAATCGGTACCCATGCCGGCCATCCAGCGGGCAGCTTCTACCGCCCTTGCCGTTACATAATGATCAGGATTTTCCTCATAATGACCCCATGGATCATAACATATCAACGTATCTATTTTGAGCAATCTAAAAAGGAAAATAAGCCTGCATTTGAG
>JBKJRY010000210.1:0-20726 GCA_046593045.1 Chitinophagaceae bacterium | reverse complement strand
CACAAAAAACTACGAACCTGCTTTTAAAACTTAGCCATATAATTTACGGGTATCCCAAATTAGCCATAAGAAGGGTTTATGGGTAAGGGGTTCTTTGATTTGAAAGCAGAAAAAATCTTTTAAAATCAACACAGGGGGAAAAATAAAAATTGTGTTCCCCATTCTGAAACTTATTAGACATGGTTCTCGATGTTTGCGAAATTTGGGAATATTATCTTTTTATTACAAAATATTTACTCAAATCATTAATCAATCGTAAATACTCGTAAAAGCACTAATTATTTGGAATAATCTCTGGTATTTTTTGTAGTTACTTCTGTTATTTTATGACTTGTGTATAAATTCCGTTCAATTCAATTGATTTATGTCAAATCAGTTTGAAATTTTGACCGTATCCCCTTACCTTTGCCGCCAATTTGAAACCGGATATAATTTATTACTTTTTATGGCAAACATTGGAAAAATAAAACAGATCATCGGAGCGGTTCTGGACGTGCATTTTGCGGATGAAAATAAGCTTCCCGAGATATTCCATGCATTGGAACTTACTAAACCAAACGGTGATAAGCTTATTATGGAAGTTCAGCAACATCTCGGGGAAGATAGTGTTCGTTGTATAGCGATGGACGGTACTGAAGGGCTTACACGGGGTATGGAAGTTGTAGATTTGGGGTCTCCCATTTTGATGCCTGTTGGTGAAGAAATAAATGGCCGTTTATTCAACGTAACCGGTGATGCAATTGATGGCTTGCCGCAGGTAAGTAAAAAAAATGGCCGTCCAATACATGCAAAACCGCCATTATTTGAAAACCTGAGTACTGCTTCAGAAATACTTTTCACTGGTATCAAGGTAATTGACCTGATTGAGCCTTACGCGAAAGGTGGTAAGATTGGTCTTTTTGGTGGAGCAGGAGTTGGTAAAACAGTATTGATCCAGGAATTGATCAACAACATTGCGAAGGCATACAGTGGTTTATCAGTATTTGCCGGTGTGGGAGAAAGAACACGTGAGGGGAATGACCTTTTGCGTGAAATGATCGAGGCCGGAATTATGAAGTATGGTGACAAATTCATTCATAGCATGGAAGAAGGTGGCTGGGATCTTGACGCTGTGGATATGGAAGATCTGAAAGATTCAAAAGCGACATTTGTGTTTGGTCAAATGAATGAGCCGCCGGGAGCAAGAGCGAGGGTAGCATTGAGCGGGTTAACAATTGCGGAATATTTCCGCGATGGTGATGGCACGGGAAAAGGAAAAGATATCTTATTTTTTGTTGATAATATATTCCGTTTTACACAGGCAGGTTCCGAAGTATCTGCATTGCTTGGAAGGATGCCTTCGGCAGTGGGATACCAGCCAACGCTTGCTACAGAAATGGGACTAATGCAGGAAAGGATTACTTCTACCAGGAATGGCTCAATTACATCAGTACAGGCAGTATATGTGCCAGCGGATGATTTGACTGATCCGGCTCCCGCTACGACATTTGCTCACCTTGATGCTACGACAGTATTGAGTAGAAAAATTGCCGATCTGGGTATTTATCCTGCTGTTGATCCTTTAGATTCCACATCAAGGATTTTAACTGCTGCAATTGTAGGTGATGAACATTATAACTGTGCTAACAGGGTTAAGCTAACTTTGCAACGTTATAAAGAATTACAGGATATTATCGCCATTCTCGGACTTGATGAATTAAGTGATGAAGATAAACTAATAGTAAGCCGTGCACGCAGGGTTCAGCGTTTCCTTTCTCAACCTTTCCACGTAGCAGAACAATTTACAGGCTTAAAGGGGGTACTTGTTCCAATTGAAGATACCATTCGCGGCTTCAATGCCATTATGGACGGGGAAGTTGATGAATACCCTGAAGCAGCATTTAATCTTGTGGGCAGCCTGGAAGATGCTATTGAGAAAGGAAAAAAAATGATGGAAGCAGCAAGTACATAATTAGTCAATTATCTATCAATTAATTATCGCATTTTATATTAAGATGACATTAGAAATATTAACACCGGAAAAAAAAATATTTAGTGGAGATGTTTATGGAGTACAGCTTCCGGGAATAGATGGAATGTTTGAAGTGCTTGAAAGACATGCTCCCCTGGTGAGTGCGCTTAAAGTGGGAAAACTTAAAATATTAAAAGATAAACACTCTTTTTCTCATTACACAATTCAAAGTGGTTTTGTAGAAGTGTTGAACAATAAGACATCAGTATTGGTTGAAGGGGCCAAAGAAGCTTAGATTATTAAGTTATTTTACTTTCATCTTCTATAATTCTTTACTTAGCGCTATGCTACCTGTCCATCATAGCAATTAATAATATTCATCTACACAGGCTTTTTTAGCTGTACATAACTCCATAAACAAAATGGCAGCAGAACGATTAATAAAAGCGAATAAATGCTTCCGGTAAGAAAAAAAAGTATGAGAATTATTACTGTAATATAAACCGGGTAGGTAAAAAATAATAATCCTGTCACAACGGAATCGTAATGGTCTTCTGCTTTATTTTTTATAGACAGGTGAATACCAAAATATAATGGGAGATGCAAAACAAATCCTACGATAGCAGGTACAAATAAAAAGATTTTTTTGAGAAAAGATATATGTTGGGAAAAGATTTTTTTTCGTTCCTGATAATCATTCATATCAATTTCAAAAACAAGCTTTTTAAGTTGAGCTCTTAGTTTTTCATTAAAATCATTTATTTCTTTTCCTGCAAAATCACATCTTTCAACATCTTCATTTGTGATAAAGTTTCCAAAATTGAGAACTACGGTTTTTCCAAATTTTTTAAAGCAGCTATAATTGATGCCTAAGGGTAAGATTTTTAAGTTCACTCCACTTTTCCATGCTTCCAGGGCAAGCCTTGCAGTTCCCTTCTTTAGAGGCCGAAGGTGCCATTCATTTATACATCTTCCTTCGCTAAAAATCAAGACGATACCATCCTGCTTAAAAATATTTTGGCACATTTTGAAAGTATCATAATTATTTTCAAGATTCTCAACACCCTCGCTTACCCTATAAACCGGTAGCATATTGAATGAGCCAAGCAACCTGGTAATTATTTTACTTGCGAAAGCGTCACCCCGGGCAAGGGAATAAATTGGGCTCTTGAAAAGTGTAGCCAGTATGATAGCGTCTAAAAAAGAGTTGGGGTGGTTGGCTGCAATTAATAAAGGGCCCTTAAGATTAAGCACGCTTCTTTTATCAATAACGATCCTGGTAAAATATAAGTGAATGAAAAATCGCGCGGGTAATAATAAAAACTTGTAGAGCAACTTTTTTATTAAAAATATATAAACTTATTTACTCGGTCTCGTTCTGTTTCTCTTTTCTACTGGTCATTTTTTATGCCTGAGATAAATTTTTTTGCCACCCTTCTTATAATATCGTCCCCCACCGGAACCAACCAATACCGGTTCGCCGTGTGGCCCGGTATCTTCGACACCCGGAATAAAATCATCTGTAAAAACTTTTTTCTTTTTCTTCTTCTGATCTTTTTCAATAAACATAGTAAATACGCCAAGGCACAAAATGCCAAATACAACAGCTAATCGTTTCATAAAATGGTTTTAGGTATATTACAAATATGTTTCTTTTAGTTTAACTGGGGATCGATCGGAAAATTAATCATCATTTCGTAATTCCCTCCAAGGTGCTTCAGCGAATTTTTCCAGATATCCTCTGGTTGTGTATTAAAGACTAATTCACGTGTAGCCGAAACCGTTAGCCAGCTTTCTTCTTTCAGCTCATTATCCAACTGGCCCTCTGTCCAGCCACTATAGCCAATAAAAAAGCGAATATGATTCTCATCTATATCGTTGTTTTTCATGTTTATTAAAAGACTCTCAAAATTGCCACCCCAGTAAACACCTTTAAAAACTTCTTCGCCACCGCTTATAAGATCAGGGTATTGATGTAAAAAATGCAGGGTATCGCCCTGTACCGGCCCTCCCTGGTATACTGGCAACGTAAAATCTCCTAATTCCGGAACCAGTTCATTAAGTGTCTTTGAAAACTTTCTATTCAATACGAATCCGAAACTTCCTTCACCCTTGTGCTCACATAAAAAAATAACACTGCGGCTAAAGTTGGGGTCTTTTAAAAAAGGATTTGCAATTAATAAAGTGCCGCGTGAAGGTGAAATCATAATTCTAAATTATATTTAATTCTTTAAAATATACACAGAACTAAGTTTATAAAACAATAATAAAGATAAGAGTTAGTTAAAATTTCTGCGTTCCGGGGTTTAGCCGTGTTTTAGGAATTGTGAAGTTTAAATTTGCCGTTGATGAAGAAAATTTTCCCTATCATTACCATACTGATTTTTATTTCCCTTCTTGGGATAATTATATTTCAGGTTGTTTGGATCAAACAGGCCTTGCAGGATAAGGAACAGCAATTTGAAAATAATGTCTCAATGGTAACGGCTACTGCAGCTAATGGCCTTGCAGAAGAAAAGGGAAATCTTTCTCCGTTTGACAAAAGAAAAAATGCAGATATTCTTTTTCCTTTAAATGTTTTTCCTACTACAATTGTCCATAAATTTACAAGGGATGAAATTCGTGAAAGAATTCAAAAAGCATTTGAGAAATACAATCTAAAAAATGTAGAATTTGAATTTGCCATCACTACTACTTCCATGATTGGTGATGATCTCCAATCAAAACATTTCCTTGAAGCCTATCTTGATTCAGTGCACAATCTTTCGTTCGTGTATCCTATCCAGGCACCAAGCGGCAGTTTGGCTGAAGGCCTTTCAACAGAAGAGCTTTTAATGGTCGTGGTACCTCACGTAAAAAATATTATCTGGAAACAAATGTATTGGATGCTGATAGCAGCAGTTTTATTTACATGTATCATTTTCGCAGCTTTCTTTATTACTATCAGGGCATTGCTGAATCAGAAAAAATTAAGCGAAATAAAATCCGATTTTATTAATAATATGACCCATGAATTTAAAACTCCACTTGCTACTATTTCACTTGCGGTGGATGCTTTGAAGAATGAGAAAGTCATCAATGATAGATCTAAGATGGATTATTTTTCCGGAATTATTAAGGATGAAAACCGAAGGATGAATAAGCAGGTGGAAACTATACTACAGGCGGCTTTGCTGGATAAGCAGGAAATCCAGCTAAATGAAAAACCTGTGCATGTACACGACTTGATTAGTGCTGCTATAAATAATATAAAGCTCCCTCTGGAAGAGAAGGATGGTAAATTGGAAACCTGTTTAAATGCAAATAATGATTTGCTTATGGGGGACGAGGTTCATTTGACCAATATTGTCAATAACCTGCTCGATAATGCTGTGAAATATTCTAAAGAAAATCTTTTGATTAAATTATCAACCCAGAATATTAATAGTCATTTACGAATTAAAATTGAAGACAACGGTATAGGAATGAATAAAGAAACGTTGCATCGCATTTTTGAAAAATTTTATCGTGCGCATACCGGGAATATCCATAATGTGAAAGGATTTGGGCTTGGTCTTAGCTATGTAAAAACTATCGTGGATGCTCATAAAGGGAAAATAAAAGCGGAGAGTGCCATGGGTAAAGGAAGTACTTTCACAATTGAATTACCGGTTATAAAAGAATCTTAGTTGTAATTTCTGATTTTCGATTACTTGACAGGGCCACCAGCTTAAATCCGCTCCATACATCTGTAACGGTGAATACTTTTACATCAACAAGGTCATCCTGCAAATCGTAATGTCATATTAAATTTTCCGGAAGAAACATCGTTTTAATCCCACCGCCTTTATTATACAATGAGACCCCGCATAATCCTAGTCCGATAAACTTTTTTCAAATTGATTGCATCCTTTATCAAATCCGGATTGGTGGTTACAAACAGGTGTAAAATCAGAGGCACCTCCTTTTTTATAAAGATTATTTGGAAGGTCCTTTCCAATAAGTGCAAAATAATTTTCAGAACTGTTATAATTTTTTTTAGAGAATTGTTTATACCTGTTTTTTTGAAAGGTGTACCAGGATATACTTGTATGCCCAACCAATTAGTATAAACAATTTATACACCGGTAATCCACAGACTATCCACAGATATCCAGTATGATTTGTTGAAGGAAGCCTCTTCAGTGGCAGGTTACGGTCATGTGCATAAAAAAGATATTATGAAATCTATTGCCTAAGTGGGAAAAAGTGTTATTTTGTGGAAAATATTTTCAAACCTCATTCTAATTGGTTCATAATGACAGGCTTTATCGGTGAATACGAAGCTACATTAGACGCAAAAGGTCGTTTTTTACTCCCGGCAGGTTTTAAAAAACAGATGCCCGAAAGCGGAGCCGAGCCTTTTGTTTTAAACAGGGGGTTTGAAAAATGCCTGAGCTTATACACTTCTAAAAGCTGGAAACCCATTTTTTCTGATCTAAGCAATTTGAATGATTTTGATCCTAAAGTACGACAATTCAAAAGATATTTCTTGAACGGTGCAACACCCGTTGAACTGGATAATGCCGGTCGGTTATTGTTGCCGAAAAACCTGATGGAGTATGCAGGCCTTGAAAGAGAAATTGTTTTGGTGTCTGCTATTGACAAGATTGAGATTTGGGATAAATCAAAATACAAAGAGTTCTTTGAAACTTTTTCGCCGGAACAATTTAGTGACCTTGCAAAAGAGGTAATGACTGGTGATAAATACGTAAAACAATAATTATGCAAAATGGCATATATCATGTGCCGGTATTGCTTGATGAAGTTATTGTTGGATTGAAAATTATTCCCTCCGGAGTTTACGTGGATTGCACTTACGGTGGCGGAGGCCATAGTGTGGCAATACTAAAGGAATTAGAGAGTACCGGAAAGTTAATTGTGTTTGACCAGGATGCAGATGCGAAGAACAATATCATTTCCGACAACCGTTTAATTTTTGTTCCTCATAATTTTAGACACTTACAACGCTTTCTTCGCTTACATGGCATTTCAAAAGTTAACGGGATTCTTGCAGACCTGGGCATTTCAAGTCACCAGATTGATAAAGCTGAAAGAGGATTTTCTACCAGGTTTGACGCGCCTTTGGACATGCGCATGAATCAAAACGAAATGCAGGACGCATCTAAAATTATTACTACTTACAACGAGGAGAGATTGCATAAAATATTCGAACAATATGGAGAAGTGAGCAATTCAAAAACACTTGCTAAAACTATTGTGGCAGTCAGGAAATCACAATCACTTAATACTATCAAAGAATTTAAAGTTGCACTCTACCCAATAGTGAAAGGAAATCCCGAAAAATATTTTGCCAAAGTATTTCAAGCGTTGCGAATAGAAGTAAATGATGAATTGGGGGCATTGAAAGAATTACTCATGCAGGTTCCCGGGATGCTTGAAAATGGAGGCCGTGCGGTATTCATAACATTTCATTCACTTGAAGACAGGTTGGTAAAAAATTTTTTCAGGTATGGAAATTTTGATGATGAACAAAACCGGGATCTCTTTGGAACTCCACTGGAAAATGATCTTATAGTTGTTACAAAAAAACCAATTATTCCTTCATCAGGAGAATTAAAGAGAAATCCAAGAGCGAGGAGTTCTAAGCTTAGGATTGCTGAAAAGAAAAAGTTTCAAAAAAAAGTTTACTAATAATTGAATTGAAAATTGTTGCAATGGCAGAAGATGAAAATATAGATAAAAAAAATAAAATAAAACCTGTTGGAAATAAGTTCCGAAAAAAATTCATTTATAATAGATGGATCGTAATGAATATTCCTTTTTACCTGTTTGTTGCTGCGCTTACGATCATGTATATAGCAAACGGCCATTATGCCGATAAGAACATTAGAAAAATCAATTCTACAGCAAGGCATCTTAAAGAAATGGAATATGAATTCAAGACGATAAAGCGTGATGTCATCTTTAGAAGTAAGGAAAGTGAACTGGCAAAAGCTGTAGAGCCGTTGGGTTTGAAAGAATTATTAATACCACCAGTGAGGTTGACAGATACTTTAAAAAACGATTAAAATAATAAAAGAAAAATAAAGAATTGGAGGTAAAAAAAGATATATCGTGGCGCGTCTATCTCTGCTTCATTGGGGTGATGGTGATAGGAATTATTGTTCTGTCTCGTGCAATATATATTCAGAGGGTGCAGGGTGATTACTGGAAAAGTATGAGCAATAGCCAGCACTTGAAATATTTTGACGTGAATGCCGAACGAGGGAGCATCTACAGCGAAGATGGAAATATGCTTAGTACATCGATACCCGTATTTGATGTGTATGTTGATTTTGCTGCAGATGGTTTGCGAGAAAAAAATGGTAAAAGGTTTCATGATAATCTTGATTCTTTAAGCTATTTATTAGCGAGATTATTTAAAGATGGAACCAAAGCTTCATACAGAAAGTTATTAGTTACAGCATATAAAAATGAGGAAAGATATTATTCCTTAAAAAAGAAAATTTCATTTGAAGACTATAAGCTACTTCGCGATTTTCCACTTGTAAGGCAGGGGCGCAATAAAAGCGGTTTCATAGTTGATGTTCGCGATAACAGGGTGAATCCTTATGTGTTGCTTGCCAACAGAACCATCGGACTATCCAGGGGCGACACCAGCAAAAACGTAGGACTTGAAAGGTCTTACGATAGCCTGTTAAAAGGTCAGACTGGTCAGCGGCTTATGAGGTATATGGCAGGCGCCTATGTACCAGTAGATGGTGGCGAGATTGAGCCCGAAAATGGTAAGGATATAATTACAACCATTGATACTTACATGCAGGATGTAGCCGAAAATGCCCTGATGAAAATGATGGTAGAAAACAATTCCCTGCATGGAACCTGTATTGTTATGGAAACACAAACCGGTAAAATAAAGGCGATTGCGAACCTCGGAAAAAGACCGGATGGGGAATATATCGAAGACTATAATTATGGATTGGGTAAAAAAACAGAACCGGGATCTATATTTAAATTGGCAACATTGCTCTCTCTTCTTGAAGATAAATATGTGGATACGGGAAGTATAGTCGACTGTGAAGGTGGCCAAAAATCATTCTATGGACTAAAGATAAGAGACTCACATTTAGGTACTGGACTATTAACCGTTAAAGAGGCTTTTGCCCGTTCGTCAAATGTAGCATTTGCAAAAATGGCTGATGAATATTATCACAACCAGCCACAGCTTTTTTACAATCATTTACATCGCCTGCGGCTTGACACAGTTACAGGCATCGATATAGTAGGTGCTGCCGTGCCACTTATAAAAAATCCCTCCGGCAAATACTGGACCAGGTTTACAATTCCTTTCATGGCCCACGGTTATGAAGAATTGGTTACACCGTTGCACATGTTGATGCTTTACAATGCTGTTGCAAATAATGGAAAGATGATGAAGCCATACCTGGTTAATGCGGTAACAGATATGGGCGTGGAAGTAAAATCATTTCACCCAACAGTCCTCGTTGACAAAATATGCAGCGATGAAACGCTTGGTAAGTTGAAAGCATGCCTGCTTGCAGTTGTCGAGAGTCAACATGGTACGGCACACCAGTTAAAAAACGAAACATACAAATTTGCCGGGAAAACAGGGACCGCTGTAACAGCCATGGATAATCGTGGTTATAACAAAGGCAATAAAATTTACCAATCTTCATTCATTGGTTATTTTCCTGCAGATAAGCCGCTGTATAGTATTGCCGTAGTTATACAAAACACCAGTGAGTCAAGACTTGCTTATGGAGGAGTGGTGTCGGCTCCGGTGTTTAAAGAAGTAGCAGACAGAATATTTGCTGCAAAGTTTTCCAGTGAACCATCGTTTAAAAGAGAAAACAAAGCTGATAGTAATACTTATATAACGTATGGTTTAAAAAGCGACCTCAATAAAATTACCAGCATATTTCAATATGGAGCTATTGATTCTGCTACGTCGGGATCGTGGAGATTGATGGCATTGCGGGGAACCAAGGCGGAATTGAATGCTGCGTATAGTACGACGTCTTCAATTTCTAAAAAAGTACCGGATGTCACCGGCTTAGGACTAAAAGACGCCGTATACCTGCTGGAAAATATGGGGTTAAAAGTGATCGCATCAGGAAGGGGTAAAGTAATTACTCAATCATTGCCACAGGACGCAGATTTTTATAAAGGGCAATCAATAAATATTGAATTGAATTAATGGCATTATTACAACAAATATTATACAAGGTTAAGATACTGTCAGTAATAGGACCTCAGGTCACCGATGTCAATAGTTTGCAGATTGACTCCCGGAAAGTCTTGACCGGTGGATGTTTCATTGCAATAAAGGGAACCGTTTCAGACGGTCATCGATATATTGAAACTGCAATTTCCAAAGGAGCTTCTGCAGTTGTGTGTGAAATCTTACCGGAAAATCTTGATGATAAAGTTCAGTATACGGTGGTGGAAAACAGCAGCATAGCGGCTGGTGTTATGGCTCATAATTTTTATGGCAATTCATCAGAAAAGATTTCCCTGGTTGGCATTACAGGTACAAACGGTAAAACAACGATTGCGACTTTATTATTCAAATTGTTTTCTACACTTGGTTATAAATGCGGTCTTATAAGCACCGTACAAAACCAGGTTGGTGAAAAGACACTTCCTTCTACGCATACTACTCCTGATGCAATAAGTTTAAACAAACTCATGGCTGACATGGTTGCTGAAGGATGTACACATGTGTTTATGGAAGTAAGTTCTCATGCAATACATCAGCATAGAATCGCCGGCTTGCAATTTTCTGGAGGAATATTCAGCAACATAACCCATGATCACCTCGACTACCATAAGACATTTGATGAGTACATAAAAGTAAAGAAGCAATTCTTTGATTCCCTTCCTCCTTCTGCATTTGCACTAAGCAATGGCGATGATAAACGGGGAAGTGTAATGCTGCAAAATACCCGTGCTAAAAAATATCTGTATAGTCTCAAAGCCATGGCAGACTTTAAGGGGAAAATTATTGAAAACTCATTGCTCGGGCTGTTATTATCGATCAATGATATTGAAGTTCATTTCAGGCTGATAGGTGCTTTTAATGCATATAATCTATTGGCAGTGTATGGAGCGGCTATGTGCATGGGAGAAGAGAAACAACAGATCCTGCAGGTGCTTAGCATCCTGACGGGGGCGGAGGGCAGATTTGATTTTATACAATCACCAAATGAAAAGATTGTGGGAATTGTCGATTATGCGCATACTCCTGATGCTTTGTTAAACGTGCTGGCAACGATAAAAAATTTAAAACAGGGCGAAGAAAAGATTATTACCGTGGTAGGTTGTGGTGGTGACCGCGACAAAACTAAACGTCCCATAATGGCAGAAGTTGCCTGTGAATATAGTGACAAAGTAATTTTCACTTCGGACAATCCACGCAGCGAAAATCCTGGAAAAATCATAAAGGATATGGAAGAAGGCGTACCTGTAATTGCACGTAAAAAATATATTTCTATTGTTGATAGAAAAGAAGCCATTAAAACGGCAGTTAGTCTTGCACAACAACAGGATATTGTTTTGGTGGCGGGTAAAGGACATGAAAAATACCAGGAGATAAGTGGCGTGAAATATGATTTTGATGATAAGCAGGTCTTGCTGGAGATGTTTGATATGCTGGAAAAATAAAAGGAATAAAAATTTATAATAAAATATGCTCTATCACCTATTTGAATGGTTTACTAAAAACGGGATCAAGTTCCCGGGTAGTGGACTATTTCATTTTATCACTTTCAGGGTGTTAGGGGCTGTATTATTATCACTTGTTATCACAACGGTGTATGGTAAAAGACTTATTAATATTTTAAAGAAAAAACAAATAGGGGAGTCTGTACGCGAACTTGGTTTGGCAGGCGAGCAGATGAAATCAGGAACGCCTACTATGGGTGGTATTATAATATTACTCGGTATCCTTGTTCCTACAATACTTCTTGCAAATCTTGATAAAGTGTATGTGAGATTAATGATCTTATGTACCGTGTGGCTGGGTATAATTGGGTTCATCGATGATTATTTAAAAATAAAAGCAAGGCGTATTTCAAAAGCAAAAGGAATACCCTATAAAAAAACTGACGCGGATGGTCTGGCGGGAAAATTTAAAATATTCGGACAGGTAATGCTGGGCATAATCATAGGATCAACATTATATTTTAACCAGAGTGTTGTGGTAAAAAGAGAAATTATTGCAGATGCCGCCGGGAGCCAAAGGACATTGAAACGTGGAGAGCACAAAGTGGCAGAAGACACGATAATTACAGATGGAAAAATACATCGGTTTGTGACTGTAAAAACGCCGATTACCACAATACCTTTCGTAAAGACACATGAATTTAATTATGCCAGGTTGTTGCCGCAAAGCTGGGAAAAGTATACTTCTATACTTTATATACTTATAGTAATCCTTATTGTGACGGCGGTGTCGAATGGTTCAAATATTACTGATGGACTTGATGGATTAGCCACAGGTGTAAGTGCGATAATCGGTATTTGTTTGGGGGTATTTGTATTTGTAAGTGGCGATGTACGTATTGCAGATTATTTAAACATTATGTACATACCAAATCTTACAGAACTGTCAATTTTTATCGCGGCTTTTGTAGGTGCGTGTGTAGGGTTTCTTTGGTACAATGCTTACCCGGCGCAAGTTTTCATGGGAGATACTGGGAGCCTTGCTCTTGGAGGTATAATAGCATCACTGGCAATTATTGTAAGAAAAGAGTGGTTGATCCCTATTTTTTGTTTTGTGTTTTTGATCGAGAATTTAAGTGTGGTGATTCAGGTCGCATATTTCAAATACACGAGGAAAAAGTATGGAGAAGGCAGAAGGGTTTTTTTGATGAGCCCGTTGCATCATCATTATCAGAAATTGGGATATCATGAAAGTAAAATAGCGGTTCGTTTTTGGGTGGTAACGATTTTGACTGTTGTGTTTGCAGTAGTCACTTTAAAATTAAGATGAGTACAGATGAATAAGTACATGAATTTGTACTTGTGAAAACTATTTTAAAATGAATGATTCTTGCCGATTCCTTTGAAGAAAGCGTTCTGACCCGTTAAGTTCATGCTGTTGAAAAACCATTTTTTTGGCTAAAGCCAATTAAACTTCGGAATGAAAAAAAGAATAATAATACTCGGCGCAGGAGAAAGCGGGGTGGGAGCGGCATTACTCGCTCAACAAAAACATTATGACGTTTTTGTCAGTGATGGTTCTCCAATCAAACCTGTTTTTAAAAATGAGCTCATTTTAAACCGGATTGATTTTGAGGAAGGAATGCATACGGAGGACAATTTGTTCGATGCAGATACTGTGGTTAAAAGCCCCGGAATCTCTGAAAAAAATGCCATCGTACAAGAACTTCGTAAGAGAGAAATAGAAATAATTAGTGAAATAGAATTTGCATACAGGTATAAAGGCGAAAGTATAATTGTAGCAATTACGGGGAGCAATGGAAAAACAACAACTACAGCAATGATTTATCATATCTGTAAAGAGGCTAAGCTGGATTGCGCAATGGTTGGCAACATTGGCTTTTCATTTGCAAGGCAGGTCGCTGCGGAACCAAAAAAATTATATGTAGCGGAAGTAAGTTCTTTTCAGTTAGATGATATAAAACTTTTTCGTCCTGATGTGGCCGTGCTTACTAACATCACAGAAGACCACCTGGACAGGTATGATGACAAATTTGAAAATTATATAAAGAGCAAATTCAACATAATAAAAAACCAGGGCAAAGGCGATGTTTTTATATACAATGCCGATGATGAAATAACAATGAAATATTTGAACAATTTTTTAAACAAGACTAACCCATTACCATTTAGTATGAACAAACCATTACCACAAGGCGCTTATATATCCAATGCAGAGATGCATATAAAATGGAAGAAGGAAGAAATGAATATGAGCGTTGACGATTTTGCAGTAAGAGGGAAACATAATCAGTATAATACAATGGCAGCAAGCCTTTCCGCGACCGTAATGGATATCCGTAAAGAAAAAATAAGGGATGCCGTACAATCTTTTGAAAGCCTTGAGCATCGTATGGAGCCTGTTGCGACAATAAAGGGTGTGGAATTTATAAACGATAGCAAGGCCACAAATACTAACAGTACGTGGTATGCTCTTGAAAGCATGACAAAGCCAACTATTCTTATACTTGGCGGTGTTGATAAAGGCAATGATTATTCTTTCATGAAAGAGATTGTTAAGGAAAAAGTAAAAGCAATAGTTTGTATGGGTTTGGATAACCGAAAAATTCATGAAGCATTTGGAAATGATGTAGAATTGATTATAAATACTGATAATGCAAAAGATGCTGTTCAGTCAGCATTCCATTTTGCCGATAAAGGCGATGTGGTTCTATTATCGCCGGCTTGCGCCAGTTTCGACCTGTTTAAAAATTACGAGGATCGGGGAAAGCAATTTAAAGAAGCAGTGAAGGATCTGTAAAAGTAATAATGTAAAAAAATAAATATTTTAAAAATGCATAGCATTTAATGAGTGATACAAAACAAATATTAACAGGAAAATTATCATCTGCACAAATCGTTACAGGTAATATTTTCAACCGTACCAATGGAGATAAAGTGATATGGGCTATAGTGATACTTCTTACAATGGTAAGTATTCTTGTTGTGTATAGCAGTATTGGATCACTTGCTTATAGAATGAATAAGAGTACGGAAAGCTATCTTTTTAAACAGATTGGATTCATTGCACTTGGTGTTCTGATAATATATTTTGCACATAGAGTTAATTACACAATATATTCGCGTGTCGCTACAATTTTATTTTTGATATCGATTCCGCTTTTGATTTATACGCTAAAATTCGGAAGCAACATCAATGAAGCTAACAGGTGGATAAAACTGCCTGTTATTAACATGACCTTCCAGACTTCTGATCTTGCTAAGCTTGCCCTGTTTATGTACATGAGCCGGCAATTGAGTAAAAGACAGGAAGTTATTAAAGATTTCAAAAAAGGTTTTCTACCACTAATCCTTCCCGTTATAATCATTTGCGGACTGATTGCCCCGGCAAACTTATCAACCGCATTATTAACAGGTGCTATTGCATTGATGGTAATGTTTATAGGCAGGGTAAGCTTAAGGCATATTATGCTTGTGGTAGGAACAGCACTTGTTCCTCTTGTGATTCTCGTTCTTGTGGCAACTCATTATTATGACAATACAAAGCATAGTACAAAAGATCTTCCCGCAATATTTACGGTTGGAAGAATGTCAACATGGGTAAAGCGGGTGCAAAGTTTTATTTATGCCGAAAAGGAAGATGCAAGTTACCAGGTACAACAATCTAAAATTGCTATTGCCAAGGGAGGTTGGTTTGGGAAGGGCCCGGGTAAAAGCGAGCAAAGAAATTTTTTACCCCATCCTTACAGCGATTTTATTTATGCAATAATTATTGAAGAATATGGGCTTATTGGAGGAGCGGTAATTTTTTTGATTTACATGCTTTTTTTATTTCGAAGTATCCGCATTTTCCAGCGCTGCCCGTTTGCATTTGGTGCTTTTCTTGCAATAGCATTAAGCTTTACGCTTGTGATTCAGGCGGTGGTAAATATGGGAGTAAATGTTGATCTGTTTCCTACAACCGGGGTGACACTCCCTCTTGTAAGCATGGGTGGCAGTAGCCTCTGGTTCACATGCTTTGCCATAGGTATTATTTTAAGTGTAGCAAGAAATGTAGAGCAAATGGAAGGAAAAGAATCAGAATTAGTAACCGGGAAAATAGAGGCCGAATGATTTGTCAGATATTAGAAGCATTGTAAAATGAATAATGAAAATGTAATTAAAAAGACGGTGGATGTGAATCCTGTTTCAAAAGCAGGTAATAGGGTAATTATTGCGGGGGGTGGTACAGGCGGGCATATTTTTCCGGCTTTGGCTATTGCAAATGCATTAAAAAAAATTCAACCGGGTATTGAAATATTGTTTGTTGGAGCGAAAGGAAAAATGGAAATGGATAAAATTCCTGAAGCGGGTTACGAAATTATCGGTCTTACTATCGCTGGCTTTAACAGGAGTTCTTTGATTAAAAATTTTGCTTTACCAGTCAAGTTGGTTAAAAGCTTTTTTGAGGTAAGTACTATTCTAAAAAGCTTTAAGCCTGCAGCGGTAATAGGTGTTGGAGGTTATTCAAGTTTCCCGGTGCTAAGAGTTGCACAGATACGAAAAATACCAACATTTATTCACGAAAGCAATTCATTACCCGGCAAAAGTAACATCATGCTGGGTAAGAGGGCGAAAGCAATTTTTGTGGCTTCAGAAAACATGGAAAAATATTTTCCAGAAAATAAAATTTTTGTTACCGGAAACCCTGTTCGTGATATTTTTTCAAAAAAAATTGAGAAAAATGAAGCGTTGAAATTTTTTGGTTTGAAGCCTGGATTGAAAACAGTTTTTGTAATGGGAGGAAGCCTGGGTGCAAAAAGCATTAATGAAACAATTGAAGCAAATATTGATGTATTTAAAAAAAATAATCTGCAACTGATATGGCAAACAGGAAGATTGTTTGCAGAGCGTGCCGCAAAAGTTGAGGAAGACAGAAATAACATTTGGACCAATGCATTTATCGCAAGAATGGACTATGCTTATGAAGCTGCAGATATTGTAGTAGTAAGAGCAGGAGCTATGACGATAGCTGAATTGTGTGTGGTAGGAAAGGCAGCAGTTTTGGTGCCTTATCCATTTGCAGCAGAAGATCACCAGGCAGTAAATGCAATGGCGCTGGAAGGAAAAAAGGCAGCCTTGATGGTCCGTGACGAAGAAGTAAAAGATAAATTAATGAGTACGCTTTTAGAACTTATAAAAGATGAAGAAAGGATGAACACGCTGCGATCAAATATTGCTGCAATGGCAAATACGAAAGCTGATGAAACAATTGCCGGTGAAATTTTAAAGAATATTAAACAGTAAAAAAACTAAAAAAGAAATTAAAACCTTTCATTTTACAGAAAGAGGAACCAGATGAAGGATTATACGACCATATCGCGCGTTTATTTTATAGGGATTGGTGGCATTGGCATGAGTGCCCTGGCAAAATATTATTTAAGCCGGAACGCCATAGTAAGTGGGTACGATAAAACAGCAAGTCCTTTAACCAGGGAAATGGAAAGTGAGGGCATCAATATACATTATGAGGATAACATTGATATGCTGGATAAAAATGCTCAATTAATAGTTTATACACCTGCTGTTCCTAAAGGCCATACCGAGTTTAATTATTATCTCAATAATAATTATGAAATGGCGAAAAGAAGTACTGTATTGGGCGAGATAACAAAATCTACGTTTAGCATTTGTATTGCGGGCACTCATGGCAAGACGACTATCAGTACTATGATCGCACATATTTTGAGACATAGTGGTTTCGGATGCAATGCTTTCCTCGGAGGGATATCGGTTAATTATAATACTAATTTCTGGAGCAGCGATAATAATGTTTCTGTGGCCGAGGCTGATGAATATGACAGGAGCTTTTTAAAGCTGTCTCCTGATGTTGCAGTGATATCTGCAATGGATGCTGACCATCTTGATATTTATGGGACTAAGGAAAATATGGAAGAATCTTTTATTGAATTTTCAGCAAAGCTGAAACCGGGTGGAATGTTATTAACAAAGTATGGCCTCAAAGAAAATAAATTTTCTGCAATTAGCCATTTACGCTATAGCCTTCAGAATAACGCGGCTGATGCATACGCATCAAACATAACCATGCATGATGGGGGTTACGAATTTGATGTAATGACCAAAGACTGGATGATTGATAACGTAAAGCTCAACATGGGTGGTATGCACAATGTGGAAAATGCTGTTGCTGCAATTACGATAGCGCATCATTTGAAAATTGACTCTATAAAAATTAAAGATGCAGTTGCCGAATTCAAAGGTGTGAAAAGAAGATTTGAATACATTATTGCTCCCGGTAATATTAACGATAGCAATGAAAACCATGGTTTTTACAGGGCTGATGATTTGGCAAAGGATATAATATTTATTGACGATTATGCCCATCACCCACAGGAGTTGGAAGCACTTATTAAAAGTGCGAAAAGCTTATTCAGCAAAAGAAAGTGTACGATAATTTTTCAGCCGCACCTCTTTTCCCGAACAAAAGACCTGGCAAATGAGTTTGCGGAAATTCTTGATTTGGCGGACGAAGTATTGCTGCTTCCAATTTATCCTGCACGGGAGTTACCTGCTGAAGGTGTCACAAGCCTCTTGATTTTAAATGCAATGAAAAATAAAAATTCAAGGATCGTTTCAGAAGGTGAGTTATTAAAATATTTAGGGACAACTTATTCAGATGCGATAAAAAAAACTGTGAATGGCGAGGTATTAATCACTGCAGGAGCGGGTGATATAGATCAACTTGTTCAGCCAATAAAAAAGATGCTCACGGAAGTTTAATAAATATGGCAGTATACGGAAAATATAAGCTTCAAAAAATTTTTATAGCCCTGGTGTGGATACTTCTAGGCTCAGGAACGATTGTATTGCTGGTAGCTGCCATTACTAAAAGAAATAATGAGCATTGCCTTAAAACCAACATTGTGATCACGGGGGTTCAAAATAATTTCTTTATTGATAAGAATGATGTTATTAAATTATTGCAAAATGCTAATGGAGGGAAATTAGTGAATAAACCAATCCATGAAATTGATCTTGCTTTGATGGAAAATGACTTGCAAAAAGATCAGTGGATAAGAAAAGCTGAATTGTTTTTTGATAACAATAATGTACTGCAGGTGAGAGTATCAGAAAGGGAACCTGTTGCCAGGGTATTCACCACGTCAGGCAGGTCATTTTATTTGGATAGTTCTCTCACACGGCTTCCGCTCAGTAATAAATTTTCTGCACGGCTCCCTGGTTTTTCAAGTTTTCCTACCGATTTAATTGTATTGACAAAAAAAGACAGTGGCCTGCTGCGGCAAATAAAAACACTCGCTGAATTTATTGGAAACGACCCTTTTTGGATGGCGCAAATTGAGCAGATAGATATCAATCCTGACGGAACTTTTGAGTTGATACCAAAGATCGGAGATCAGCTTATTCATTTCGGCAATGCAGATGATTGTGTGCAAAAGTTTAGAAAGCTCCTTACTTTCTACCAACAGGTGCAAACTAAATCCGGCTGGAATAAATATTCAGTAATAGATCTAAAATATAAAGGCCAGGTGGTTGGAGTAAAGCGTGGTGCCGATGAGATAAAGATGGATTCTTTGAAGACCGTCCACATTATGAAAAATATTATTGCTGCCGCGCAAAAACATACAAACGATTCTACGAACATTCAGCTTACTCAGCCGGCAGATGATAACAATACCATCAATGAACATCCTGGAGTTGATAATATACCATCGGAAGAAGTAAGCCCTATAAGAAAGCCGGCAGATAAGGTGAATAGATCAGCAGTAGAAATTGATAAACTTCCGGCAGACCAAAATACAGCATCTAAAAAAATTATTCAGAATGCAAATTCGACATCTAAGAAAGCAAGCAGTGAAAAAGTAAATAAACAGGTGCCTAAACCGGGGTTAAAAGCACCGGCAAAAGTAAAACCATTGCCAAAGGCAATAATGCCAGCGAAAAGTGATTATTAATAAATCCATAATGCATTGAAATTTTAAATAAAAATAACACAGCACACAGCTTCTAAATTTTTCCGGGTTTAGCGTATGCCGGATTTAAGAGAAGAATAAAATCAATAACAATTATGAACAGCGAACAACCCATTATCGTAGGCCTCGACATCGGCACAACAAAGATAGCCGCTATTGCAGGTAGAAAAAATGAATTCGGCAAGCTTGAGATACTTGGCTTTGGCCGGGCTAATAGTAACGGTGTGCAACATGGAATGGTGTTGAACATTGATCAAACCATCAAAGCAATACAAACTGCTTTGGAAAACTGTTATGCAAGCAATCCCAATCTTCCTATTAGCGAAGTGTATGTCGGGATTGCAGGACATCATATAAAAAGTCTTCAAACGCGTGGTGATATAGTGCGGCAAAATACCGACGAAGAAATAAAACAAAGTGAAATAGATCAGTTGGTAAATGATCAGTATAAAACATATATACCTGCGGGTGACCAGATCATAGACGTGATTCCACAGGAATTTACGGTAGATAATTTTCAAAATATTCCTGACCCGATCGGATATAGTGGTGTGAAAGTGGGGGCTAATTTTCACATAATTACAGGAGATAAAAATGCGATAAGAAATATAAACCGCAGTGTAGAGAAAGCGGGCCTGATCACTAAAGACCTGGTACTGCAACCACTTGCTTCTGCGGCCGCGGTTATGTGTGACCATGATCTTGAAGCTGGTGTAGCCATTGTGGATATCGGTGGCGGTACTACCGATCTTGCAGTTTTTTATGAGGGAATTTTAAAGCACACAGCCGTTATTCCATTTGGCGGAGAAAATATAACCAATGATATAAAAACAGGCCTGGGAGTTTTAAAAACACAAGCGGAGCAAATGAAAGTGCAGTTTGGAAGTGCCCTTTCAGATGAAGCAAAATCAAATGCGTTTATTACCATTCCAGGATTACGGGGTATGGCTCCAAAAGAAATAAGTGTAAAAAATCTCGCAGGAATTATCCAGGCCCGTATGAGTGAAATAATGGATTTTGTTTCCTACCATTTAAAACAGGTAGGGCTTGATAACCGCATGCTCAATGGCGGAATTATACTTACAGGTGGTGGATCG
>JBKJRY010000189.1:0-3739 GCA_046593045.1 Chitinophagaceae bacterium | reverse complement strand
TTTCCAGCAGCTTTTCCTTCATATAATTTTTTAATTCCTGTACATGAGTGCTGTCTTTATCATGGTTCTGTGTGGCGAGTTCCAGTGCCTTTGCAAAGCCTACAATGCCATAAATATTTTCAGTGCCTGCACGCATATTGCGTTCCTGGCTGCCGCCTTTCACAAAGGGATTTATCTTTATATTCTCGTTTATGTACAACATTCCCGCACCTTTGGGCCCGTGAAATTTGTGACTGGACGCTGTAATAAAATGAATGGGAAGCTGCCTGATGTTAAAGGGATAATGACCCACGGTCTGCACCGTATCAGAATGAAAAATGGCACCATATTTTTTGCACAGTATGCCCACTGCTTCTATATCAGTGATATTTCCTGTTTCATTGTTTGCATGCATCAGCGTAACAAGGCATTTTTCATTACTCTCTGAAAGTATCTTTTCAAGATCATCCATATCTATATGGCCATTGCGCAATACTTTCACATTGCTAAGCTGAACATTTTCTGAAAGATGCAGGTACTCCACGGTATGGAGCGTTGCATGATGTTCAATAGGCGAGCTTACGATGTGCCTGCACTCCAGGTCGCGGACGGATGCGCAAATGGCAGTGTTGCTGCTTTCGGTGCCACCGCTTGTGAAAAAGATTTCCGCAGGATGTGCATTCAGAATTTTAGCAACAGACTTTCTCGCATGTTCTATTGCCATCCTTGTTTCACGTCCATAGGAGTATATAGAGGAAGGATTGCCAAATTTTTCAGTAAGATAAGGCATCATGGCTTCAAGCACCCCGGGGTCAAGAGCTGTGGTAGCAGCATTGTCAAAATAAATTCGTTCCATAATCGTGAGTCGTGAAGAAATTATACTGCAACAATGATAATGGTGGCAATACATTTAAACGAGGTGCAAAATTATCAAAAAAGATGTTAATGAATGAAGAGATACGTGCCGGGTGCATTTCAAATTGTCGCCGGTTGGTGGGACACCAACCGGGGCTGGACGCCGTGGGTGGTGTCCCCACTGCCCACAAGAAGCACGGCCAAGGGGGAATTTGTAATGCCCCCAATGAAGACTTACGTGCCGGACCCAGGCTCTTTATATTGATTCATGAATATCCTTCATAATTTTTTTGGCGATATTCTCCGCAGTTGTTTCAAAATTGCTTTCAGAATAAATTCTTATAATAGGCTCGGTGTTACTTGTTCTTAAATGCACCCAGTCTTTGTCAAACTCTATTTTCAAACCATCTTCGGTATTTATGGGATTGTGCTTGTACTTTTCTTTTATTTTCTTGAAAAGCTCTTTTACATCGACCCCATTTTCCAGGGCAATTTTATTTTTTGAAATAAAATAATCGGGGAATGTTCCCCTGAACTGCTTTATACTTTTACCGGAGTGGGCAAGATGCGTAAGGAACAGGCCAATGCCAATAAGCGCATCCCTTCCATAATGAAAATCAGGAACGATGATGCCGCCATTTCCTTCTCCGCCAATAACCGCATTTACCTTCTTCATTTTAGTCACCACATTTACCTCACCAACTGCCGAAGGAAAATATTCTCCGCCATGTTTTTGAGTTATTTCCTTCAATGCTTTGGTTGATGACATGTTGCTTACAGTATTCCCCTTTCTCCTGCTCAACACATAATCGGCAACTGCCACCAACGTATATTCTTCACCAAACATACTGCCGTCTTCACATACAAAACAAAGCCGGTCCACGTCCGGATCAACAGCAATGCCGAGTGATGCATTTTGTTTTTTTACTTCATTACTTAATGTAGTTAAATGCTCAGGCAGTGGTTCCGGGTTATGATCAAATTTTCCATTAACCTCACCATTTATTACAACAATATCTTTTACCCCTAATTCTTTCAGTAACGCAGGAATATATACCGCTCCTGAACTGTTTATGGCATCTACAACAATTTTAAAACCCGCTTTTTTTATTGCCGGGATATCTACCAGGGGATAATTTACAATTGCTGAAATGTGTTTTTGCAAATAAGAATTATCAAAAGAATATTTACCTGCTTTATCAACAGTAGCGAAAGTGAAATCTTCCTGCTCTGCTATATCCAGAATTTTAGCGCCATCTTCAGAACTTATAAATTCTCCTTCGCTATTGAGAAGCTTTAATGCATTCCATTCTTTTGGATTGTGGCTCGCCGTTAAGATAATTCCTCCTGCCGCATCCTCTTCCTTTACAGCGATCTCAACGGTAGGGGTTGTTGTAATGCCAAGGTCAATTACGTTGAGCCCACAAGCCAACAGCGTATTGGAGCAAAGGTTGCTCACCATCTCCCCGCTCATTCGGCCGTCCCTGCCTATTACAATGCTATTTTTCTTGGAAACAGTTTGAACCCAGCTCGCATAAGCTGCCGTAAATTTTACGATGTCCAAAGGTGTAAGGTTAGTTCCCGGTTTACCTCCAATTGTTCCTCTTATACCGGAAATACTTTTTATCAGTGCCACTATTTTCCCATTTATATTATGGCGCAAATTAAATAAAAACCCATACATCTGAATTCTTAATACAATGGATTTGTATATTTTGCCAGGATATTTTTCCGTTACTGGTTGTATGCCAGTGAACTAATACAGTTTCACACAAATCCCTGAAAGAAGTACCGAACGATGTTTTATTATCATAGCAGCATTATTATTCGTCCCGGGAAAATTGAAAACACAACCGTATCGAGATATTAAAAAAATGTTTTTGATCATATTTCATGTGTATTGTTAGGGAATTATTGGCCGGGCAGGTAACTTTTACAATAACCCGTTACATTTGCGTAACATTTTTTAGTATGACAGAAGTTACCGCGTGGTTTGAAGATTGGTTTAATTCACCATACTATCACCAGTTGTATTTTAAACGAGACGAAGCTGAGGCCGCGGCATTTATCAATAAGCTCATTGCTTATTTAAAGCCTCGCCCTGGTGCTTCAATGCTTGATATTGCGTGTGGGAAAGGACGACACTCAAGAATGCTTGCATCAAAAGGATTCAATGTTACGGGAATTGATCTGTCGACAGACAGTATCAGGGATGCTAAAAAATTTGAATCCGAAACCCTTGAATTTTTTGTACATGATATGCGACTCCCCTTCCGGATCAATTATTTTGATTATGCTTTTAATTTCTTCACAAGCTTCGGCTACTTTAATACGAGGCGGGAGCATGACAATGCCATCAGGACCATCGCGCAATCCATAAAACCGGATGGAACCTTTGTAATAGATTACCTGAATGTCCACTATGCTGAGGACAATTTGGTGCATAAATCGGAAATCGAGATTGAGGGCGTCAACTATTATTTAACCAAATGGTTTGACGAGACGCATTTTTATAAAAAAATAATTGTGGAGGATGAAGCACTCGCCAAGCCAATAGAGCACCTTGAGAAGGTCGCTAAATTTTCATTGGGTGATTTCACCGACATGCTATCCTACCACGAATTGCAGATACAGGAAGTTTTCGGAAGTTATAATTTCGATGACTACCACGTAAATAATTCGCCACGCATGATCATAATTGCCAGGAAACATGTTCGTGAAAAATAGTTACGGAGTATTATTTTTTATTGTTAACGAGCATCCACTTTGCGGTTTCGTACATCGCGGATGTAAGACGTGAAAGCTCCTTTTTTACAGAATCTTTATGCCGAGAACTAATTGAAAAGTAATCGGATTGCATGGGTAAAAGCTCCTCTTTACTGATCCGCAGATTTTTTACATAATA
>JBKJRY010000073.1:0-11898 GCA_046593045.1 Chitinophagaceae bacterium | reverse complement strand
AATCAACGTAAAACATTGGATGAAGTGTGAGGTTATATAACCTTACACTTGCAATGCCGCATTCATATTTCTTACCGCTTCAGCGCTTTTTATGAACGCTGCTTTTTCCTCGTCGTTTAGTTCAAAATCAACAATTTTTTCCCACCCGTTTTTTCCTAATACAACAGGTACTCCCATACAAATATCTTTTTGGCCGTATTCGCCATCCAGCATCACACTGCAGGGAATTAATTTTTTTTCATCTCTTACAATAGATTCCACCATTGCAGCTCCTGCAGCGCCGGGTGCGTACCATGCGCTGGTACCCAACAAACCCGTAAGCGTTGCACCACCCACCATAGTATCTGCAGCTACTTTTTTCAGCGTGGCCTCGTCCAGCATTTTTGAAACGGGAACACCATTGTAGGTAGCCAACCTGGTTAATGGCATCATAGTGGTATCTCCATGCCCTCCTATTACAACCGCCTGTAAGTCGTGTGCAGAACAACCCATTGCTGTTGATAAATAATATTTAAAACGGCTGCTGTCCAATGCTCCGCCCATTCCTATTATCCTGTTTTTTGGAAGCCCGCTTGACTTTAATGCGAGGTAGGTCATCGTATCCATTGGATTGCTGATCACAATAATGATGGCATCGGGCGAGTGCTCAAGAATGCTATTGGTAACTCCCTTTACTATCCCGGCATTTATTCCTATTAATTCCTCCCTCGTCATGCCAGGCTTACGCGGAATGCCCGATGTAATAACAACGACATTACTGCCCGCGGTCTTTTTATAATCATTAGTAGAACCGGTAATCTTTGTGTCACTGCCAAGCAATGCGGCGCTTTGCATAAAATCCATCGCCTTACCTTCGGATATCCCTTCTTTAATATCAAGCAATACCAGCTCTTCGCAAAGCTCTTTCCTGGCAATGTTATCGGCACATGTAGCACCTACTGCACCTGCGCCTACTACGGTTACTTTCATTTTCAATTATTTATTTTTTCAAAAAATGTTTACCTGCCAAAGATAATGTTTCACGCCAGAATATGTGAATCAGGAAGCAGCGATCAGTTTTGAGTAATGACTAATCAGCGATCAGTAACCATTATTCAGTCGTGGTATCTCTCCCGGAGGATTCGGGAACTATTTAAAATTCTTTTAACTACACCACTTTATTCTTTCCTTTAATTTAACAGTCCCATTCCTAAAGTTTATCATGATTAAATTCCCTCTTTCTGCTTCAATTGTTCTGTTGGCATGTTTGCATGCAAGGGGTTCGATAATACTTACGGCGATTCCCGATTCAAGAGGCTCATCCGTATTTATCCGGTGGAACATGGTTAACTATTCGTCAGTTACAGCGTATCTTTTAATGAGAAGCATTGATGGTGTTGTTTGGCAGGTTGTCGCCGCAAATCCTGTTTTCAGAAATTATACATCTTCAACAATTCTCGCTTATAGTGATAAAGTAAATGACAGGCAAAAACTTTTCTATCGTGTGAGAGTGTACGACCGTCATGATAATACAGTGGCTATTTCCAATACCGCAATTGCCCAAATCCCTAAATCAGTTTATAGCCCTCCTGCAGGTGCAGAGCAATCGGCCTCCCCGGTAACCAATGTTGTTCAAAATAAAAGCTGGAAAATATTTCCGAACCCTGTCCGTAATATCCTTAATCTTTCTTACAATGGTGACGACAGGATAATGGGTGTAATAAACTTGCTGATCTCGGACGCAACCGGAAAAATTGTTATTAAGTTCAGGCAGGCTTCTAATAATAAACAGGTGCGTATTCCCGTGAGTAACCTCAGAGCAGGGCTTTATTTTATTAAAATAAGTGTACTTAATAAAATGCAGATGAATGAAAAATTTATAAAGGAATAATTATAACAAAGAAGTCACCGAATCAATTTTTACACTCCCTTCGAAAGATTTTTTAAAATCCCCGTTCTTGTCATACACAAAAATCGACGGTAGGTTTTTCACTTTATAAAAAACGGGAAAAAAATACTTCGTATCTCTTGCCATTATTATCTGCGGATAATTTGCAATCTTATAGTTTTTATAGAATGTTATCATTTCCTCGTAGGGAAGGTAAGTCACCATTATTATCTGGGTGTTTTTGAACTTCTTTATATTGGCAAGCATTTCTTCTGTTTCATGCTGGCAATGTTCACAATCAGGGCTAAATACCATAAACATTACCGGTTTCCTTTTCTTCAAATCTTCCCGTGTGAATGCGGTACTGTCAGGTGCTTTATAAACTGTAAATTTGGGGATAACAGGAAATCTCAGGTATACAGGATCATCATTACTTGCCTGTGAAAATCCTACAATACAAAGAACAAGGCTCAAAAGGAGGAGAAATATCTTTTTCAAATTGTAATTTTTTATAAAGTTAAATAAAAACATTTCTTCAATTATGATGCTGAAGAATTATTGAACTCACAAATAAAGATTTCTCTTTTTTTTAGCGTTTACTGGTTGGGCACCTCTACATTGCCGGCTTTTTTATACCTTCACCGACTTAAAAAAATTTTATGGCAACTACATCGGATATGAGAACAGGGCTGATACTGAAAATTGATGGCAGCCTCTACACGGTAATTGAATTTGGGCAAAATAAAACCGCACGTGCTGCTGCAAAAGTATGGGCTAAATTGAAAGGCGTTGATAACAGCAGGACAATCGAACAAACATGGAATAGTGGTGAGACTATCTTTCCTGTAAGGGTTGAAAAAAAGCCATTTCAATATCTGTATAAGGATGATACCGGCTATACTTTTATGGATACAACAACCTATGAACAAATTTCGGTGGCGCCGGAAATGGTTGATGCACCGCAGTTCTTAAAGGATGGGCAGGAAGTTTCAGTTTTAATAAACGGCGAAACTGATCAGCCGATGGGTGTTGAGTTACCTGATAAGATTGTTATGCTGGTGACCTACAGCGAACCCGGAGTAAGGGGAGATACAGCAACCCGTACATTAAAACCCGCAACTGTTGAAACCGGTGCTACCGTGAATGTGCCTTTATTTGTGAACGAAGGAGAGTTGATAAGAATCAATACGAAAACAGGCGAATATGTTGAAAGAGTAAAAGAATAGATTTTCAATTTTTTGTTTAATTTGCCCAAAATGAACCCATTTTATACCAAAATCATTAGATTTTATTGATTTTGCAGCTATTTTGAGCAATTTTTTATTTTTTCCGTAAATGATATTTTGTAAAATCATTCCATATCTTAGCTGCCCGTTTCCATAATATAAATTTAATTTGTCAATATGGATATTAAACAAATTCAGGAGCTTGTAAAGCTTGTAAACAAGAGTAATATTGGCGAACTCAAAATCGAAAAGGATGATTTTAAGATAACCATTAGGCAAAAGCAAGAGCCCCAAATGCAGGTTGCTTCTCAACCGCAGCAATCACAACAACCACTTCAGCAAAGCTTCCTTCCGCCAACTTTCGCACCTTCACCGCCTGCTGGAGTAACGACAATGGATAAAGGAGCTGCGAAGCCGGATACTACCGTTGTAATCAGGAGCCCGATGATCGGTACTTTTTACCGTCAGGCAGGCCCAGATAAACCGATCTTTGTAGGTGTAGGCGAAGAAATTACCCCCGGGCAGGTGGTATGCATAATTGAAGCTATGAAGCTTTTTAATGAAATAGAAAGTGAAGTATCAGGGACGATCGTGAAAGTGCTGGTGGAAGATGCTTCACCTGTTGAATTTGATCAGCCGCTTTTTTTAGTTGAACCTTCTTAGTTTTTATTTTTATTGCTAATAAGAAACTTGAATAAATAAACAGTTCTCTAAAAAATAGAAATCTCTATTAGCATATTCGCTAATCATCACATTAAAAAAGATGTTTAAAAAACTACTAATCGCAAACAGGGGAGAAATCGCATTGCGCATCATACGTACCTGCAAGGAAATGGGTATTAAAACAGTTGCCGTTTATTCCACTGCTGATAAAGACAGCCTTCATGTAAAATTTGCTGACGAAGCTGTGTGCATAGGCAAACCTTCCGCGGCGGACAGTTACCTTAATATGCCTCACATAATGGCTGCAGTGGAAATTACCAATGCAGATGCTATTCATCCAGGATACGGGTTTCTTGCAGAAAATGCAAAGTTTGCCCAGATATGCATTGATCATAATATAAAATTTATAGGCCCTACACCCGGAATGATTAATGGAATGGGTGATAAGATTACGGCTAAGGATACCATGATAAAAGCAGGTGTGCCGGTAGTGCCCGGTGGCGAAGGGCTACTTGCTGATATACCTGATGCAAAAGCACAGGCTAATCGGATAGGGTACCCCATTATTTTGAAAGCGACAGCCGGCGGAGGTGGAAAGGGAATGCGGGTAGTATGGGAAGAAAAGGATATCGAAAAATCTTTTAATAATGCCAAAGCAGAGGCCGCAGCGTCATTTAAAAATGATGGTATTTATATTGAAAAATATGTAGAGGAACCCCGCCATATAGAAATACAGATTGCCGGCGACCAGTTTGGAAACGTATGCCACCTCAGCGAGCGGGATTGTTCAATTCAGCGCCGTCATCAAAAGTTGGTGGAAGAATCCCCTTCACCCTTCATGACGGAGGAGCTAAGGGAAAAAATGGGTGATGCTGCGATTAAAGCCGCATCTGCCATCAACTACGAAAGCGTTGGCACGGTTGAATTCCTCGTGGATAAGTACCGCAACTTTTATTTCATAGAAATGAATACGAGGATACAGGTAGAGCACTGCGTAACGGAAGAAGTTGTGAATTTTGACCTTATAAAAGAACAGATAAAAATTGCGTTCGGAGAAAAAATTTCAGGAAGAAATTATTATCCCCAGATGCATGCTATCGAATGCAGGATAAACGCCGAAGATCCTTATAATGATTTCAGGCCATCGCCGGGCCGCGTTACTGTATTGCATCAGCCGGGCGGCCATGGTGTAAGAGTTGATAGTCATGTGTATGCCGGTTATGTAATTCCGCCATATTATGACAGCATGATAGGGAAATTAATTGCAGTGGCGCAAACCCGTGACGAAGCCATAGACACTATGAGCAGGGCGCTCAGCGAATATGTAATTGAAGGCATCCACACCACCATTCCCTTTCACCAGCAATTAATGCAAAATGAAGATTTCAGGAAGGGAAATTTTACCACTAAGTTTTTGGAAGGGTTTAAGATGAAATAAATTCCGTCCTCATGGTATTACCCAATTGATGTATAAACAGGCCTTACTTATTTCTGCAAAGATTCGGAGAAAAAATTTTTGTTTCGTTTGGTAGAAACTATTTGTTTACCTTCTTAAAGTAATCCCTATCCATTTTCAGGAAGGGCATCAAATTCCTTTCTTTTAGTTTAAAACCATGTCTTCATTGCATCAGTCGTTTTCATGAGTTCTTTCATTTCATTCATTGCACCAAGATGATCTTTATCACCTTTTTGAAACATTTCCATCCCATGTTTTTTGCTGAACTCTGCCATTTCTTCAAAGCTGTTTGCATGAAACGCCATGTCACATGCTCCTCCTAATTGTTTACAAGTCATTGTTTTCATACCCGTAGTTTAAGTTGGTTTATAGATATTTGTTATTTATTAACGAATTGCCCAAATCGCCGTAGAATCCCGATTAGGAAAAAGTTATTACGGCAATTTGCATTAATATAGGCAATAGCAAGGGTACAAACAAGCTCTCATCCTTTTTTTAGATCGACACAACCACTTGCTTTATCACCCAAAGCAATTTTTGCGAAGCCCGGGTTATTGTATGCGGGGCGGTATATGAACACTGTTGATCCAGGTTAACTGATGTTAGCGGTAATTATAGAAGGATGCTTACAGACAAACAAAAGACGGACTTTGCTTCTTTGAGAGTGGAGATATTTAATCGGGAA
This sequence comes from Chitinophagaceae bacterium, assembly GCA_046593045.1. Lineage (GTDB taxonomy): Bacteria > Bacteroidota > Bacteroidia > Chitinophagales > Chitinophagaceae > Ginsengibacter. Next base: position 6,001 of record JBKJRY010000073.1, on the reverse strand, counting down.
CCTCAGAATGATTTTGACCATATTATACCTCTTGATTTATTTGGTGTTAATGACCCTGCAAATATTCAGCTCTATTCAAGAATTCTAATTCAGACAAGCTAAATAAAACACGGAGTTAGGAACAAAATATCAGGAATGATTTACATAACCTCATCCCAAAGCCACCAATTGCCTTATCTCTACATCACTCAATTCCCCGATCCATTTTTCACCATTTGCGACAGCAAGGTTGGCTAATTGTTTTTTACTCTGAAGCATATCATCAATCTTTTCTTCTAAAGTACCCTTAGTGATCATCCGGTGAACCATTACATTTTTTTGCTGACCGATGCGAAAAGCCCTGTCTGTTGCCTGTGCTTCTACAGCGGGGTTCCACCACAGGTCGTAATGAATTACATGATTGCCGGCTGTGAGGTTGAGGCCGGTTCCTCCTGCTTTAAGGCTTAAAATAAAAGTATCATTTATAGGATTGTTTTGAAAAGCTTTTACCATTTCATCTTTCTCTTTGCGGGTATTTCCTCCATGCAATTGCAATGCTTTTTTGCCAAAATGTTCCTGTATTAAACTGCGCAACAAGCTGCCCATTTCCTTATACTGCGAAAAGATAAGCACCTTCTCATTATTCTCATAAATGGTTTCAAGCAGTTGCAGCAGCAGCATAGTTTTGCCGGATTGTTCCGCCACTATTTTAATGGCGTTTTTAAGATAGTGTGTGGGATGATTACACACTTGTTTTAAAATAGTGAGTAGCTTTAAAACAAGGCCCCTGCGGTTAATACCTTCCGCTTCTTCTATTTCTTTTAATAAATCAGTAGTGACATTTTTGTAAAGTGAAGCCTGCTCTTTACTCAGGTTGCAGTATTGGTTGTTTTCAATTTTATCGGGCAGGTCGCTGATAATAGTTTTATCGGTTTTCACTCTTCGCATAATGAACGGCGCAGTGACCTTTCTGAACTTATCTAATCGCTTTTTATCCTGGTTTATTTCTATAGGCTTTGAATACTCTTCATTAAACCAATTGGTGTTGCCGAGGTAGCCGGGATTTACAAAATCAAAAATACTCCAATACTCCATCAGCCTGTTTTCTACCGGTGTGCCACTCATCGCTATTTTGATTCCTGCAGGAATTTTCTTTACTGCTTTTGTTTGTGCGGTATCCGGGTTCTTTACATTTTGTGCCTCGTCAATTACTAATGTATGCCATTTTTGTTTTTTAATTTTTTCATTGTCAGTACGTGCAATACCATACGTGGTAAGTACGACATCAACGTCACTAAAATCAGAACTGCGTGAAGCGCCATGAAATATGGTTGCCTGCAGGCCGGGCGCAAATTTTTCAATTTCAGCCTTCCAGTTGCTAAGTAAAGTAGTAGGGGCGATTACCAAAGCAGGCTGGCTTTTCAGAAGCCCTTCTTCTTTAAATTTTTGCAGCATAGTTATTACCTGCAAAGTTTTACCCAGGCCCATATCATCAGCCAGCAGTGAGCCAATACCCAATTGGGCGTTTTTATACAACCAGCTAAAACCCCTTTCCTGGTAAGGCCTCAAAGTTGCGTCAATATTTTGTGGCAGTGTTACCGATTCGCTTTTAAGGATATCGTTTATCTTTTTCCGAAGGGCTTTATCTATCTGTATAGGCGCGCCTTCATAATCGCCGCTGAGTGCGGCTTGTAACAGGGTAAACGCTTTTGGCGGATTGGGGGCATTAAGCTTTTTAATTATTTTCTCAATGTCTTCGCCGTTCATCATCACATATTGATCACGGATCTTTACCAGGCCGGTTGATTTTGCGGCTAATGCTAAAAACTCTTCCGCGGTCATGAAAGTATTGCCCATAGATACTCTCCAATCGAAATCCATCAGGCCTTCAAGAGAAAAATATTTCTTGTTTTTTGCATTTGATTTTAATGACACCGACACTTGTGGCCTTAGCAAGTGTTGCAAACTTTTAGGTAGCAACGTTTGAATACCGAACATACGTATAGCCGGTAAAATTCCAATTAATACGTCGCTAAATGTTTGAGAGTTGTAAATGAGTTTTTCCTTTCCTTTGGAAGTAATGAGATTATTAAATCCGGGAAAATATGAGGAAAGCGATTGCAAATCTTTGAGCGCCGCGAATTGATGCTCTGAATTTTTTTGCATAAAAGAATACAGCGGTTCAATGGGTTGCATCGCTGCCTTATTATCTTTCATTAACACCTCCACCTCAAAGCCATTTTCATCTTCTGTTTCGTACACCTGCAATATAGGGCTGTAGGTTTTTTTTCCAATATAAAAACGATTCAGCCAAAGCTGTATAGTGTTGGGAATTTCTTTTTCATTAAACGAGCCGAAGTGTTCTCTTGAATCATTAAAAAACAATTCATTAATTTTCAATGTCGGGCTATTGACTTGTTTACCTCCTCTAACACTGGTATAGCTATTTTTTACCGAAGCATTTATAAACAAAGAGCATAATAAAGAGAGCCCTTCTTCTGCATTTGCCTGTTTGAATTTTTTGTTTGGTGCGGCTTTTTTTGCGGAAGCTTTTTTTATGGGGATCTTTTTTATTTCAGCGGCCTCAATATTCAATTGAATCATTTCTCCAGGATACCAACATAGCAATGTATTGAAAACTTTTTGGATGCTTTCATTGATTAAAGCAGGTACCCATTGAATGCGATAGCTGTTTGCTTTTGCATCAAAAAGACGCGGCAGTATTCCTCCTCTTTCCGCCAATATATTGCAAAAGCGAAAGCACCTGTATAAGAGAACAAAAGAAGGTGAATAACTTTCCAAATGTTTGCTCTCTGTTTTTGACAACAATGCCAGCAAGTCAGATAATTCTATTGAATGTTTCTTTTTGTTTTCATCTTTTGCAGCAGTTGACACCTGCCCTTTTTCATTGAAATTGATTGTGTAATGATAGTAGTGAAAGTCATTGAACAAAACTTCTTTCCGCTGTCTTAACTGAGCCAGGTAATTGGCTTCATTTTTTGCCAGTCTTTTATAATGACTTTGTATAACAGGTTTAAAGTCGGTATCATAAAATAAAGGATTGGAAGTAAATAATAAAGGCAATGTGGGCAAAAGATCTTCAATCAATGAAAAATCAGGGACTTCTTTCGGCGCATCAGTTCTTGTTGTTCTTTGTTTTTCATTGTTGATGCCATCAACAAGTGAAAATATTTTTTCTGTTTCCAAATCTTTCAGCAGCATTTGGTAGGCAGAAAGCTCATCTAATAAATTAAAACGGTGAAGATTGAATACAAGAAAAGGGTTTTGATCTATTTCTTTAGCGATAGTATAAATAACGGCTGCCAGGTGCTTACAAGGTACTGCCCAATCAGGACACGAACAGTTCAGCTTTATGTCCTGCCAGCTTTGCGGGAATATTTTAATTTGCTTCCTATCCGCAAGTGTAAGTAATTCCTGTGGCAGTTGCCTGTTCAGTAATTGTGAAAGGAGCAGCGGATCATTCTTAATTGTATTGAGAAAGAACTTTTTTTCTTCTTCAAAAAATGGAGGCACTATTATATTAATATTGTAAGGCTTGGGACGACTCCCTTTCACTTTCGCCAATATTGCATTATCCTGGATAGTGATAAAAGTAACCATCCCCTTCTTTGCATAGCTCTTGCCTCTTGGAAGGCGGTTGGTAAAATCAATCCTGTCCAGCGATTTCAGCCATTGCTGTCCCCACCAGGTACGGCCATATTGTTCCATAGAAAAAAATTTGCACAATTATACGGAAGGAAGATCAGGAAACAGGTGAATTATTTACTTTGATAAACACTTTTTTTGCACATTTATTGCAGTACACAATGTGGCTGTTTATTTTTTATAAAAAAAGGATTTAAAATTTTTGTATTGTACAAAAAAGAGGGAACAGGCTTATTAATTTCTCACACAAATAGTTATCAAATTTAGATATGTATTTGTGCTTCCGGGTTCACAATTCAGTATCCGCATACATCTCTTCCAGTGTCAAATGCACATTCAACGTTTCAATATTTATTTCTTCGTGAGGCTTGCTATATTCTTTGAGCTGCCAAAGGCCATCTTTATTGATGGCAAAATGTTCCACATGTATTGATTCAGAATCAACGAGGAGATAATCCTTTAAAACCAGGATAGCACGGTACAACATGAACTTTACGCCACGATCATAATTTTTAGTGGAAGGAGAAAGTATTTCGATGATTACGGTTGGTTGGGTGGCAGTATTTTTATCTTCCCTTATAGTTTGAACCTCACCACAGATTATAGAAATATCGGGATAGGTAAACAAGGTGTTTTCCGGAATGTGTATCCTCATATCGCTGCCATAAGGCCGGCAGCCTTTTCCCTTCAACGCAGTTACTAAAGAAGCAATAAGATTAACTGAAATAATATTATGTCTGGCACCGGCACCGGACATAGCGAATACTTCTCCTTTATAATATTCATGTTTCTCAGTAGCCTCATTTTCCATTTCCAGGAACTCTGGTATCGTATAAAATCCTTTTTGATAAGCGTGAGCAGATTCTTTTACTTCCATACTTTAAAGTTACAAAAGATAAGAATACGAGTTGCTGGTCTATTTAAGCGACAGTGTTGACCATTAGCTTTAAATTGAATTATATTTGATAGGCAACAGAAGTTCGTAGACTAACTGATACTGGATGCAATACAGTTGCCAGTTCAATAATTTAAAGAGTAAATAAGGCCCTAATGAATATTGAAAAAATCATAATTAAAAACTATAAAACTCTAACCGAATTCAAAATATCTCTTAATAAGGAATTAAATATAATAGTTGGAAATAATGAAGCTGGGAAGTCCACGTTGCTGGAAGCGATAAATTTGGTTTTGACAGGACAATTAAATGGGAAAAATATTAACTATGAAATTTCACCATTTTTATTTAGCAAAGAAATCGTAACCGCTTTCATTGAAAAGCTTAAACTAAAACAAAATCCTGAACAGCCAGAAATATTAATCGAAGCTTATCTCACTGAAAAACCAGAATTTGTAAAGTATAAAGGAACAAACAATTCTGAAGATGAAGATACAGTAGGCATATACCTTAAAATTGAATTTGATCAAGATTACATTCCCGAATATCAAGAATATATTACCCATCCTGAAAATATAGTAACGATCCCAACAGAATTTTATAAGGCAAGGTGGTATTCATTTGCCGATAATACTCCAATCACTCCCAAAAATATTCAACTAAGCTCTTCTCTCATTGACACCACTACAATTAGGCTTCAAAGCGGCGCAGATTACTATTTGCAAAAAATTATACAGGAAAGTTTAAATTCTAAAGAAAGGGCTGGTTTATCTCTTGCCTTTAGAAACCTTAAAGAATCTTTCAAAAATGAAGAGTCCTTAAAAAGTATAAATAATAATTTAAAAACAAACAGAGGAAATATAACAACCAAGGATTTATCCGTTTCAATTGATATTTCACAAAAATCCAGTTTGGAAAACAACTTAACTTCTTATCTCGATGAAATTCCGTTTCAATATTCGGGAAAGGGTGAACAAAGTTTTATAAAAATGCTTTTAGCCCTGGATAAAAAAATTTCTAAGAGTGATATAATACTAGTTGAAGAACCTGAAAATCATTTAGCTTTTTCAACAATGAATATTCTAGTAGAAAAAATAGCAGCAAAATGCAAAGACAAGCAAATTATCATAACAACACATAGCACATTTGTCTTAAATAAACTGGGGCTGGATAATTTAATTTTATGGGGAGAAGATAAAAAAACAATGAAATTAAAAGATCTAAATCCTACTACCGAAGATTATTTTAAAAAATTAGCGGGATATGATACATTACGACTTGTTCTTGCAAAAAGAGCAATTTTAGTCGAAGGCCCATCGGATGAATTAATAGTTCAAAAAGCATATCTAATTGCAAAGGGACGCTTACCAATTGCTGATGGTATAGATGTTATTTGTGTAAAAGGGCTTTCCTTCAAACGTTTTCTTGAGATTGCCAAACTGCTAACTAAAAAAGTAAGTG
>JBKJRY010000068.1:0-7208 GCA_046593045.1 Chitinophagaceae bacterium | reverse complement strand
TACCTCCCATGAATGTAAAAAGCAAAAAGATCCGGCCATGGGAACGGGACATGGCTTTTTGCATGTAATATTTGAAAGAGTTTCGCTTCAAAAGGAGATGAAAGCTATAATGAAATTGACATCTCTTTTCCCTGGAAGAAATCAGGAAAAAAAGGATTTTTTACAAAAAATCAGTGCATTGTCATCTTATGTATTGTTTTCCACGTATTAGTAAATAAAAAGTAGCAGTTCATCCCTTAAAACATCCTCAACGATGTCCATCGGGTAGATTGTCACTAAAACTTATTTTCAATTTTAAATTTATTCACATGAAAAAAGTACTCCTGGGATTATTTGCAATTCCCCTATTCTTGCTATCGTGCAAAAAAAATGATCAGAAGCCACCCGACAAAAAACGCTTCACGGTAACAATTGAAAACGTTTCCGCTCCAAAAATGTTCCTCGGCTCGGGCATAATCAATACCCCCGTAGGGCAGGATAATCCAGGGCCCATCACGCCGGGTAAAAAGTACCAGTTCATGGTGAAGGCGGGAAAAGGGCAGGCACTTTCTTTTGCTGTAATGCTTGCAGCTACCAACGACTTGTTCTTTGCGCCTGATGATATGGGCATCCCTCTTTATGACAACAACGGGGACCCCATTACCGCGGATGTAACGGGCCAGGTACATCTTTATGATGCAGGCACCGAAATAAACGAGGAGCCTGCCGTGGGGCCAAACACGGTAACAAACCAATCCGGCCCTAACACCGGTCCGGCGGAAAACGGCGTAGTGCAGGCAATTGGCATGGTCACAACGGATCATTTCAATTATCCGGCAGTGAGCGATGTGATCAAGGTGATGGTAGAGCATGTAGCTGATTACAGCTTCAAGGTTACAATTGAAAACGTTTCTAAGCCCGGCGATCTCCACACCAGCAAGGGCGATTTTAATATACCGGTTTCTCCGGGGGTATGGGTAGTTAGCATGCACGATGCACCCTTATTTAAACTAGGAGAGCCCGACCGCGGACACGGAATAGAAGCTATTGCCGAAGACGGCAATGCAGCGCCATTGGGAGAGTTTACAAAAAACAATACCGGTATAGTTTACCCGCTTTCTCCCGGCGCATGGGCTGTTCACGATAAGGGCGTAATGCCAATCTTTAATAAAGGAGCAAAGGATTTTGGAGAAGGCCTCGAAGCAATTGCTGAAGACGGCAATCCGGCTAACCTTGGCATGGCTTTGAAAACCAAACAACACGTTGAAAACAGTGGAGTGTTTAACACGCCTGTCGGAGCTTCGGCACCAGCCCCGTTAGGCCCGGGAATGAAATACCAGTTTTCCTTCCAGGCTGATCCCGGCGACCAGCTTTCCTTAGCAACCATGTTTGTACAATCAAACGACCTGTTTTACGCACCGGATGATAACGGCATAATGTTATACAATGGACACGCTGCCATAAGCGGTGATGTTACGTCGAAATTATATTTGTGGGATGCAGGCACCGAAAAGAATGAGGAGCCTGGATATGGGCCAAACCAGGTAATGCGGCAATCAGCGCCAAACACCGGTACGACTGAGAGTAAGCCTGTTGAAAGAGTGAAAAATGATTCAGATAAATCTTTTGACTATCCGAAGACTGAAAACATTATTAAGGTGACAATAAGTGCTAATTAAGTTTTAGTTTTTTTGTGATAAGCCATGGCATAAGAAGTTATGCTATGGCTTTTTACCTTTTTTCTTGGGCGTTGGGCCAAGGAGTTTCATCATTAAAATGAATTCAGAAAATTGATAAATGTTTTTTATAAAACATAAAAATTTCTAAAGGCTGGCCGAAATGCGGTGTTTATTATTTATGAAGCAAAGGTTATCTTTTTCTGATAATCACTTGATGTAGCTTTCAACTATTTGTATTTCTTCGGGAGTGAGGTTCTAAAGTTAATATACTTATTGATCAATTTGTTTTGCTAAATCTGAACTGTCAGTCTCAGGGCTACTTTCTTTCAAGGCTAATACTTGTTTCACCAATACTATAAATCCTGTATTGGCGTAAGCAACAGGCACCGAAGCTTGCGCTATCAGTGGGGGGACGCGGCCCTTCGGCTACTAGATCCTAATTCAATTGTCTAATCACTTCCTTTTTCCCGATATTCCCAAGTCGTGCCACTTCATTGATCACCGCATTTGCCGCTGCCGGGTTCGACAACACCAACGCATTGATGACGTTGATTACATCCACGCCGAATCTTGGTCCCGGATCAACGAGGTGCGGCGGCTTCCGGTCCTGCGCATACTGATCGCTCAGATCCTTGATGCGTTTCGCGCAGGCGATTTGTTCATCTACATAGGCCTGGTCGTGCTCGATAGTCACGTTATTGAATTGAATGCTTGTCCATAGGCTGCGGTCGGGATAAAGGTTCTGCAACACTTCGTGCGAACTTTCCGTCACCACTACTTTTACGATGGCTGAGATATCGGAGTAAGGCTCGTCGCAGGAAATCTTCAGTTTATTGGAGCCGGGTTTAAGGTCGTAGCTGAGGGTAATGTTTTCTGGTTTCGCATCGCTGAACTCCCCGTGCTCGGCGACCTTGACGTTTAGCTTCAACACGATCGAGTGCTTTGCCGGCTCCAGCAATTGATCGTTGAGGAACCACTGATACAGTGGTTGTTCATAACCAAAAGACGTGGCGCGAAGACTCAACATCTTATTGTGAAAATGGTTGCGGAATTGATGCCGGGCAACGGGAAACATAAAGCAGGGGCTCATATCGGCGGTTTGCCAGCCCACATCAATTCGGCTTGGAGGCAGAGCAGTTTCCACCACATCATCCAGCCCTACGCCGAAATATTTCCAGGTTTCGCCACTGGAAACAGTGACGGTAACGGCAGAAAAATCCTGATTGAAACCGCCGACACGCACCACGAAGCGACCGTTGAAATCATGGTAGTCACTGTCCCCATTACCCAGAAGGGGAATACGGTTCACGTAACGGATACGCTTATTGATTTTGTTCTGGGCGTGAATCACTACGGCGACAGGTGGGGTCGCATCATCATCTACAGAGAACCTGGCGTCGTAACTACGGTTGCGGCGAAGTTCCAGGTAGTAGGTATCACCGTTAGGGTCGACCGGTGTTATGACACCAAGGATCACCTGGCGGTTCGGCCAGGCGTCGATGCCGGCATCGTACGCCGTGAGGCGGAACGCATGGGGTGTGATGTTGAAACCCGGAGGTACCTGGTGCACGGTGTTGGGGTCGTTGAAGCTGCCCATGTTGGCGGCGGAAAACTGGGCGGGGGTGATATAGGGGCCGATAATGCGTTGCACATCGTTAGTGTTGACATCTGAAACGTTTGGTGATGCCTTCGGTTTACCAATGGGCAGGCTTGGATCGGGGGGTCGTTCGAAAGAAGAGTGACTGCCGCCATACAGTTCGCTGCTCATTACAGAGTACGGGCTTTGGTATTCATCGCCAAGTGTACCCAGTTCATGTTCGAGGCTGAAGGCGTGGCCCACTTCCTGGCATATATTGCTAAAGGGGCTGAGAACGTCAACCACGGCCGCAAGCACCATTGTATTACCCACTTTGTGTGGATCACCGCCGCCAAATTGATCCGTTTGCTGGGCACCGACGATCAGGACGTTTTTGAAAATGCTCCAGTCTGGCGAGAACAGCCGGGTTATTTCCGCTAAGACGCCGTCGACCAGTACAGTCCGCGGTTTTTCGCCCGGTTTGGCGTTGTCGCGTGGGTCGGCTAATGTGATGGTGGGGAATAGAAAATAATTCATATCCGCCTGGAAGAGTGAGGTACGCGTCCAGAAATGGGCGAGGCTATAGGGGATCGAGGGGTTGAGCCAATTGTTCATGGTGACGTCGGACCAGACTTCTTTGGCGTCCGTATTGGGAAAACGGAGGCGAATGACTGCGAGCATGTTGGTTTATTTTAAAAGATGATGATGGTATATTATTTCTGTTATAACCTCTAAGCAATATAAAAAAACTCATTCTAATAATCCATATCTTATAGTAATATTTTTTGTACCCGCGTGCCGGCAAGGCAGGTTATTATAAGTACAGTCCGATTTAGAAAATATTTTAGGCCGTCGCTGATCATCCCCGCCATTCACTAATAACATATCTTCATACAACTTCTATAAGTCACTGCTCCCAAAATAAAAGACAATATCGTCATTAAATTACAGTGTCCCGCTGTCGGGGCAAGAGTGAGGTTTGGGCTGTTACCAAGCTCTCTTGCGCCATGTGTGTACAGATTTATCTTAGTAACTTTACTTTTAGAATCCGTGAAAAGCACAAGAATCCATTAGACAAAATCTTAGCGCAAATTAGCGCAGGAATGAGGCAACTCTAAGTGATAAAAATTAATGTAAATCATGAGTTTAATCATGAATTTCTTTAAGGACTCAATAGCAATTTCAATAGGGAGTACCAAAGGAAATAAACCGGACCGATTGAATAATACTACAAATTATTGGTAATTTTTTTCTGCCATTCCCATGCGCTGATAACCATTTCTTTCAATCCAAGTCCAGCTTTCCAGTCCAATATTTTATTCGCCAGAGACACATCAGCATAAATAGCCGGAGCATCCCCTGCCCTTCTGTCCCCTATTCTATAATTCAACTTTATATTATTATATTTTTCAAACGCCTGGATTATTTGTAAAACTGAAATTCCATTTCCGGTTCCTATATTAAATACTTCATAATTATTTTTTACCTCCTGGCTTAATAACCGGTTGCAGCTCTTTACGTGAGCTTTAGCAAGATCCACTACATGAATATAATCACGGATGCATGTGCCATCGGCTGTATTGTAATCGTCACCAAAAACTACTAACTCCTTCCTGGTACCTGCGGCTGTTTGCGTAACGAATGGCATCAGGTTGTTGGGTGTACCAACTGGCGATTCGCCCAGCAAGGCGGAATCATGTGCCCCAACCGGGTTAAAATATCGCAGGGCAATACAATCAATCGAACCTGTAGCTGCAACTTTTTGCAAGATATCTTCACCCATTTGCTTGGTGCTTCCATATGACGAAAGCGCCGGCTTAAATGCTGTATCCTCGGTTACAGGCAAATCATCAGGATCGCCATATACAGTAGCAGAAGAAGAAAATACTATGTTTTTTATGCCGGATGTTTTCATGCAATCCAGCAGGTTTATAAGAGAATAAAGATTGTTTCTAAAATATTTTAGTGGTATAATCATGGACTCTCCCACTGCCTTGGATGCAGCAAAATGTATTACCGCGTCAATATTTTTTTCAAGGTTAAAAAAGTTGATAAGCTTTTCATTATCCACCATATCCAGCTCATAAAATAAGGGCCTGGTACCGGTGATTTTTTCGCAATTATCCAGTATGAATAATTGCGAATTGCTGAGATCATCAATTATCACTACCTCATACCCGGAATTAATAAGCTCAACCGTTGTATGAGATCCTATAAATCCTAATCCGCCAGTTACCAGTATCTTTTTTTTAGCCATGTTTTTTATTTTTTTAAAAATCAATTTGCATTTTAATCCATGTTTTTAATTAAAAAACCCTGGATGTACCATCATCAATTGTAACAACATAAGTGGTTAGATCTTTCCCTGTATGTTCAAAATATCCCTCAGAAATATTTTCAATCAACACCGGTATTTCATTTTCTTTAACCAGGTTAATAGTGCAACCACCAAAACCACCACCCATCATACGTGCACCAATAACCGCATCATTGTCTCTCACAAAATCAACAAGGTAATCAAGCTCTTCGCAACTCACTTCATACATTTTACTCAATCCATCATGCGTGGCAAACATTTTTTTACCCAAAGCCTCAATATCTCCACCCTGCAGGTCTTCGCAACCTTTTATCAACCGGCCAATTTCCTGTACAATAAACCTTGCACGCATATCAATCAATTTATCTTTGGGCAAAACATATTTATCCAGCATTGATTCTGTGACATCGCGAAGGGAATCTACCCGCGGATCATGCTCTTTAATCCATGCAACGGCCTGTGCACATTCTTTCCGGCGTGTATTATATTCCGTTGAAGCGAGTGAATGTTCGACATTGGTATCCAGCAAAAGTATTTTAATACCGTCCAGTTTAAAAGGTACGTAATCATATTCCAATGACCGGCAATCCAGCTTAATTACATGATCCTCTTTCCCCATCACTGAAGCAAACTGGTCCATGATACCGCACATTAGACCTGCATATTCATGCTCAGCTTTCTGCGCCATTTTTATCATTTCAATTCTCCCGAAATCCGTTTCTAGCAACTCATTCAGTGCAAATACCGTAGCGCATTCTACCGCGGCTGACGAAGAGAGGCCGGCACCTATAGGCACATCGCTTGTTAGCGCGGCATTAAAACCTTTTAACTTTATTCCCTTCTTCTTAAACTGTGCTACTGCTCCTAAAATGTAATTTGGCCACGTTGTAGCTGCAACGGGCTCCAGGTCATTAATAGAAACAGAAAACGATTCATCGAGGTCAAGAGCTGTTAAATGTATTTCATCATCGTCTCTTAACGAAATGGCGAGATATGCAGCTTTATCAATCGCGGCAGGAAGCACAAACCCCTCGTTGTAATCAGTATGCTCACCAATAATATTTATGCGGCCCGGCGAACGCATAACTATAGGCGTAGTACCATATAATTTCTCAAATTCCTGAACCGCTTTTTCCACCATCCTGTTTTCTTTATCCATTTTCATTATTTTGACGCTTATTTACAAATCCTTTTCCACGGGATTATGTAAAATGAATATCCATCGCCCATTCAATTATCAACAATATTAAAGCAATTTAAAATATCGCAGATAGTATTCGGATATGTTGAGAAATTTAATGCAATGCAAAACAGGTTGCCAGCTATATTTTATTTTCTCCGGATAAAAACATTTTTGCCAATTCTTAATTCATTACGGGTATTATTTTCTTATGTATAAATAAAAAAAACCGTACCCATATTAAATATAGAACGGTCTTTATCATTTTACAACCAGGTTAAAATTCAATGAATAATAAACTCTTTATTACATTTATGATAACGTTGTCGGGCATACGTAATCAGTAACCGGAATCTTACCTCCATCCTTTATGGCTTTAAACCCTCCGTTTACATCTATAAGATTATCATAGCCCCTCGCTTTTAAAATAGAAGTAAAGATCATGGAACGGTAGCCACCCGCGCACTGCACATAATA
>JBKJRY010000283.1:0-18659 GCA_046593045.1 Chitinophagaceae bacterium | reverse complement strand
GTCACAATAGACTTGGCTATTTTGAAAAGAGAAACCAGCTTATTATTTTTTGTATCCCAGTAATATCCATCTTCGGGAATCACTTTCAACAGGGAAATGTTCGGATCATCTTCACCGCCAGGGAACCAGGCTTTCGCAAAGTCTGTCCACATCTCATGAATCTTTTCTTTGTCAAAAATTATTTCAGCAGTTCCATACACGCTTAAATATTCGTACTTACCATTAGCTGAATAGAAAAGCTGTACCCTGTCATCAGACTGTATGTCTATATTTTTATCGCTATCCTTATGGCTGAGGAACCAGATGTTTCCTTCATCATCTACTTTTTGCGTAGCCATTGGCCTCGATGAAAGCGGCGTGGTTGAAAGGTTTGTAACAAAATGGCAAATGTTGGCATCTTCAGCCAGTTCTCTTATTTTTTCGATAGCATCTGTGTCTATCAGGTTTTTTGTGTCTCCCATGGTTATAAATTTTTAATAATTATAGTAACAACAAAAAAGAAAGTTGGTTTAATTATTCTTCTGAATATTTTTTTTAAGGTTCAATAGTCATGCCTGAATTCTATTAAGACGCTCAAAAATGATTGTAAACTCCGGGGATTAATGTTGTTTGACCAAATATCTTTTTCGGCTTATCATTTGTGTAACTGGTAAAAAACATTCGTGTGATGCGTGCATTAATTTTATTAGCAGTCTTTGCTGTTTTAATATTTGCTTCCTGCAATACTTCCAAAAATCCATTCTTTGGCAAACGATCACCGCATGAAAAATATGGTGATGCAATTAATGATGCAGGTTTAAAGCAAACGCAACTTGGCATTTTGTGGTTTGATGCAGCCAATAAGGCCTTGCAGCAACCACAGCCTGTAAGCTTGCCCTATAAAGAAACAGGCTATTTCCCTGCAGAAAAACCTTCTGCTGCAGGCTATGTCTTCAGTGCAAAAAAAGGCGAGGATGTTATAGTGAATATAACAACTGTTCCGGCTTCAGGTGTTTTGTTTTTCACAGAGCTATGGAACATTAGTAATGGCAAAAATTCTTTGCTAACCACAATGGATACTCTAAATAATCAATTGAAATATACAGTGGAAAAAGATCAACAGTTTGTTGTGAGGCTGCAGCCGGAACTATTACGAAGTATGGAATATACCCTTACAATTTCTACTGCTCCTTCACTTGCTTTTCCTGTAGACAAATCCGGTGATCCAAATTTTATTAGCTTTTGGGGCGCAGGCAGAGATGCAGGTGCACGCAAGCATGAAGGCGTTGATATACAGGCAAAGTTTCGTACGCCGGTACTTGCTGCAACAAATGGCATTACACGGGTAAGTGACAATGATCTTGGAGGCAAAGTGGTTTTTCTCAGGGATGATAATACAGGGTACAGTTTATATTATGCGCATCTTGATTCGCAAATTGCATACGCCGGTGAAAGAGTAAAAACTGGTGATGTAATAGGGCTGGTCGGCAAAACAGGAAATGCCATACACACTGTATCCCATCTCCATTTTGGAATTTATACCGGCAATGGCGCTATTGATCCTTTGGCTTTTATTGATGATAGAATCAACGAACCAAAGCCCGTGACAGCATCTACTAAAGAATTGAACAAATGGCTACGCACAACAGCCGCAGTAAATTTTCGCAAGGGCCCTTCTATCAATGCAGATGTAAAAAATAAAACTTCGGCGGGCGATGCTGCATTGATACTCGCCGCTACTGCTAACTGGTACAAGGTTGAATTGCCGGATGGACAGGTAGGCTACATAGAGAACAATTTACTTACAAATAAAAAACAGCGTGAGCAAAAAGCAAATTCCGGTACAAAAATATTTGACACACCCGACACAACAGCACCAGCAAAAACCATTCTTGCAAAAGGAAGTACATTGAATGTAATTGGCAGCTATAAAGATTTTTATTTGGTGAATGCCGATAGATTGCAGGGCTGGGTCTCAAAAGAATAATTCTTTATTTTTATATAATGAATTTATCATTCTTCAAAGAAAGTTTATCGGCAAGCGTACCTCCGCAACAATCATCAGTATACCTTAGCTCACTATGGTACGATGCAAAAGGTGATTGGGAAAAAGCCCACGTTCTGATACAGGATGTGGAAGATAAAAACGCTGCATGGATACATGCATACCTTCATCGAAAAGAAGGTGATACCTCTAACGCTGATTACTGGTACAGGCGTGCCGGTAAAAAAAGACCTCCTGTTTCTTTAGAGGATGAATGGGAAGAAATTGTGGAGGCATTAATCTGATTTTTCTAAGCCCCCGAGTTGTAAGGGGGAGATGGCTTCGTTTGTCCAAACGATTTCAATGCAAAATTCTGC
Organism: Chitinophagaceae bacterium; assembly: GCA_046593045.1. Lineage (GTDB taxonomy): Bacteria > Bacteroidota > Bacteroidia > Chitinophagales > Chitinophagaceae > Ginsengibacter. The sequence goes on along the minus strand of JBKJRY010000283.1, from coordinate 16,319 downwards.
GGTGAATATTTATCACCAACCAATATCTCGTATGCAAGCTGATTAGGATATTTAATATGCTGCCCGGACTTAAAATAAACGTTATACTTTGAATCTTTTGCAAGTTCATCTTTAACATCTTTGATCGTAGCTTTTTCAATTTTTTGATCACCTAATAGAGTTCCTCCTTGTATTTTAAAACCTGACAGCACTTTAATATCCAAAGTATGCAAGGGTTTATCAGAATCATAATCAATGTCCTTACCGATCCATGCAGCAAGAGTAAAACGATCACTGCTATCGAGATATAGCCGTAATACAATTTTTCTTCTTGATGGAACGTTTGAAAATTTTGCACCAGTTACACTTAATACGTTAAGTTCAGTTCCTATTATTGCCATATAAAAATTTTTAGATAAGAAAATTAGAAATTATTTCCTATAACTGCAAATGAATATATTTTTTTTAAAAATTATTTCCTTTGTATTTATTTTTTCGGCTTCCTGTTTGCATTATGAATGTTTCCCTGCCGATATTACGAAAACAATTAAGGTTAAGCGGGATGATATACCATGGGTGATTTTGCCGGCGGCTGAGCAAGACATTTAAGGCTTATAATAAGAATAATTTTTATGGTTGAGAATAATCCCCGAGGAAGTACAATCGATTTTCTATTCAATCGAATGTAAAAAAATATTGCTCCGGAAAAATGATAATTAAATGTAAATAATTCAAAGTAGCATTAAATTTTAATAACAGTGCAGCGATATTAATATCCTCTCTGTCATATAGTGAATGCTGCTTTATGAGAAAATTCATTCTAACCATTTCCACTTCTTTACTTCTTTGGTCCTGCGATCCCGGCAAGAATGATCTTACAGGAAAAACAGATGCGTACGTGCCGGTTTACAGCACCCTTACCGATATCAATAATATTTTGGTTGAAACGCCTAAGCCAACGGTGGAGGCTGGTAAGATATATGCATACGGCAATTACATTTTTCAGAATGATTTAAATACGGGCATTCATATAATTGATAACAGCAATCGCAATCAACCAATAAAAATTGCATTTCTCAGCTTGCCATTGAATACAGAAATCGCTGTAAAGGGAAATTATTTATATGCTAATAATTACGTCGACCTTGTTGTATTTGACATAAGCCAGCCGGCGAATCCCAAACTGGTAAAAAGAGTCAGCGATATATTTCCACCGGTAAATCAAAAGTATCCTCCTTATTCCAATGTATATTTTAAATGTCCTGATAAATCCAAAGGACTTATAGTAAGATGGGAATTGCAAAACATTGATATTCCAAATTGCAGGCGCTAAAAAAATTATATGAATAAATTAATAATTTGTCTTTTGTTCATCCCGGTCTTTTTTGTGCAATGCGAAAAAGATGCCGCGGTTTCATCTAAAGGAGGTTTTGGAACAACCGGGCAGGGAGGTTCTTTGGCGAGATTCGCTATCGTCGGCAACTATCTTTATTCTGTAGATGAAAATCAACTGAAATCGCTCGACATTTCCACACCCGGTAACCCGGTATTGAAGAGTACGCAGGACGTAGGTTTTGATATAGAAACTATTTTCCCATTCGGTGATAAATTATTTATCGGATCTACAAGCCAGGTATATATATTTTCAATTACCGATCCTGCGAAACCAAAAAAGCTCAGCACCGCCATATCACCGGATGTACTGCGCCGTTGCGATCCTGTAGTGGCAAAAGATACAGTCGCATTTGCAACACTTCGGACAAACGGCCCTTGTGGGGGAACACAAAGCATACTTGCCGTGTTTGATATAAAAGATATTACCCATCCCGTTCAAATAAGTTCTTATCCGGTTGGGGAGCCGTACGGACTGGAATATTCAGGAGATGTACTTTATGTGTGCGACAGGCAAAGAGGATTATTATTATTTGATATAAGTCAGCCTTTTGAACCGCAACCAATTAATGTTTCTATTAATGATGATATCTACGTAGATGTAATACCATATCAAAATACATTGATCTGCTGGGTAAATTCAGGAATCATTTTATACGACATCACTGACAACCGCAACCCGGTTCTTATAGCCAAAATCATTTGAGAATAAAAAAATATTTAGCCGCGATTTGCCTGTTTATAGTTTGCAATATTGCAACAGGGCAATCTTTAAAAAGTAATTTTAGTGAAAATAAAATTACCGGCAGATTTAATGCCTTAGGCATTCTTGATTTGTTGGATGCCAATATTTCTCTTGGCGCGGAATGCAGGTTTAATGAACATTGGTCAACTGGAAGTGATGCAGCATACATTTTTAGCTCCGACTACCTATCAGAAAGTAAAGTCGCTAATGGTTTTATTGTTCGTCCTTTCATAAGATATTATCCCAAAAAAAACAGATATGATTTCTTTGAAGCGGAGTTGCATTATAAATTTGTGGCTTATCAAATTACAGATTGGCTGGGGAAAGACGCGGTAAACGGAGTACCGGCTTATGAAGTTTTCACAACATTTAACTACAAGAAAAAAGTTTATGGTTTAAGTATTAAGGCCGGTAGCCAGGAAAATTTGAGCAAGGATAAGAGGTTAAGATTTGAATTCTATATCGGCCTTGGTTACAGGTATAAAGAGCAGGGTGCAGGTGATGATATTTATGACAGGAGAAATGGAACATTATTGCATGTTTACGACCCTACTTATTCCAGCATCAGTATTCCGCTCGGCATCCGGTTTTTGTACGATATCAAATATTTCTGATATCCTTAATTTATTTTGTTATACGAACTCACAATGCAGCACCTTCCACAACAAGCATTTTTGTTTTTGCTGATTTTTGCCTTATCATTTTCGCCCTTGTATACCCCGGCGATGCCCACCATTCTTTCGCCCTTTCAACCGAAGGAAATTCTAATACTACAATTCGTCCAGGATTCCAATCTCCTTCGAGGCATTCAGTTTTTGCTCCACGCACTATAAATTTTCCATCGTATTCACTTATAGATCCCGGAGTTAACTTTTTATATTCTTCATAAGAAGCAGGGTCTTGTATTTCAATCTCAACTATTACATATGCGGGCATATCGTTTCATTTAAAATATTGAGCAAAAAAATAAGCTATTTTTTGAAACTATCTTTCAAGGTCACTGTCCTGTTGAAAACCAAAGCTCCCGGTTTTGAATCTTTATCAACGCAGAAATATCCATTGCGCATGAATTGGAAATGGCCCGGTGGTATTGCATTTTCAAGGCCTGGTTCTATAAATGCTTTTGTAAGAATTTTTAAAGAATCCGGATTTATATGATCTTTAAAATCACCTTCTTCCATTGCGGGATTTTCCACTTTAAACAAACTGTCGTACAAGCGTACTTCGGCGGTGGCTGCATGTGGTACACTCACCCAATGAATAGTTCCTTTCACTTTCAAACCACTTGTATCCAAGCCGCTTTTGCTTTCAGGTATGTAAGTACAATGAATTTCAGTTATGTTCCCTTTTTCATCTTTTTTAAAACTATCAAAACGCACGATGTAAGCACTTTTCAATCTTACCATTTGTCCCGGTGCCAAGCGAAACCATTTTTTTACAGGCTCCTCCATAAAATCTTCCCGTTCTATCCACAATTCTTTTGAGAAAGGGATTAACCTGGTATTGGAAGGGTCGTTTGGCAAATTTTCAGTTACCAATTCTTCTGTTTCATTTTCATGATAATTATCGATGATCATTTTAACCGGGTTCAAAACGGCCATTACGCGTGGAGCGGTTTCATTCAGTTCTTCTCTTACACAAAATTCCAGTAGGCTTATGTCTATAAGATTATCACGCTTTGCAACGCCAATTTTATCACAGAAGGTTCTAATGCTGGACGGAGTATAACCTTTTCTTCTCAGGCCCGATATGGTTGGCATACGCGGGTCATCCCACCCCGATACATAACCGTCATTTACAAGCTGCAATAATTTGCGTTTACTCATGACCGTATAGGTCATATTCAACCTCGCAAATTCATATTGGTGCGAAGGAAAAAGTTCCAACTTTTCGATAAACCAATCGTACAATGGCCGGTGTTGCACAAACTCCAGGGTACAAATACTGTGCGTGATGTGCTCAATGCTATCACTTTGCCCATGTGCAAAATCATACATCGGGTAGATGCACCATTTATCTCCTGAACGGTGGTGATGTGCATGCTTGATACGATACATAAGGGGATCACGCATATGCATATTTGGTGAAGCCATATCAATTTTTGCCCTCAATACTTTTTCGCCATCTTTGTATATTCCGTTCTTCATTTCTTCGAATTGCAAAAGATTTTCTTCCACACTCCGTCTCCTATATTCGTTCTCCTTTCCCGCTTCCGTAGGTGTTCCCTTTTCTGTAGCAATTTTTTCAGGGCTGCTGTCGTCAACATATGCCAGTCCTTTTTGTATAAGCTTTACAGCGAGATTGTATAATTCTTCAAAATAATCACTGGTATAAAATTCATTCGCCCAATCAAACCCAAGCCATTTTACATCATACTTTATGCTGTCAACATATTCCACCTCTTCTGTTGCAGGATTTGTATCGTCAAAGCGAAGATTAGTAGCCCCATTATATTTTTTTGCAAGGCTAAAATTTAAGCAAATGCTTTTTGCATGACCGATATGCAGGTAACCATTAGGCTCGGGCGGGAACCGGGTAAGTATCTTTGTATATTTCCCTTTACTGATATCTTCCTCAACTATTTCTTCAAGGAAATTCAGGCTTTTTTCTTCAGTCATCTTATTTAATAATGGATTGTATAGTTAATACCTGATATTGGATATTGTAACCTTGTACCATAAAATGTTATCCATTATTTATGTTTTAAAATTTTAGTTTTTATTTCCGCTACACTTTACATCATTTCCATCGCAATAATCTCGGCAATATCCAACACTTTTATTTCTTCTTCCTTTTCATTTAGCTTCACACCGTCAGTCAGCATTGTATTACAGAACGGGCATGCAGCAGCAATAATTCCTGCGCCGGTTTCGAGTGCTTCTTTTGTTCTCTCATTATTGATTCTTATATCTCCTTTTTCCTCTTCTTTAAACATTTGTGCCCCCCCGGCACCGCAACACAATCCGTTGCTTTTGCAACGCTTCATTTCTACCAATTCTACGTCAAGGGATTCCAGGACTTTTCGTGGAGCTTCATAAATATTATTTGCCCTGCCGAGGTAACAACTATCATGATAAGTAATTTTCTTTCCTTTAAAACTACCTGCTTCTTTCATCTTTATTTTACCATCATCAATTAGTTGTTGTAAAAATGTTGAGTGATGTATTACTTCATAATTGCCACCAAGTTCAGGATACTCATTTTTTAAAATATTAAAGCAATGCGGACAAGCGGTTACTATTTTCCTGATATTGTATCCATCCAGCAACTGTATGTTCTGGTAGGCCATCATCTGAAACATAAACTCGTTTCCTGCACGCCTTGCCGGGTCACCGGTGCACATTTCTTCTTTTCCCAGAATGGCGTATTTTATACCCACTTTATCAAGAATTGTTGCAAATGCTTTCGTAATTTTTTGTGCCCTTTGGTCAAAACTGCCCGCACAACCCACCCAAAATAAAATTTCAGGAGTTTTATTTTCATTCACCATCTCTGCCATCGTGGGAACATGCATGTATCGCTGATTTTTAAGCTAAAATACAACAAACAATTTTGATCATTCTTATCATCGTCAACGCATTTAAACTTATTTTTGCGCCTCTTAAAAAAATTGATTTATTTGCTACGAAAAATAAAAAACTGGGAACAGTGGCCATTCAAAATTTTATATGCACCGATTGCGCCTGTTTGGCTCTGGTACATGATACGATCCGGTGCCGCGTGGTTTTTTACACCGAGTAACCCACGGCTTACGTTTGGCGGGATGGAAGGTGAGCCAAAAAAAGAAATGCATAATTTGCTTCCGCCTGAGCTGTGCCCGCCTTTTTTTAACGTATGTCCTACAGAAAATTTTGAGCAGGTTGTAGATAACATATCTAAAAACAATATTTCTTTCCCGCTTATAGTAAAGCCGGAAGTCGGTGGACAGGGCATTTTATTCAGGAAAATTGAGACTGTTGAACAGCTAAAAAATTATCATGAAAAAATTCCTGTAGAGTATTTTGTCCAGAAATTTATTAATTACCCGGTTGAAGTGAGTCTCTTTTATTATCGCCACCCAAAAGATACTACGGGAACAATTTCAGGTTTTTTGCAAAAGGAGCCGTTATGTTTAACGGGTAATGGCGAACATACCATTGAGCAGTTAATTAAAAAGAATGCCAAGGCTTCCGTAAGGTTTGAAGAATTACGGGCAAAGCATGAAAACAATTTCGGGGTCGTACTGCCACCTGGTGAAAAATATATGTTAAGTTTTGCTGCTAATCACAACCGCGGAGCAAGTTTTACCGACCTTAAGAAAGATATTGATGACCGGCTTACAATTTTGCTAGACGCCATTAGTCATAAGAGCGATTTTTTTTACGGCCGTTATGATATTATGTGTAATTCCATAGATGAATTAAAGGAAGGAAAGAATTTTGTTATATTAGAATACAATGGTTGTGGTGCAGAACCCAATCATTTTTATGATACTGGTTATACACTTTGGAAGGCCTGGAAAGAGATTCTGAAACACTGGAACGTACTTTATCGTATTTGCAGGTATAATTATAAAAGTGGCATAAAGTACTGGCCCCTTTTAAAAGGAATGAGATTTATAAAAGAAACAAGAAAATATTATAAAATAATAATAGCAGCTGATAAGCTAATTCAATAATATTTTAAACTTATACCCTACGAAAAAGATATAGACATGCGTGTAATATTATTATTATCATTATTTGGTACTATCTCCGCGAATGTTCTTGCTCAAAGGTATGTCCCTTCCGATAATGGAAGCAAGGTTCATTTTACTATAAAAAATTTTGGAATTAAGACCGGCGGCGAACTCGAGGGAATCAAAGGAGAAATATTTTTTTTCACTACGGACCTTCCAGCATGTCGTTTCAATGTATCGGTTGACCCATCAACAGTAGATACAGACAATCAAAGCAGGGATGGCCATCTAAGAGGAACAGAATATTTTGACGTAGAAAAATTTCCCGAAATAAATATTACTTCTACAAAGATTGATAAGACCAATAAAACTGAATCGGGCTATTATTATTTTACAGGTACGCTTGCAATGCATGGCATTACTAAAACTCTAGAGTTTCCTTTTAAACTGGAGAAGGTGAATGACAATTACTTATTTACCGGGGAATTTGAAATTAACAGGCTTGACTTTGGTATAGGAGATAAAAGCGCAGTATTAAGTAATACGGTAAATGTATCTTTATCAGTATTGGCAAAAAAGGATTAATACAAGTGTATGGGTCTTGCAAAAGTTTTTTTTTGGGGAATGCTGGTAAGTTTCCTAGGTTCCCTTCCGTTGGGAACTTTGAATGTTGCAGCCATGCAAATAAGCGTTCAGGAAAGCATTATCAATGCTATTTATTTTTCTCTTGGATCCCTGGTGACGGAGATGATTTACGTACGCATCTCACTCGTGGGAATTAACTGGATACGCAAACAAAAAGCACTATTAAAATGGATGGAATGGATAACGCTTGGCATCGTGCTTGCCCTTGCTGCAGGAAGCTTTATAGCGGCAACTCATGAGCATCATACAAAAAACGTAATGCTGAATAATAATATTCACCGTTTTATCCTTGGAATAATGCTGAGTGCGATTAGTCCTGTGCAAATTCCTTTTTGGTTTGGCTGGAGCACCGTTCTGTTTTCAAAAAATATCTTACAGCCTAAAAATTCTTTTTATAATTTATACATTATAGGTATAGGCCTTGGAACCTTAATGGGCAATTGTGTTTTTATATTCGGTGGAAAATATATTGTTGACAGGCTTAACACCAACCAAAGTATATTAAACTGGGTAATCGGCGGCATATTCACATTAACAGCCGTAATTCAGTTTATAAGGATTCTTATTCATAAAGGTGCTATAGATAAAATGGATACGCTCTCTAACACAGCCGCTTAATTTTTTGAAATCACAATACATCGGGTTAAGGCATAAAATCTCAATTTACCAGGCATATTTTTCTATTATCATAACCAATTAGAGGACTTCAAAATTTTACCTGATCTCTAAAACATTTGATGAACCATTTAGTGCCGCATCAAAACATTTTTTTCGCAATCTCTTTATCATGGCCATAAATATCAGATCTAAAATTAAGCTGTCCCTTATTATCTACCCATGCCGTGTAATAAGTAATAAAAACAGGGACGGGATCTTTTAACGCAACGAACTGTTCATCGCCACTATTCATTGCTTCATTTATTTTGGACGAAGTCCAACTGGAATTATCCTTCAACAGGTAATCAGCAAGCTTTTCAGGGTCGCTCAGGCGGATACATCCATGGCTGTACGCCCGTACCTCTTTATTGAAAAGGCTTTTGGCAGGTGTATCATGAAAATAAATATTAAAACTGTTCGGGAACAGAAATTTTACTTTCCCCAACGAATTATCGCCGCCTGGCTTTTGTCTTACAAGCGGCAATTCCTCAGACCCACCGTAAATTTCCATATTATGATTTTCCAGGTAGTCAGCATTTTTAGCCATAGAAGGTAAAATTTCATTTTTTACAATGCTGGTTGGAACATTCCAGTATGGGCTAAATACTATGGTAGTAAGTTTATCAGAAAATATAGTTGTATTGTGACCTTCTTTGCCCACCACCACTATCATATCAAATACTGTAGTTTTTCCATCATAAACATGCAAAATAAATTCGGGAATATTTACAAGGATCAACTTGCCATTGGGTTCCTGCGGCGTCCATCTCATACGATTCATATTTATCAGGATTTGCTTTACCCGTTCAATAGCCGGAACATTCATTTCCTTTAAGAGGGAAGTACTTACAATTCCATCTGCATTATATCCATATCTTTTTTCAAAATTTTTAATACCATTCTTCAGCGTATCATTAAAAACATTTGTTGTGTCGTGTTGAGAAATATCTCCTGTAAGGAAAAGTAATTTTTTCATGTCTTTTATTGCTGATGATGCGCTGCCTTTCTTAAATATTTTCGGGTTTTCCGGTAAGGCGGGCCAGCTGCCATTTTTAGCTATCGTCGCATATTTGTCCAGTTCATCCTTAAGGAGTTTATAAGATGCGTTTACATCAGAAAAATATTTATCATCCTTATGTTTTTTATTCAAAATAGAATCTGCGAGGTATATGGGATCCGATTTTTTAAACGGAATAAATCTTTCCATCTCCTTTCTTTTCACGTATCCCTTTTCATAATTACTGCGGGTATAGTCAATAAAATTCTCCGTTAACCTGAGTTCGGTGTTGATCATGGATTTGTCAGTACTGCTCACCTTAAGGTCGTCGTCCGTCATAAGATCATCCATTCTTTTTTGCAGTTGTTTACTTTTTGTAGCGGTATCGCCCGAATAATTTTTTAATGTCCAGAAACCTAAGGCCTGCTCAGTTAATCCATCGGAAGAAAACCAGGCAAACTCATAGTTACGCGTATTGTAAAAACTCCGGAGACGACGTGCGCTGGAACCGGATATATTATTATTTGTAATGTAGCTTTCAACAGATGTACTATCGAGAAAGAGATCATTGAAAGAATTTGATTTTGTTATACTATAATCTCTTTTACTGATTTTTTTTTCTTTTTCATTTTTAGATTCTTCGGTATCCCCGGTTTTGTCATCCTTACTTTGGCAGGCAACAATAAAAACAAGAGAAGCGAGGGCAAGGGTCAATAAATTTTTCATAGCCGCGGTACAACAAATTGCATGCCCTTTCATTCTGAAGAGTTTAAACGAAGTGGTAATATTAGACCCGTTTTCTCTAAATTGCATCATGCGAAAATTTGAAGATACATACAGGCATAAAGGTCTTCGAAAAAAATTAATAGACATAATAAGAGAGAAGGGAATTACAGATGAAAATGTGCTGGATGCCATAATGAATATACCCCGCCATTATTTTCTTGATACCGCCCTCGATCACATAGCTTACCAGGACAGGGCGTTCCCCATACAGGAAGGACAAACGATTTCACAGCCTTATACTGTGGCATACCAAACACAACTAATTGAAGTAAAACCTTATAATAAAATTTTGGAGATAGGCACCGGAAGCGCTTACCAGGCTGCAGTATTGGCAGAAATGGGGGCTAATGTATTTACAATTGAAAGGCAAAAAGGGTTGTTTGAAAAAAATAAAGATTTTATCTTCAAATCAAAATATCCCAATATCAAATTTTTTTATGGAGACGGCTTTGAGGGATTGCCTACCTACGCACCTTTTGATAAAATTATTATAACCGCCGCAGCTCCTTTTATTCCCCCAAAACTATTGGAACAATTAAAACCTGGCGGCATCATGGTACTTCCTCTTGACGACGAGGGAATACAGAGAATGATGCGGATTACTAAAAATGAAAATGGCAGTTCTGAAGAAGAAACGTTTTCCATTTTTTCGTTTGTACCGATGTTGAAGGGGAGGAATTGAGATCGCATTAAAGGCTCAACCAATCACAGAAGAACCTGGCATCAGCCCAGCCTTCTCACATCCACAGAAACTTTAAGTTCGTGCGAATTGCTGCTCATGAACACTCCTTTTAAACGAATGATATCAAAGTAATCGCGACCCCAGCCAATAGTGATGTATTGTTCAGAAGCCAGTTGATTATTCATAGGATCGATGTCAAACCAGCCCATTCCGGGAATAAATACAGCAATCCACGCATGCGATGCCTCTACCCCTGTGAGTTTTCTTTCCCGGCAGGCGCAAATGTTTCAAGATATCCGCTTACATACCTAGCGGGAAGGTCCATGGTATAAATACAGGAAATGGCTAGGTGAGCGAAGTCATGGTAAACTCCTTTTCGTTCGTTCATCACAACATCCAATGGGTGGAAATTGTTGTAAAACCGCGGGTAAAAGTAAATTCAGTATGAATACGTTTTAACTGGTTAAATACAGCTTCGAACAATTGCCATCCTAATGTGAAAGATTGTTCTGCTTACAGTTTAATTTCCTTGCTGGCATTGGTTATTTCATCCTGCCTGGGATTTTGTGTTCCGCGTCGGTAGCGTACAAAATGATTAAAGATGGCCAATGTGGCCACCTTTAATTTAATTGGATTAAAATTATATATTCAAACTCCATTTAACGAAAGCTATAATTTTTGTTTTATTTATCCCACCACAGCTTTGTCAGCAAATCATCCGGGCCTTGTATCTTGAGGGCTGCATCATAGTTAGTACTATTCACAGTTTGCTCTGAAAGCGGGTAACGGGTCCGACGGGGCCATTCACTGATGGCACTGGAAGGGCCGGTTTGTGTCTCTTTCGGCACACCTGTTCTTCTCCATTCTGACCAGCCTTCAAAACCATTGTAAAATAAAGCGAACCACTTCTGTATTCTTATTTTATAAAGCTTCTCGTCTGCGGTACCGGTATAGGCTACACCTAGCTGCGTGAAATAAGACGAAGAGGGAACGATGTCAGATGACTTTGCGAAACTATGATCTGTCGCAGAGATACCTTGGTTCAATACGTCCAGCCTGCTTTCGTCATAAGCAAACTGGTCCTGTATACCATTCATATAGTAGGTTTCAGCATCACTTCCCGCAGTAATCAATCCGCGTTCTTTTGCCTCCGCTAAAATAAATTGCACTTCTGAATAAGTCAGTAACAAACCCTGCGCAGCGGTTTTGGAAGCATACAAAGGATATCCAAGGTATGGCATCAAAATAGGAGATTCCTGTGATTGATTATTAGTGCCACCATTATAAGAAGACTCAATAGTACCGATACCATTCGGAACACCGGCATACTCCGGGCTACCGCTTCCAAAACTTGCCGGCGTAGGCATGGCATAATACGCGATCCTAGGATCATCCAGGCTTTTTAGATTAGTTTCCAGTGTAGTACTGAGGTGGTAATCTCCGACAGGAGGATTATGATAAGCCGGGAATTCATTATTCAATTCTTCTGTAAAATTCAACGCAGCCTGGTCCTGGTAAGAAGTAAAAAGCGGGTAGGTTGAAGGATCGCTAACGATGGCATTCATTTCGGCACCTACATCAATCTTTGCAGCTGTGACACCTGACATGCGCATAAGCAGTCTTAAACGAAGCCCGTTAGCAAACTCTCTCCAGCGCAGTGCACTACCTCCCATTAGAATATCAGAGTTGATGGGATCAGTTCCTGTAGAAAGCAGTGTATTGGCTACTTTCAGCGTATCCATAAGACTATTATATATATCTTCCTGCCGGTCATAAACCGGCGAAAAATTACCAGTCAATTTACCCTGCACAGCCTGGCTATAAGGCATATCTCCATAATTATCGGTCATTACCTGGAACATCCAGGACCACAATACCAATGCAACACCTTCATTGTTTTTATCACTTTTGCTATGACTAAGCACACGCAGGTTTTCCACATCTTTTAACTGGTCGAAAAAATTCCAGAGAAACCCTCCCTCCGTTTGACTGGCTGTCCAGTGATCGTCAAATCCACTGGTGTATTGATTGGCATAATAATCGCTAACAACACTTCCCCCAAACTGAGCCTGGTAGGAATAATTGCGTACTGAGGTTTTGATAATAGCCGGCAGCAGGAACTGCTCATTGCTCACCTGTTGCGGGCTATTGGGATTTTGATTAATAGTATCAAAATTCTTTGTACAACCGATGGAAAAGAATAGCACAAAGGCTAAGCTCCCGGAAATAAGTTTTGAGTTCATTATTGTTGATTGATAAATTTTAGAAATTAACGTTCAGGTTTGCACCAAAGCTTCTTGTTGTTGGAAGGCTAAGATTTTCGAAACCACCCACCAGTCCTTGTCCTGTGGAAGCACCTGTTTCCGGATCAATATGCTGGTTCTTGGTCCATAGAACCAGGTTACGCCCAACGAGGGAGAAAGAGATATTTTGAACTCCCAGTTTTGAATACCATTTTTTTGGGAGGTTGTACCCAATTTTTGCTTCCCTTAATTTTACGAAGGAGCGATCAACAAGCTGCTGTTCAGAATTATGATCATAATATCGCTTGTAGAAATCACGTGGACCTGTTCCGTATATACCCTGGCTGTAAGAACCATCAAATATCTCCAGGTTACGGGAATAACTTCCATCACTTTGTAAAACGCCACCGTCCCTGTAATAGTCACTGTTATAAACATCATCTGGTGCATGCTTTAACCGGGCCTCTGCTGTTTCAATAAGCTGACCAGCGCCCGTTGCCTTATTAATAAAGCGGGAAACAATTACACCACCCTGGCTGATATCAAAAAGACATTCCGCATAGACACCTTTGAAAGAAAAACGGTTGGTGATGCCAGCACTCCATTCTGGATTAATATTACCCAGGTAGATGGAAGTAGGAGTAATTTTCGGCCTGCCATTGGTCCCTATAATAGGCATACCTTTTAGCGACCCCTCAGGAACACGCTCAAATCCAGGTCCATAAAGGGCTCCCATCCGTTCACCGACACGAGCTTCTATTGAAGCATCTTCTCCAGGCGCTTGCTGCACGATTTTATCGACACCAGGTGCAAGAGAGATCACCTTGCTCACATTGCGTGCAAAATTGATAGTCACATTCCAGTCGAATCCATTTCTTAAACGCAACGGTACTGCATTCAACTGAACCTCTATACCCTTATTCGATATTTCTCCTGCGTTGATTATTCTTCCGCGATACCCTGAAGAAACCGGAGTAGGCAAAGGAAGTATCTGGTTTTTCGAACTGGTAGTATATGCAGTCACATCCAAACCAAGCCTGCCATTGAAAAGAGAAAATTCGGCCCCTATTTCAGTAGTGCTGCTTTTCTCTGGTTTCAGGTCAAGATTATTCAACTGGGAACTTTCAGATAGTGAAGGAAGCCCGTTCCACAATTGCTGATAATTATATGGCGTAAGAATAGAGTAAGGATCGGCATCATTACCCGCCTGCGCATACGCCAATCTTAACTTTAAAAGATCAATTTTGGGAGACATGCTAAAGATCCTGTTAAACAGGATACTTGTATTCACAGATGGATAAAAATAGGAATTGTGCGAAGCAGGTAAAGTACTTGACCAGTCATTACGGCCAGTTACATTCACATATACTTTACCCTGGTAATCGGTCTGCAGAAATGCATACAGGCTGTTAGTTCTCCGATGCTCGTCATAGGAGTTTGCCTGCACAGCAACATTGGAATTATTAATGCTATAGATACCTGGTATCACCAGCTGGCCGGCAGACTGCTGCTTACTTCCCCGGAATCTTTCCATAATATTTCCACCCGCGGATGCATCAAAATGAAAGTCATTAATATCTTTCTTATAATTGAGCAGGAAGTCATAGTTATTCTCCTGGTATTTTAATGTTGTTTCCTGGTAATAGCCTTGCGGTGCATTTGAACTGCTCATGGCTTCTCTTCGTGGCCTAAAATCATTAAAATAATCTGTTCCCGCACGCGCCATCAGCGTTAAGTTATCCAGAATTTTATAGTTCAGTTTTATGTTTCCATATAACTGGTCTTTGTTTTGGCCACTTGTACTTTCATAAGCGTAAAAGAAAGGATTATCATGACCGTTACCGTAATCCTGTGAAAACTGCTGAAGGCCTTCCAGTCCGGGCTGCCAGTAGTTTCTTAAACTATTAAGATCAACATTCCTGTCAAACCACACATACTCATACATTATTGTTCCGTGTCCATAACCTAAGTCAGGACGACTGGTACTATTTGACTTTGTATAATTAGCTACGGTCTGCACGCTTAACCTATTTGATAATTTAAAGCCTGCATTCAGGTTATAAGTATTGCGTGTAAGATTATTATTTGGAACAATTCCCAACTCTTCGTTATTAGTATAGGAGAACCGATAATTAGCCACATCATTACTGCCTGAAAGCGACACGGAATTAAATCGCGTGTGACCAGTCACAAAAAAATCTTTCATATTATCAGGATGCGGTATAAAAGGAGTTGGAATAATATCTCCCCTGTTAGGAAGATTAACATCACCACCACGGAACCCGTTGGTTGTTGGAGAATCAAACTGTGCTATCAATCTTCCATCAAGTGCAGGTCCCCAACTTTCATCCCAGTCTTCATTAATACCATTAGGATACAAACCGTTATTGCTATAGCCGAAATTAGATCCTTCAAATTGACCATCTGCGCCACCTCCGAATGAATTCTGAAATTTCGGCAATCTCAATGGGTTTTCCCATGTGTAGCCACTGGTAAGGCTTACACCCATACCTTTAACACCTTTACCAGACTTTGTAGTGATTACTAATGCACCGCTAGCCGCTCTCGATCCATACAATGCAGAAGCGGCGGCACCCTTCAATACGTTCACGGACTCGATATCTGCCGGATTTATTTCGCCGATAGAACTACCATAATCAGGATTTGTATCACCCCCGCTGTTGGATACAGGAGCATTTGATACGGGTACTCCATCTATAATAACCAATGGCTGGTTTTTAAAATAGTTCAAAGAAGATTCTCCACGAATGGTAATGCGTGAACTACTTCCCACACCGTTTCCTGAAATAATATTTACCCCTGCTACCCTTCCTGATAATGAATTGACAAAATTATTATCCCTGGCTTCGTTGAGTGTTGCTCCCTTTACTTCCTGTATTGCATATCCCAATGAGGCTTTTTTCTGCACGATACCAAGGGCGGTTACAACTACCTGGCCCAATACTGCATTTTTTTCCTTCAATTTTACAGCAATAAAATTTTTTTGTTTTGGCTCATTTATTAATACTCCTTTGTACTCACCTGCTTCAAATCCTAAAAAGGTAAAAGTAAAATCATATTTATTACCCACTATCAATTTTGATAATAGAAAGACGCCATTATTATCGGTTACGGAATAGGTTTTTTCATGCGTGTTTACATTACTTGCAAGGACAGTAGCCCCTTGTAAAATTTCCCCTTTTTCATTTTGAACCGTACCCGTCACGTTGGCCTTGAGGGAGCCTTGTGCAAAACTTCGCTGACCTATAAAAAGAATCAAACAAAGCAGACCCCCAAGAAATGCTGTTTTTTTACTCTGGTTAAAAATTTGAAAATGCCCGTTAAAATACGGAGTGTAATTCCGGTTGCTTTTGACCCACCTTAGTTGGTGGAGTAGTCGTTTCATGTTATCTGTTGTTTTTTAGTTTTGGTGTAATTTCTATTAAAAGAGCTTAATACATTCGTATAAATGTTAAGTAAATGAAACCCAATCTACGCCGCATTTTAATAATTAAAATTTTTTTTTTCTGTTTTAT
>JBKJRY010000302.1:0-30911 GCA_046593045.1 Chitinophagaceae bacterium | reverse complement strand
TAGAAAATGTTGGAGACCCCAGGGCAAGTACATACAATAAGATTGCTTCAGAATATTCGCAATCCCAGTGTGGTTTTAAAAACCCTGACTCGGGCTTCCATCCATGGCTTATTGTATTTGTGCCATTCAAAGCCCAATCCCACTCAATTCTTGCGTATAGTTTTTCAGCTATCAGTCTTATCTCAGTTTCGTTCTCAGTTGCTCTTGTGAAATAATTTGCGGCTGCAAGAACGCCAGCGATAAAAAATGCTGTATCAATAGTTGACAATTCCGATTCCAATGCCCTGCGACCGGTTTTCATATCCAGAAAATGATAAAAGAACCCTTTATATCCCATTGCATCTGTTTCCTTTCCCTGGTGGCCTGAATAAAAAAATCGTAATATAGTAAGCACCTTAGTAATGCCTTCTTCCCTTGAAAGCAGGCCGTTTTCTATACCAACAATATAACAGCCAATACCTAACCCTGATACTGCAATACTGCAGGCCGAGCCGGGTTCATTTTTATCTGCTATTAAACCATTCTCGGGATTTATTTCGGTTAGAAAATAAGGGAAGGATTCACGTAATATATTATCGAGTAGCTCTGCATCCGTGATATTTACAGCTTTAGTTGTTTCTTTCATGAAGTAATTTATTTTTTTATTTGTATAATAACTGATAGTAGTTATTTAATTCGTTTCAAGTGTAATACACGCAATACCCTGTGGAGGGATGTACTGTAAATAATACAGATCTATTTGTACAGATTATAAGATATTTAATTTGCTTTATTTTCAAGTTTCATCTTCAGATCTTCCAAAGAGTTTCTAAATTCTTTTGATACTCTGTTTTTCATAAATATGGTAAACATCATTTTGCTGAAAAACTTATTTGGTACCAGGAACTGTATTTTGACTATGCATTTATCTGAAGAAACCTCTTCTACCGAAAATTGTTTTGCGAAATTATTTTTATCTGTATTTAATTCCCTGATGCTATAATCGTTTTTACGGTGTTTGTAATTGTAAGACTTGAAACGTAAAACGCTATTATCCCTGATAATGCAATTGTGTACAGTACCAAGCTGATTTATCTTTTCTCCTGACACTATTTGGATACTTTTAATTCCATCCATCCACTGTGTTCTTTTGGAGAGATTGGTTATATAAGTGAATACCTCTGCAGCAGGTGCTTCTATTGGTTTACTTGCGCTTAATGCTGAAAAGAAATGAATGGGCAAATCATTGGTTCCATCACCAACTGGCTCAATTTCCTGCAGCCATAAATCAATTGGTATGGATTTGTAATTAATAAGAACATCATCAAATTCTTCGCTATAATGTGTGGTTGCCAATTGTTTACTTTTTAAGTAATCATCATTGAAAATCGTGAACAGCGATTCCGTAAAGAGAAGGTAACTGTCTTCAGGTATTTTATTTTTAAGTAGCCTGTGAAGGATGATTATTTCTTTACCCATTAACTTGAAATGTTCACCTATGCGAAAACTGCTGGCTATTCCTTTGTGAATAATGAACTTTAAAGTAAGGTTACTAGCCGTTCTGCAGGCACCACATTGGCAAATTCTCTGACTTTCATATTTGAGTAAATGCCCGTGAAATTTTTTAAAGATGTTTTTCGATTGCTGAATAATTTCATGAATGCCGGGAGTTTTACCAAACCGGTAAAAGAAAACAGCATCTCCTTCAATCTCCATCAGTTCCAGGTTTATTTCATTAGCATTAATTATTATTTCTAAAAGTTCGCGAATAATATGGGTGCTATGCTCAATCTCCGTTTCATTTACAAATTTTGAAAAGCCGCTGATATCCGGCATAAAAAGAAAAGCTTCCTGTTGAGTTGAGTCTGTCATAATTAAATTTATTGAACATTGCTGATCGGCTTATTTACTGCTGTAATTTTCAGTTGTCTGGATTTATTTCTATATCATGAGCACGGAATAAACCATGGTATAGACAAAAAAACTAGCAGCGATTCTTACCAGCTAATATAACCTGGTGGTTTTATGCCATTCAACCTTTGAAAGCAATCAACTGCCCGGCATAGTTGAGTTTAATGGATCTGCAAAAGAAGGAACCCCATGATACTATGTTCTCCCTTTGGGTTACTTGCTTAAAGTCATAAATAAATTATTCAGCGATTCGGTATATAACGGATGGGCAAAAACCATATCAGCAATTACCTGGTAAGTTATACCTCCCAACATGGCCATTTGCAAAACCGACATGATTTCCCCGCCTTCATTCCCAACAATTGCCGCTCCCAATATTTCCCCACTATCAGCATCTAGTATTGCTTTCATTATACCTCGTGTGTCTCCCGTTTCAATGGCGCGTGCTACATGCATCATCGGAAGCCTGGCTATTTTTATATTTAATCCTTTTTCCCTGGCTTCCTGTTCTGTAATACCTATTCTTCCTAATTGCGGATCGGTGAACATGGTATAGGGAACCATCCTGTTTTCTATACTTTCATTTTTACCGTTCAACAAATTATTGTATAGAATTATATAATCGTTATAAGCTATGTGGGTAAATTCAGGCCCGCCTTTTACATCGCCTATTGCATAGATATCTTTAGCGGTCGTTTCCAGTTTTTCATTTACAATTACCTGGCCCCTATCATTTACTACAACACCAGTTTCCTGGAGATTTAAATCTTTAGTATTTGGCGTTCGTCCTGCTGAAACCAGGATATGCGAGCATTGAACTGTCCTTTCTTCTGTATTCCTTTTTATTTTGGCCACGATCGATCCATTCTCTTTTTTTACTTTTAGAATTTCTGCATTCGTGAGCACGTCTATTTCTTCATCCTGTAAAAACTTAAGCACTTCTGCCGCAATACCTTCATCCTCCTTTGGGAGAAGCCGGTCGTTGTGTTCAAGAATAGTTACCCTGCTGCCAAAGCGACGATACATTTGCCCAAATTCCAAACCTATATAGCCTCCACCGATAATCATTAAATGCCCGGGTATCTGCCCCAACTCCATTAAAGATGTGGATGTATAATAACCTGTTTCATTCAATCCTTCTATGTCAGGAATGTAAGGGTGAGAGCCAGTATCAATAAAAATTTTATCCGCAGTAATTTCTTCTTCCCCTCCTTTGCTGAGAACAACCTTCATTTTCCTTTCACCTGTAAAAGAAGCTAAGCCAAAAATCAGTTCCAGGTTTTCTGTTTTCTCCAGTCCGTTTTGCGATCCGTTTCTAAAACTTTCCACCACCTTTTGCTTCCTTGAATGGATAACGTTCATATCTACACGAAATCCGTTAGTAAGTATACCATACTTCGCCGCCCCTTTAACAGTGTAGGCTGTTTTTGCAGAGGCGATCATTGTTTTGGTTGGTGTACAGCCAACGTTCACGCAAGTACCGCCTACTTTGTTCTTTTCAACCAGGGCAGTTTTCCATCCATTTTTGGCCAACTTTTTGGCCAATGGTGTGCCCCCTTGTCCAGAGCCGATTATCAAGGCATCAAAATGTTTCATCCTATGATTTTGTTTTTTAAACCCGCCAAAATCTACTTCAGCAAATTTTTTTTAAAAATGTTTTTTGGCGATGTTTTTTTATCACCTTGCATTTGTATATGGCGGCAATCGTTTTGTATCATAAGCCGCTGGCCAATTTGCCTCACCATGAAAGAAAGCTCCAGTTAAAAAACACGCCAATGCAAGGAAAGTATTTTTTTGAAATCTATAGAAGGAGTCACTGGCAGTCGGTAATCAGTTTTTCAATTTATCAATGATTGCTGACTCCAGTTGACCGGTTTCTGTTATTTTCGGCAATGACTCAAAATTTTTATTCAACAGCATATTGATCAGCTTTGTTTGCTTCATATAATTTTTACAGCCTGAACACATAGCAACATGTATTTGCAATTGCATTTTCTCAATTATTTTTAATGGAACATGCTCTTTCATTTCCACAAGTTGTGTTGCCTTTACACAAGACAACATCATCACGTTCATTAAATCTCTCATCATAAAGATTTATTAAAGATTTATTTTTTAGAAAGCAACCCCAACCGGCTGAAAGAGTTTTTTAAAAGAAAACGCAGCAACAATACCAAACATGACGTGTGAAAAGATACTTACCCAGGTACGGGCCATTGCAAACCAGGGGAAGACTGAAGTAAGGCCATAAAAATTAATAAAGTAAAGTATTAAACCTATAGCGGCGCCCACTAATACAGAAGTTCCCACACTTAGGTTTTTGCACAACCAGCCAATAATAATGGCAAAAATAATTGATAGCATAAAGTGAAGAAACATTGCTGCCATCATAACGCCAAAATCAAATGTTACTGGTTGGGGCGGCATTGGTAAAACACTTTTTCCCAATAATATGGCTGCAATCATTCGTGGCGGACCCCATGGGCTACCACCCATAAACATAGGAACCATTATCATTTCCAGCATCATAAATACTGCCCCGGCAATTAACCCGGCTATTACTACTTTTTTAAAAAATAATTTAGTCATAATATTTATTTTTAGTTTACAATACAATAGTCGTGCTTACTTGTAAATCCTGACAAAAACTTTACAATCATTTTATGACGGGATGAAATGGTTTTAATTCAATATCCTTTTTTGCATACACAAAGACCTACGCATAAGATATTTCGGTTTTGCCAAATGCTTCTCTTATCCTTTCGATAAAGTTAGGTAACCCTTTGTTCATTTTATAAATGAGAAACCCAAGTAAGGCACCATAAGCAGCGTGAGCAAGTATTACTGTTATTAAAAACTGGTATCCATCTTTAAATTGAAATCCAAAAGCGCCAATTCCTAATGATCTTGTAACCGGGCTTATCATAAATCCGAGCCCCAGTACTAATCCATAAACTATGCCCCACGCAGTTTTTGCTCTGCCAAATAATAAACTAAATATAATTCCAAAGCATGCCCCGTTCCAAAAGTGATATGACCATCCTGCAATATTTGACCAGGTATCCGGGCCGTCAGCAAACCGGTTAAGAAGCAAAACACCCATTAATTTTGGTAAATCACCGGGCATGCCTCCAAGCCTGAAACCTATTTCCCTTATAATTTCCAGTGCAATGGTAGCCACTAAGCCGGCCACAATTCCATTGATGATTTGCTTTTTAAGATTGTTGTATTTTAAAAACCAGGTAATGCCAATTATTATAAAAATAAGTGCTGCCGAAGGAATCAAATATTTCAGGGCAAGCGAAGAAAGATCCGCCGCACCTGTTTGAGCATAAGGAAATAAATTAGGTGATATAGCTGCCAGAAAAAGTACAACAATTGTTATAATCAATTTCGTTTTTTCAGGTTTCATCTTATGAAGGGTTTAAAAATTAAAGAAAGAACAGAGAAGCCGAAAAAGCTAATTCACGGCTTCTCTGTTTTTATTATTTACATAGATACCATCTTCATCATCATCGCCAGCTTTTCATCTAATTTTTGCCCAATCATTTTTACTTTTGGGCTGCTAAAAGAAGAAAATAAATCAGAAGGTTTGAAATAATTGACATAAGTGGCTCCGCCTTGTTCATACACATTTATTCTTACCGGGATTACAAGGCCTACAGAAGGGTCTGACGAAAAAGCTTCTTTACCCACAGTCGGGTTTCCTACAAAAAATGAATGTGCATTTACTGATAGGCCAGTCATAGAAAGCACTTTCCCCTGGTTGAGCTCAGACAATACCATCATGCCTCCCTGGGAAACCGCTTTCTTAATGGCACTGATTGTACCTTCAAAATTTTTGGAAGATTTTACTGTTACAGGCATGATAGATTGTGCTTGCAGGCCAGGAGTAAAACTGAAAAGTGAAACTGCAAATAAAGCAACAAGCATCTTCAGGAGATCTTTTTTCAATTGTAATTTTTTCATTGTTTAATTTTTTAAATTGTTATTGATACTTAGTAATACCAATAACCAAAAAAAATCACCCAACCTGTACAATTTTATTTTTCTGTTGCTCCTCTATGTTCTTTATTTTACGAACCTGCTCAATGCATTTATGCTTTTGGTTTTGAGCATTATGCTTTGATGAATAACCATACTCGTGTTGTATCTCCTCAATATTTTTATTTTTGAAAAACATAGAATTTAATAAGTGATTACAATGAGTCGTTATTTTTGAGAGATAAGTTTGTAACTTCTCCCAATAAGACTTTTCCTTTTCTATAGATGAATCGATTTCACAATAAAATTTGTTTGATTGATAATCTGTAAGTAAAATTTCTTTATAGTAAGAAATATTTCTAAGTTTCTTAAACCACAGGTTTTTGCTAATTGCAATGAGATAAGTTTTCAATGATGCCGTTAATTCAAAATTGTCTTCTTTCAATTTTGAAAATAATACCAGCAGCGTGTCCTGGAAGATGTCTTTGGCGTCATCAGGCGTACCGCTATTGTTTACTATGAATCTTTCAACAGGTGTATAGTTTTCTTTATATAACGCTTCATAAGAACTTCTGTTCCCTTTCCTAAGATTGTTAATCAATTGTTCCGAGCTATTATTCATGATAAAAATTTAAAGAAATTATTTTTTTTAGAAATTATAAATACCGCTATTGTTATACCTATCAGCAGCATTTCCTTTAATTAGTCGCGATTAATAGTCATTACTGACAACGCAGGAAAATTATTTTGAACCATTTTAATTCCAGCAAATTTCTTAGCTGAATCTTCGCCTTGTGAATAATTTGCCAGAAGTTGGATGGAGATATTTCTAATTCAGAACAAATGATGCTCGTGTCATGATCTTTTAAATATTTTAACCAAACGGCAGACGACCATTTTACAGGAAGGGCTTCTATACAATTTTTAAATGTTTTTGAAAATTCCGGATCATCCTATAATTCTGTTTCCTTTGTCCATGGTATGGGTTTCCAATTAATATCAGGATTACAGGTAAAAAGCCTAACCCTGATTACAATCATATTTGTCCAATATCTGCATCATTAGATTATTAAATCCATAAAGATATTTTTGTGTCTAAAAATATAGAATGAAAGGTTTCCAAATTTAGAACCTGGCTTTACATGCTTTGAAGTATAAAAGCGAGGGTCAAATGGCTATAAAGAAATTCCATTATTTAATAAATTAAATAACCTGCCTATGTTCGGAGAATTAACCAGGAATGAAATAGAAGAAGTACTTGCCCATCAAATTGTTGGCCGGATTGGCTGCCATGCCGATGGCAGAACTTACATAGTTCCCATTAGCTATGCTTATGATGGAGAATTTATTATTGCCCACGCAGTGGAAGGCATGAAAATTCAAATAATGAGATTAAATCCCGAAGTATGCTTTGAAGTAGATGTTTTAGAAAATATGGCTAACTGGAAATCAGTGATTAGTTGGGGAATATTTGAGGAGATACATGATAAATATGAACGCAACCTGGCAATTCAAAAATTAAGCAACCGGATATTCCCTGAAATATCCAGTAAAACCGTACAGTTGTCTCCACAATGGCCATTTCCTCCGGATGATCCCGATTTAATAAAAGGCATTTTATTCAGAATAAGGTTATACGAAAAAACCGGGCGATATGAAAAGAGTGATACCCAAACACTAAACGGGCTATAAAATAATTATCTCTGCCTAAAATATTGTTTTTTTTTTACTGCCATTATTGATTTTCATAACTCCTTCCCTTTCGTGGAAACTTTAAGGCGAAGACGATAGCGAAACGCTATAATAATTTCCAACGATTAAGCTTAATATGGTCATTTCTCCTGCACCACCCGGAATAAATAGGACTTTGTTCCTTACAAATTTGGAACTCGAAGTTTTAAGTTTGCTATCTGTTGGAGTGAGCCAAAAAGCATGACTTTCATACCAGGACCAATGATTGTTTCCTGGGGCGGATTTATGATGAACCTGCCTGCTTCATTTTTTATGCCAAGGCAATTTACCCCGGTATTATACCAGTCTACAATCTCTGCGATGGATTTGCCCTTTACCGGAGGGGGTAACTTTTCATAAGCCAACGATTCTATATTAATTGACTCCGCCTGATCTCCCCAAAGATTGTTGATGAATTCAATTACATCTGGCTTTGATATTAATGCTGCCATATATGCTCCCCCGATTAATTCTGGCAATATCACATGGTCGGCTCCGGCTGTTTTTAATTTTACCACGCTGCTTTTAAGCTGTGCCCTGCTGATAATTATTATTCCTGGATTCATTGCCCTTGCAGAAAGTACGGTAAATACATTATCGGCATCTTCAGGTAATGTGAGTAATAATGCTTTCGCTTTTTTTATGCCCGCTCTTATAAGCATATCATCATCCGTTGCATCTCCGTGAATATAGACAAGGTTTTTATTTTCAGCCAACCAGTTTTTCATGTGAACTTCCGCTGTATCAATTGCCACAAAATCGAATTTGTTGGACAATAAAATTTCTGCAGCTTGCTGGCCGTGCCGGCCAAATCCACAAATTATTATATGATCAGAAAGTTTTTCGATAGCATTCATAAGCTTACGGTTTTTAAAGTATTTTGCCATTTCGCCACTTACAATATCCCTGGTAAGGCTGCTGATTATGTAAGCAAAAACAGCGAAGGAAGAAATAATAAAAAATATATTAAAAATTTTACCTGCGTCAGATAAAGGCTGCACCTCACGGTAACCGATAGTAGCTAATGTTATCACGGTCATGTATAAGGCATCGAGAAATGTGTAGTGCTCTATTTCAATAAACCCAATTATGCCGATCAGCATGATTAGCAACAGAATACCAAACCTTCCGACAAATGGAAATAGCTTTTTCATTTATCCTTTTAAATACAAATAAAGTTATTGCTTAAATACTATAGCTCCCCTGTTAGCGCAGAGTTTATTGTTATCTATTATTATTTATTTTTTATTCCGGAATTCTTTTCTGAACATCATTGCAAGTAGTAACATAAACATTGGTGCTGTGATTGCCCACGGTAACCCGATAAAAAGTAACTTCTCAGAAAAGTCAGGATAGAAATATACAAACGCGATCAATGGAGTAACAAGTCCATTAGCCATGAAAGAAACCCTAACCCATTTTTGAAATCCATGTTTCTCAAATACAGGCACCGCAAACAAAGTTGCTAAACCCATAAAAATATATGCCATCGCGTCAAAGTCCCAAAAGAGAGAATGTGGTGTTTGAATAAGAATACGAATTTCGTTTGAGGCGCCTTTGAGCGACGCGGGAATTACTGTCGCCAATTGAACAACATAATTTGCAGTAGCGAACACCGCATATATGATTGTAAAGATAGGGGCAGCATGACTCCAGAATTTTTTCACATCGGGAGTCATATAATGGAGTGCAAGCATCTCAATTACAAAAGGGATAGCTATGCAAATAGAAGTGCCATAAATTGAATTTCATCCCAGGGATAAGGGAGAATTCTAACAATCTGTAACATCTGAACAACAACGAAAGCCACTGTTGCAATGAAGGCAGCAATTCCAGCCCACATGCCGACCTTACTAATAGTGTTATTCATCCTTCGCCTTACCTGCTTATTACCTATTCGTATACGCATTTACGTTACCCATATAAACCCATAGAACATCCGCCAATGTCACAAAAATGTAAAAAATCGAGCTGTTTGATTTAGATCATGTTAAGTTGTGATTATTATCATGTTTTGCCCCTGCCAGTGAATTTATATTTGGTAAAAATTTACTTTATATCAAACCAAACTCTCCTCCCATGATAAGTATTTCAAAAAATTATAGCCTGATTTTTATTGCTGTTCTTGCACAGTTTTCGACCACCATCGTTTCTGCGCAAAAAAAACCTGCCTGGGTTACACCAAAGGACGCAAATCTCGTAAAAAATCCCCTGGCGGGTGACAAATCAACATTAGCCGAAGGTAAAACCCTATACGTTTCGAATTGTTCGCCTTGTCATGGTTTAAAAGGCAAAGGTGATGGTGCAGCCGCGGCATCACTCAATCCAAAACCGGCAGATCATACTTCCAGCAAGGTTCAGGATGAAACTGACGGATCATTGTTCTGGAAAATATCCGAAGGTCATAACCCTATGCCTACTTATAAAACCACTTTAAGTGACAAACAAAGGTGGGAACTGGTTAATTATATACGCACTCTTTCGAAAGTCAAAAAATAATAAATATTATCATGAAATCTTATCTATTTACACTCCTGTTGTTAATATTAGTGACCGGGGTAAATGCACAAACAGATGCACCACGTTCTATTGGTCAAAATAAGTTCATTGTATTGGGAAATGCTGAGGCTACCTATACAGCAACAGAAGGCGAATCTTCGTTCGGAGATGTGAATTTCAAACCCATTTTTTTATGGAAAATATCAGACAAACTTTTCGCAGAAGCTGAGGCAGAATTTGAAACAGGAGATGGAGAAGTATCGATAGGCTTGGAATATGCCAACATGTGTTATATGGTTAACCCTTACCTGATATTGCATGCAGGAAGGTTTTTGCCAAAATTTGGTGCCTACCGGGGAAGAATGGGAGAGGGCTTTCTTAACCGCTTTGCGTCTGACCCTGTTGGTTTTCATGATGGAGGTATTGGCGCTATGAATGAAACGGGTGTAGGTGCAGAAGGGGGGCTCCCTTTTGGAGATATAAAAGTCCTGTATGATTTCTATATTTCAAATGGACCTCAATTGCTCACTGATCCTGATAACGCAGGGCAATTTGAATACGAGGCCTATACTTCCAATAATAAATCTTCGGCAATAGGCGGACGCGTTGCAATTCTGCCATCCCAATCTTCCAATCTTGAAATTGGATATTCTTTTCAATCAAAATCAAAAACTGGAGAAGTTGGTACACCTTATCAAAATGTAGGCGTGTTTATGCAGGCAGTTGATTTGAACTATTGGGGGCATCTTACTGCCATCAAAAGTGACCTTCGTTTGATTGGGGAATTCAAACATCAGAAAGTAGATAATGCAACTTACAAAACTGTCGATGGAGCTGATTTTACTTTTAATGATGCTCCTAATACTTATTATGCATGTGCTACTTTAAGGCCATCTCATGTTGACAATAAGTTTGTAAGTAACCTGGAAATCGCGGGGCGGTATTCTTACTTCAACAGACCTGGTGGAGCTCCATGGGGCGGAACTAATGACGAAAAGGTTGAACTGGCCCTGGACTATTGGTTAAAGTGGAACAGCCTTGTAAAATTTTGTTATGTAAAACAAAAAGATAATCCATCCGTATTCAATGCACAATGTGTATTTGGTTTTTAATTCTTAAATAAAAATTGAAATGAAAAAATCACTTTTAATATCAGTATTATCAATAGCTATCACAGCTTCCCTAACTTTATTCAATAGCTGCTCTGTATCACAAAAAGTAGCAGATAAATCTGGTGCACAACTCTGGGGCGAAAATTGTAACCGTTGCCATAACGCTCCCAGTCCTGGTGAATTCAATAACGATAACTGGGAAATAGTGGGCCTTCACATGCAGGTACGGGCCAATATTACACAAACTGATATGGACAAAATTGTTGCGTTTTTAAAAAGTGCAAATAATTAATTTTCTTAAAATCGCTTGATGCCCCGGTCCTCTCAGCAATACCGCGCATTAATAACTCCCGCCGGTAAAAAATCAGGATTTTCAGAACGTGATATCCTGTTATTTTTTAGTACATCGTACCAGAGCCATGCGGCAGTAACTATAAGGCTTTCCGGCTCTGTGGGGGTATCAAATTGCAGCACCTGTGCGGCAATTTCATTTGGGTTATAAGGCACCTGTATCCGCTGCGTTTTGCTGCCCGTGGACATTCCGTCTGCAAGCCTGCGGCCGGCAACTGATATTGCCAGTTCGATGAGCATCGTACCCGCCGGTGCAGCCACGTTGCTCACAGGAACAAAAGGGTTTACGCTTACCGTTATAAGATTATCCTGTGGTTGGCTAACGGTAACGGGCACCTTAAAACGGTTATTGAAAGTATCTTCATTTGCAAATTGAAATCCACTGATGTACGGAGCCTCATCATTGTGTGCCAGCTCACCAACGTCCGATAAGCACAGCCATTTGGCTATCGCTCCAGAGAACCTGCTTTGCATGCTCCTGTCTGTAGGAAATGGAAGCGCGGGGTTTAACCCCTGTCGCAATGGCTTTGCCGCCCTCGATGCAATACCAAAATTCATACTTCTTATTTTGGTGGCAGCCGTCTGTTTTATGCCGTCTCTTTTGATGCGGGCACAATTGGTATCCATTCTCCTTTAAAATACTGCGATGCGATTGTCGGAGACGGGTAACACCAGTAAAGCGCTAACACTTATTTTATATTGATTTCATTTTCACATGCTACTTTCTTTTCAAAGCAATCCAGGTTTTTAACGGTTGTGGTCATAATATTGTTCAAAGCTGTTTCTGTAAGAAACCCCTGGTGGCTGGTGATGAGCACATTTTGAAAAGTCATCAGGCGGGCTATCGTGTCATCCTGAAGTATATCATCAGAATGATCTTCAAAGAAAAGCCCTTCCTCCTCCTCGTACACATCCATGCCAAAATATCCAATACGCCCTTTTTTTAAGGCCTCTACTATTTCATTGGTGTTCACTAAGGCTCCGCGGCTTGTATTGATCAGCATTACCCCGGTCTTCATAACATCAATACAGGATCTGTTAATAATATATTTTGTTTCTTCACTTAGAGGAACGTGCAGGGAAATAATGTCTGACTGCCTGCACAGAGAAAGGCAATCCGTGTATTCAACCTGGTATTTTTGTTTTATTTCTTCATTTTCATATTTGTCATAAGCAAGCACCCGGCAACCAAAACCATGAAGTATTCGGGCTACGACTGCACCGATCTTTCCGGTACCGATAATGCCAGCTATTTTACCGTTCATATCGAAACCAGTTAACCCGTCAAGCGAAAAATTCAGATCCATAATACGCTGATGTGCCCGTATTAACCTCCGGTTTAAAGCGAGCATTAATGCTACCGCATGTTCGGCAACTGCATGGGGAGAATACGCAGGAACCCTCGCGACACGAATGCCAAGCTGGGTCGCTTTTTCAAGATCTACATTATTGAATCCTGCAGAACGCAGCGAAATAAACCGAATGCCGTGGTGGTACAACTTTTCAAGCACAGGTGCGGATGCATCGTCGCTAACAAATAAACTAACCACATCAAAACCATCACTCAGCATGGCTGTTTGCATAGAAAGCCTGGTATCGAAAAATTGCATATCATGCCTGCCACCATTGGCTTGCTCTAAAAAAGATTTTTCAAATTTGTGAAAACTATAAACAGCTACTTTCATATGTAAAAAAGGTTGCTATCCGGCTTAGCCTCAAGTTTAAAAAAAGAAGCGGGTCTGCAGGTGAGGCTCGTATTAATCTTTAGAAAAGCCGGATTTTCAAAATAAAACCAAATAAAGAAAAGTGATTTGAATCTGAATTTAATGAATTTTTATTGAAGTACAGTTTGGCCACTTCAACTTTGTAAAGTTTACAGGAACGTACATATGTTTTACCGTCCGGGCCTAAACCT
The DNA here is from genome assembly GCA_046593045.1 of Chitinophagaceae bacterium. GTDB lineage: Bacteria > Bacteroidota > Bacteroidia > Chitinophagales > Chitinophagaceae > Ginsengibacter. The sequence goes on along the minus strand of JBKJRY010000302.1, from coordinate 17,429 downwards.
ATTGTAAAATGCATCCTCCAAATATTCCTTATGATCGGGATGCGCTATCCTGATGAGTTCTCTGGCTCTCTGCTTTAAGTTTTTACCAAACAAGTCCACCATTCCATATTCTGTAACTACCCAATGAACATGCCCCCTAGTAGTTACCACTCCTGCTCCCTCTTTCAGGAAAGGCACAATCCTCGATTCGCCTTTTGATGTTATCGAAGGCATTGCTATAATTGGTTTGCCGCCCTCGGATAGAGAAGCCCCCCTGATGAAGTCCATTTGTCCACCAATGCCTGAATACTGGTAGGTTCCCAAAGAATCGGCACAAACCTGTCCTGTTATATCAATTTCGATAGCACTGTTTATAGCGGTCACTTTAGGGTTTTGCCTTATTACAGTTGTATCATTTACATAGCCGATATCCATCACCCTGATACAGGGATTGTCATTCACAAAATCATATAATTTTCTTGTACCTGCCATAAAACCTGTAACGGAACGGCCCACATTTAATTTTTTACGGCTATTATCAATAACGCCTTTTTCTATTAATGGTATCACACCATCAGAAAGCATTTCAGTATGAAGGCCAAGCGCTTTATGATCATTTAAGTTTCGCAAAACCTGGTCGGGAATTGCGCCTATGCCTAACTGTAACGTAGCACCATCTTCCACCAGCGAAGCAACATTTCTTCCTATTTGCCTTACTATATCGTTTGTTCTCGATTGGTAATCAATTTCGGGAAGTTCACTGTCGTGCCAAACCATTGAATCAAATTTGCTGATGTGAACAAAGCCATCCCCATGCGTGCGTGGCATTTTTGAGTTTATAAGGCCAATGATATGTTTGGCCGTATCAACAGCTGCACGGGCAATATCTACGGATGTTCCTAATGAACAAAATCCATGGATATCCGGTGGCGACACTTGAACGATAGCAACGTCAAGAGGCAGTATATTTCTTTTAAAGAGCTGCGGTATCTGGCTGAGAAATATGGGTACATAATCTCCATTATCACTATTAACCACGGCCCGGTTGTTTGCAGAAACGAATAAAGAATTTATAAAAAAGCTATGCCTGTAAATCGGATCGTCGAAATAAATATCACCGAAAGTAGTAATGCTCACCAATTCCACATCTCTAAGTTCTTCATATCGCTTTTGTAAAGCCTTTAAAATGTGCAACGGTGTAGCGGCACTGCCATGTATGAAAACCCTGTTGCCGGATTGAATAATTTTTACGGCATCTTCAGCCGACATATTTTTATGATAATCTGTCATTGATAGTAAAATTTTACATGCTTGATCCAGGAAATGCAGCCAACCTACGACTGCCCGTCATTGGTAAGAATAACTTTTAAAGTTTTATCCCTGGAGGCATTTGATAAGGTATCGTAGGCCTTTATAATGTCATGCAATGGAAAATGGTGGGTAATCAGTTTAGACGGATCAATTTTCTTTGACGAAACAGTTTTCATCAGCATCGGTGTGGTAACCGTATCAACAAGCCTTGTTGTGATTGTAATGTTTTTTGACCATGAAGTTTCAAGATGCAGCAAAACGCTTTTACCATGCACACCAATATTAGCAACATGTCCGCCCGGAGCAACTATGGATTCACATAATTCAAACGTTGCTGGAGTACCAACCGCCTCTATCGCAACATCCACACCTCTGTTTCCTGTAAGAGCAAATATTTTTGCAACGGCATCTTCTTTTTGATTGTTGATCGTTTCAGTGGCACCAAATGTTTTACTTACTTCCAGGCGACTGTCATCCAGGTCAATCATAATAATTGATGCCGGCGAATAAAATTGTGCGGTAAGCAATGTAGCCATACCAATGGGGCCTGCACCAACAATGGCAACAGTGTCGCCTGGCTTTACCTGTCCATTAAGTACGCCACACTCAAACCCGGTAGGCAATATATCACTCAACATTACAATCGCTTCATCATTCACATTTGCGGGAATGTGGTAAAGACTGTTATCGGCAAAAGGTAATCTTACATATTCTGCCTGAGTTCCATCAATCAGGTGGCCTAATATCCATCCGCCATTTTCACAATGCGAATACATTCCTTTTTTGCAATAATCACATTTTCCACAGGATGATATACAAGAGATGAGTACCTTATCGCCTTTTTTAAAATTAGTGACAGCGGATCCCACTTCTTCAATAACACCAATTCCCTCGTGGCCCAAAATGCGGCCATTAGTTACTTCCGGTACATCACCTTTAAGAATATGAAGGTCTGTACCGCAGATGGTGGTTTTATAAATTTTAACAACTGCATCGGTTGCGTCAATGATTTTTGGCATTGGCTTATCTTCCCAGGATTTGCTGCCGGCCCCATGGTAAACAAGTGCCTTCATCGTACCTGATCCATTCATTTTACCTAATGTTTTTTGTTTACCTGGTTTTTTAATTGTTTCAATTATTTCCATTTTATATTATTTTAAATTTTGTATTAATGACTTTTGATTCTATCCATTTATCGTATATACTTATACTAAACCGGTACATTGTTGATCTGGCAAATGATTTATTTGCAAATCAATTATTTCACCCAGCATAGAATTTTATTGAGTTTATTGATAATTATGGTCAAAAGTATGAGTTAAAATCTTTGCGAACTATGACAAGAAGTGGTACAATGAATGATGAATGTCAGGGCTATTATTTCAGATTACTTACTATCAGAAATACACTGGTGGTTATATTGATATCTTATACAAGCAGCGCTATTTTATTCACCAGGATCTTTGAATAGTTCCCCATCTTTGGTGAGAACTTTTGTTCTTACAAACCGTATCCTAAGTTCATTAGGTATTTCCAGGTAGTTGGGGCCAATCTTTTTTTCCATCGCAGCTACTATATTCGTATCTGGTTCATAAGGGCCTCTCATTACCACTCGTATTATCAATTTATTATCTTCTTTATTAAATCTTACGTCTTCCAAATAGCCTCCCTTTATTGCGGTAATCTCTTTTGCCAAACTAGTCCTCGTGTTGTTCTCAAAATTAAATTTACTTATCACAAATGAGAGGTTGTATGTTAATACTACTCCCAGAGCTATCATTATAATTATCCCCGGTAAATTTCTCTTTATGAAAGACCAACTTGCTTTTTTAATATTACCCGGGGCTAGTTCAGCCTGGCTGAGCCACAGCACTAATGAGTAACCAAACTGGATGCCCACAATATTTGTAAATGTGAGAAGAAAGGCCCCCATTGATAAACCAAATTCTCCATGAACAAGCAAGATGGAGGCAGAGGCAAGAGGAGGAACCAAGGCTGTTGCTATTGCAACACCAACAAAGGCAGTTGTCAGTTTTTTATGGATCACAGACAATGCTCCGGCAGTACCTCCTGCAAGAGCAATCATCAGGTCCATAAAGTTGGGAGAAGTACGGGTCATTATTTCATGTGTTATAGGCGAACTGTGATGTATCAGGCCAAAAATGGCCGCCGTTGCTGATACTACCAGTAAACCTACCAGGAGAGTAATCAAGGATTGCAGGATTAATTTAATATCGCTGTCAATAATTCCAAGTGCAAGGCTTGAAATAGGACTTAAAAGCATAGCTACAATCATTGAACCAATCACTACAGCCGGGCTGTCGGAAAATAATCCGTACGTTGCCAGCGTAGCGGAAAGGCAATTCATTAAGATATAATTCCAGCTGAGGCCCGCTGCCCAATGCAGGTTTTCCCGTGCTTCATTTATTTGATTCTGAATGGGGTCTGATATTGATAAATTCATTCTGGTTATTTAAATAAGATCCTTAAAAAACAAAAGAACATTACGCACTTTTATCAGTAATTTTTTGTTTTAATTTCCCGGATATACCTGGCCATAATCATTTTCAATTACTTCTTCGTATTTACCCTGCTATTTCAAACGCCTTAGCAGATGCGTGATGATGGCAATATATCCTTCTTTACTATTTTCAGCTTACACCACAAACCAAGGGTCTGGAGATATAATTTCCTTTTGCATCTTGACCAACTCAAAATAAAGCTGGTGTAATAAAATTTCTTGTTTTTATCATTCGGTCTAATTTAAAAATGGAAAAATAAATGACATCAGCAACCCTACAACAATTAAAATACTAAAACCGACAATCAAAGGCCGCCGCAGGGATTTATCACAGAGAATAATTCCGTAAATCATTTTCAATAAATTATTACTTGTTGCAGCATTCACTACAGCCATTACAATTACGCCATCTGCAATATTCAATTTGCTTTGAAACAGGTTGAGGATAAAAGGGTCTATATCAGTAACACCCACGATAAATGACAGGACATTTATTCCGCCGCATCCATAGCGTTTGGTTACAAGCTCTGTAATGACCGCAAAAAATATAAAGAGCGCTGCAAAGATTAATGCGGTTTTAAGTTCAAGCGGGTTGGTATCAGGTGGTAATGTCTTTACATCGGGTTGTTGTTTTTTATTGGAATGAAATTTTAAAGAGTATAGGGCGATAAGCGAAGACACCACAATAAAAATTGCAAACGATGGAGCGAGTGCCATCGCTATATTTTTATTAAAGAACAGGGCCAATAAAAACAAACGCACATACATCATCGTCGTAGCAAGAATAATTGCGGCGGTCACTTTATTATTTTCAGGCAGCTCTTTGTTTTTTTTGGCAAGTATAATGGTGGTTGCTGTGCTGCTATACATGCCGCCCAATATACCGGTGAAAATAATTCCTGAATCAGGGAACACAAATTTTTTAAGCAGATAACTAAAGTAAGAAATGCCGGATACCGCTACTATCGCCAGCCAGAATTTAAAAGGAGAAAAATTCAGCGTGGTGGATATAATTCTGTCAGGAAGCAACGGAAGGATCACGCCGGCAATGACCAGGAATTTTGCAAGTGTGATGAATTCAATGTTGTCAAATTTTTCGGAGAATTGAAAAAGCGTTTCTTTCAATTCGGTCAGGATAAGCACACACACCACTATTAAAAGAACCAGCCAGCTTGGTTGTGTGTACACCAGCGGTGCAAGGCAATAAGTGATCAGTGCAATAATAAAGGAAGTGATGCCGAACTTTTTCTGTATGATTATTTTCTGGTAATAATTAATTGCCAGTAAAAGGATGACTGCAAATCCGCCACCGAGAAAAGGCAGCAGCGTTTGCGGGCTGATGACATAAAGAATAAATCCTAAAATCCCTATCAGCGTAAACGTTCTGTCAGTACCGAAACGGGTTCCAAATTCTTCTTTGATATAACGGCCTCTCTGTTCCAGCCCTATAAGTAATGAAAACAAAAGGACAAGAATGAACTTAATAATTCCCGGTGGAATAAGATGTAGTATTTCTTCGCCCATATTTGCGTTTAAGCAATCTTGATAGTAAAATACAACTTATGCTTCAGCAATCCATTTCTTTGCTTCTTCCAAATCTGTATTTTTAAAAACACGTACTTCACAAGGTAGCAGGTACCCAAAGAATTTTGCAGAAATTCTTTTATAAGCAAACTTGTAAATGAAGAAAAAGGTTTATCGCGTATGTAATAATTGCAACCAAAACCAGCTGCATTTTTGTATTCAATTCATAATCATCGCAGCGGTTGCAACCTGCGCATTATGTTCCGCACCATCATCGGTAAGGGTAATCATATTGCAATTAAATCAGCTTGCCTTCTGCAAATAACCTTCTGATCTCTTTTTTATCAAATTTGCCAACGCTGGTTTTTGGCACTTCATTTATATAAACATAGTTTGTGGGCACCTGGTATTTTGCAAAATCCCGCGATAAGAATTCAATAAGTTCTTCATCGGTAGTTTTATCATCTGCATTCGCTAATACAATTGTTGCCAGTGGCCTTTCTGACCATTTTAGATCAGGAATTGCAATAACGGCTGCCTCTTTTATTTTTGGATGCGCCATCAATGCAGATTCCAGCGCTACGCTTGATATCCACTCACCACCACTTTTTATCAAATCTTTTGTTCTGTCGGTAATTTCCATGTATCCGTCTTCATCAATCGTGCTAACATCACCGGTTTTGAACCAACCGTCCTCCGTAAAATTTTCATTGTTGTTTGTTTTAAAATAAGAACTCACAACCCACGCGCCTTTTATTTGTAACTCTCCCATAGCTTTTCCATCGTTGGGTGCTATGGTGCCATCTTCAGTTACAATGCGTAACTCTACACCGGGAAAAGCAATGCCTTGTTTGGCCCGGATTTTAAGTTTTTCCTTATCTGTTAATTGTTCATGTTTTGCTTGTAACCGGCAAGCAGTACCCAGCGGTGATGTTTCTGTCATTCCCCATGCATGAAGGCCTTTTATAGCAAAATCTTTTTCAAAATTCTCAATGAGGCTTGCCGGCATTGCCGAGCCACCCACAACAAATTCTTTGAGTGATAATTTCTCTTTTGGTGGATTCTTTTTCAAAGCTTCATAAACTCCCAGCCATATTGATGGTACGCCGTTAGCTTTATTTACTTTTTCTTCTTTAAGAATTTTAATGATGGCATCAGGTTGCAAATTGCATGATGGCAACACCATATTAGCGCCGGCCAGGAGACACATGTAAGGAGCGCCCCATGCCATTACATGAAATTGTGGTACTATCAAGAGGTAGGTATCGCTACTGCTGCAATTGGCTGCATTGGGTGAAAGAATGTTGGATGCATGCAAAAATGTGGATCTGTGAGAATACAAAACCCCTTTTGGCAACCCCGTGGTTCCGCTGGTATAGCACATACCGCATGCGTCATTTTCATCTAACGTGGGCCATTCAAAATCATCTGTTTGTTCCGCCAGCAAATCTTCATAATGAATGGTATTGGGTAAAGCGGTTGTAAAATCTTTCGGTGCATTTATAATTACAAAATGTTCTACAGTTTCAAGCAGCGGTGCAATTTTTTCTAAAAGTGGCGCCAGCGTTGCATCCACAAAAATGACTTTGTCCTCAGAATTGTTGATGATGTATTCTGTTTGCTGGCTCGATAATCTAATGTTGATCGTATGGCAAACAGCGCCCATACCGGATATGCCGTAATATAGTTCCACATGTGGCCCATGATTCCATGCAAAGGTGCCTACGATATCGCCCCTGGTGATTCTTAGTTTTTGTGTCAATGCATTGGCCAGCTTCTTACAGCGTTTATACATGTCACCAAAACTATATTCATGCCGCGTTCCATCCGGTAGGTAGGTGATTATTTTTTTATGATGAAAAACATTTTGGCCGCATTCAAGAATGGTGTTGGTCGTTAGCGGATAATTCATCATTAATCCTTTCATGGTAAAATGTTTTTTTACAAACGTAATTATTTCAAAATGTTTAACAGGTTTTCCTTTTAATGTGTTGGGATTTCTCTCTTAGTTTCAATGAAGGTTGGCTTTGGTAAATTTTCGCCGGTGCAGGCTTTATGCTTGTATCCATCGTTAATTTTTCTCTTCAAAATTAAGCATGTGCGGAATAATAAAAAAAGCGCCGAAGGTCTGGTGTTCCCCGTAGGAAAGCGGCGCGGGTCGTGCCGATGGCGTTGCAGCCTTGCCTCACCAACATCAGTTAGAAGCTATCCGGCAATCTACCTTAACTCATCCGTTGCGTATAAATCTAAATTCATCCACTATCGGATCATCCGCTATCCTTTCATAGAACTTCGCAGATGAATATTTATAATCTTCTAAATGAATGCACAAGAAAGCTTAGCTTCAGGCTATGCCGAACTCTTGCGCGAAAGTGGTGCATACCATTATTCTTCGTCAGGGTTATATTTTTTGAATGATACCAGTCCAAAATCTTTTTTTGTCTTAATGATAGTCCCAACATCATCCAAATGAAATACATTCCAGCCTTTGTCAACTATTTTAAATAAATACCAGTTTCGGTCAGCCTTTGAATATTTGAATGTGATTTCATTGGACCATCTGTCGCTTGTCCCACCAAAATGACTAACTGTGATTGAGCCTTTTTTAATCTCAAGCCCATTGTATGGGTCGCCAAAAGCACCGCCACATTTATAGCAATAAACGATATTGTCATTTCGTGCAGCGAGTGTAAATGTCTTGTCAGGATGGCTTAGTAATAAAAGTAATGGTCTTTTATATTCAGTGGCATCAAAAGCAGTGTCTTCACCAATAGTTTTAAGAACCAAAATTACGTCTTGAAAACCATCAAGGTTTATGTCGCCTTTTGCTGTGTCAATAAGTGCAAAGCCCTTCGGGATAAATTTCGATATTTTTTGTGGAAGAATAATCGTGTCGATTGTTGGTTTTTGTTTTGCAAATGAAAGTTGCAAAACAAAAAGAATTAGAAGTATTGTTGATAAAGATTGTTTAAACATGAGGGTCGTCTTATCACGTATGTAATAACTGTAATTAAAACCAGGTTGCATTTTTTTATTCAACCCATAATCATCGCAGCGGTTGTAACCTGTACATTGTGTTCCGTACCATCATCTGTAAGGGTAATCATTTTATCTTTCTGCTCCACTCCATCAAGGGTTACCATTATTTCTTCCGCAATATTGATTTGCATAACTTCTATGTGATACATTGTATTCTTATACCGGTAATGCACTTTAAATGATTCCCATTCTTTGGGAACACAGGGAATAAATTTTAGTTTGTTTCCTTCCTGTTGAAGGCCAAGAAAAGATTCTGTAATCAAACGGTATAACCAACCCGCAGAACCTGTGTACCACGTCCATCCACCCCTACCTGCATGCGGCGCACGGGAATAAATGTCCGCCGCCAACACGTAAGGTTCCACTTTATAGATGGCAATTTCTTCAGCGGTATTGCCATGGTTAATTGGATTGATCATGTTTAATAATTCCCATACACGCTTGTTATCACCAAGCCTGGCAAAAGCCATAATCATCCACACAGCGGCATGTGTATATTGGCCGCCATTTTCTCTTACACCAGGCACATATCCTTTTATGTAACCGGGATTTAGATCAGACTTATCGAATGCCGGTTCTAATAATTTAATAATTCCTACATCTTTTTGTACCAAATTTTTATATGCCGATTCCATTGCAGTGTTTACTTTATTAGTATTCCCCGCCCCGGATAAAACAGACCAGCTCTGGGAGATCGAATCAATTTTGCATTCTTCATTACCTGCAGATCCGAGTGGTGTTCCATCATCAAACCAGGCACGCTTGTACCACTGCCCGTCCCATGCATATTTATCAATATTTACCTTTAATTTTTCTGCTTCTTTTTTACAGGTAGCCGCAAACGTTAGATCATTATGAACACGTGCAGTTTCTGCAAACCGGCAAAGTATTTCATAAAGAAAGAATGCCATCCACACACTTTCTCCTTTTCCATGCGGGCCTACTTTATCAAGGCCATCGTTCCAGTCGCCGGTACCAATCAAAGGCAGTCCATGTTCGCCGTAGCGAAAGCCATGTTTTATTGCCTGCACGCAATGTTTATACAAGCTTGCCGTTTTGCTGGAAATAACAGGAAGGTCATAATATGATTCTTCCCCATCGTTCAAAAGACGTCCTTCAAGAAAGGGTGACACTTCATCGAGTATGCCGGTATCGTCGGTATGTAAAATATAAAGTGAGGTTACAAAAGGCAGCCAGAGAAAATCATCTGAGATCCTGGTGCGGACGCCACGGCCGATTGGCGGATGCCACCAATGCTGTACATCGCCCTCTTTAAATTGATGTGATGCGCAAAGTAAAATCTGTTTGCGTGCGAGTTGGGGCGCTGCATGAAGAAGTGATAACACATCCTGCAACTGATCCCTGAATCCAAAAGCCCCGCCAGACTGGTAAAATCCGCTGCGTCCCCAAAGGCGGGATGACAGAGTTTGATAAGTAAGCCAGCCGTTGGTAATAATATTGATAGCCGCATCGGGAGTTTCCACCTGCAAAGCGCCGACGGTATTTTTCCAATAATTTTTTACTTTTTCAAATGATACACTTGCAGCGTCACTTCCCCTGAATTGCCTGGCGAGTTTACTTGCATCGATACTATCTTTCCCTGCTCCCAACCTGAAAACAATCTCCTGTTCTTCACCATCTGCTACATCAAACGGAACCTGTATTGCCGCGCAGGGATCTAAAGCAAGTCCGATCTTTCCTGAAAGTTTTACCCTTGACATCGCATCGGGGTCTTGCATTGTTCCGTTGCGCCCAATAAATTCTGCCCGGTCAGCAGTAAAGGTTTTTTTTAAATAGTCCACATCAAAAAATGCGACCCGGCTGCCAAATTCAATATTATATGGGTTTTTTGCAAAAAGAGCTCCGCTATCAGGATCCACCTCCGTTTGTATATGCATTGCAGTTTTCGTCCTGGTATCTCCAAGAACCCACTCTGTATAACCGGTGGCTGACAACTTACGGGGTCTGCCTGACTGGTTCCGTATCTTCAATACGATAAATTTAATGGCTTTCTCCATATCCACGTACACCGTCATTTCTGAATGTATCCCGTCTTCCAAATGTTCAAAAATACTATACCCAAACCCATGACGTGTAATGTATGATGTTTCGCCTCCGGCAGGCAGCAAGGTTGTTGACCAGAAGTGCCCGCTCTCTTCATCACGGAGGTAAAATGCTTCTCCGCCGGTATCACATACCGGATCATTATTCCAGGGTGTTAACCGTAATTCATGCGCATTTTCAGTCCATGTATAAGCATTCCCACTTTCTGAAATAATGGTACCAAAGCCCGGGTTTGCTATAACATTTACCCACGGAGCAGGCGTTTTATTTTTGTTATTAATTGTGATGACATATTCGCTTCCATCGGGTCGAAAACCTCCCAGGCCATTAAAAAAGACCAGGTCTTTCGGAAGAGGAATTGATGACACAACAGGTAAATGAGTTTGTATTGAATTGATATAAGGAATCATCACTTTTGTCGGCGCTTTGCGCTTAATATGCTCCTCCAATGTTCCACCGTTGCTATCGGAAATATTAATACGGGCTACGGTTTGAAATAATATACGATCCTCGTTTGATATCTGGTCGGAACCTCTTACAAAAATGCCTCCCGGCCGATCTCTTAATTCATCCGGGATAAGTGCCTGTATCTCATTTTGAAAAACCTGGCGGTACACGTTATGCTCTTCATTCCAGATCACCAGGTCCACTAAAAGTCCTTTTAAACGCCAATACGCATGGGCCTGTACCATTTGTCTTACCAGGCCCATATTATCCTGGTTTTCAATTTTTAGAAGAACAATAGGCAGATCTCCTGAGATAGAATAACCCCACAATCCGGACTGACCGCGGCGGTTACTGATAAGGATTGCGGGATCTGCACGGAATAAAGCATTGGTAAATAATATGGAGCCTGCAAGGCGCCCATACAATTGTGCATCGGCTTCTGACGCGTTAATTTGCCGGAGTACTACCTGGCTGTGTGTCCAGGCCAATTCAAATACACGGTCATTATGATGTTTATCCTGGTATTTGCCAACAAGGTTTTCGCAAATAGTTTTTGTATCAGCAATTCCTGTAATCAGGTCAATCGTTACTTTTTCAAAAGGATCAATCGTAATTTTATAACGAATAGAGACAATAGGATCCAGAACCGATCCCTGGTTTCCGCCAAGAGGTCCCGGATTGTTCATAGCCTTTGGATTTTCCCTTGAGTTTCCCCGGCCAATAAATTCCATGCGATCGGTTTCATAAGAAATTTCCTCACTTTCTTTTCCCTGCATTGTCATTAAATGAAATATATAGGGCGACTGTTCTTCAGCGGAACGGGGCCTGCGGGTGCAAATGATCGCATGCTGCAATGGTAATATTTCTGTTTGTACGAAAAGATTGCTGAATGCAGGCTGTATGGTATCTGAAGCGGGTGCGGCGAGAACTACTTCCGCATAAGTGGTTACCTCAATCGTTTTGCTAATGCCGGAACGGTTGGTAATAATAACTCTTCGCATTTCTATATCATCTTCAGGAGAAACCGCAATTTCCGTACGTGTTTCTATTTTGTTATTCTCGGAGTGATAGTCAACCCTGCTCTGGGAAAACGCAGCTTCATATTTGTCTACATGTTTAAGAGAAGGCTGATACGTGTTTGACCAGAAAGTGCCGGTTTTTATATCGCGTATATAACAAAAGGTTCCCCAATTGTCGCAGGTACCGTCCTCACGCCAACGCGTAACGGCCAGGTCTTTCCAACGACTGTAGCCTCCGCCTGCATTCGTTACCATCACATGGTATCGTCCATTGGACAATAGCTGTACTGCCGGAACAGCGGTGTGAGGAGTTACAATAATTCTAGTGTCCAGGCCCGCTGCTGCATAGTTAATATCCGCGATGTCTGTAGTATGTGCAAAGAAGGTAGATGCCTTCGGAATTCTTTCCTGGAGCAATAAAAGTGTAGCCTTGAACTGGGGTTCTAATTCAAATAATTTTTGCATGGGTTTATCCAGCAGTAAATAAGCCAAAGACAAAAGGCTCATTCCCTGGTGATGCGACATGAAAGAATAAACAACGGCATTAGATTGTCCGCGTGGTATGCGGGATGGGGTATAATCAATGGCTTCATAAAATCCGTGGCGCCCTTCAAATCCCTTTTCATGAAGCAGTTCGAGGTTTTTACAGGCTTTGACCGGCGATACCATCAGCGCCAATGCAGATGCGTATGGAGCGATAACGGAGTCTTCTTCAAGGCCGCGTTTTAATCCCAGACCAGGAGCGCCAAATGCGCGGTATTGATATTGCGAATTTGCATTTATCATATTGTAACCCGATTCTGAAATCCCCCAGGGCAGCCCGGTTTTTTTACCATACGCAATTTGCCATTCGACGGCAGCTTTGCATGTTTGGTCAAGTAATGTATTGTCATAAGTGGGCATTACTAAAAGCGGCATCAGGTATTCAAACATGGAACCGCTCCACGAAAGAAGAATAGAATTTCCTTCAACGTTCGTTAGTAACCTGCCCAATGCAAACCAACTCTTTTCCGGTAATTTTCCCTGTGCAATTCCTACGAAGTTGCCCAACCTTGCTTCAGAAGCAAGTAAATCATAAAAACTTGCATCAACGCAATGTTCCTGTACGTTGTAGCCAATAGAAAGCAAATTGCCCGATGTATTAAACAGGAAATCCCATTCCATATTTACAAGGCCATCGCATTTTTTTGCGAGATTTTCAGCTGCATTAATTATCCAGTCGACTTTATAAATCGTATTCGTTAAAGAAGCTTGAAGCTGCTCAAGCCATTGAATATTACCTGGGGTATCGGTTACCGTTAGTTCATGATTTACTTTAGCTTGTAACTCTTTTGCTGTTCTTAATAATTCATTTAAGGAAGCATTTATATTCAACGATAGAAGATCTTTATATTTATCCGGAGCATCTTTTGATAGGGTCCAGGGTGCAAATATTTGCAAATGCTCATTAATACTTTCCAGTTGTTTATTAAGCAAGTGTTTCCACCAATAGGTTTCACTTTCAATGTCGTTGCTTATGTTCCCAATTATAGTATTAAAGTCTTTTTGCAAAGACTCGCCGGATATTTTTAAACTATTATACGTCACTACATCTTCACTGCAAGCGGCTTCCACATTCAATGTAAATTGTCTTAGTAGCTCGATATCATTTTCCTGTAGTGTGTCAGTAAGTACACGCAGTGTATCCCGAAGCCCTTCAAATAATTTCACGCCTTGAATTTTTTGACGGGGTATGTCAAGTAATCCTTGTTTCAATACCAGTAAATGACCGGCAAGATTTCCACTATCTACCGTAGATATATACCTGGGGAGTAATGGCCTTAGTGATGTTGTATCATACCAATTGTAAAAGTGTCCGTTATACCGTTCCATTTTCTCCATGGTACTTATTGTGTGAGATGTCTGCTCAATAAGCTGTCCCGTGGTTATATAACCAAAGTCACTGGCCGTTAAACCGGCGAGCAGTGAGAGCCCGATGTTGGTTGGAGAGGTTCTGTGTGCTAATTGTTCATCTGGTTGTTCCTGGAAATTATCCGGGGGCAACCAGTTGTCTTCAATTACAACAAAACGTTCGAAGAAACTCCAGGTTTTTCTTGCGAGTTTTCGTAAAAAAATATTTTGTTCATCGTTAAGTACGGCAACCTGCCTCTTTAATGGTTTGCTGACAAACCAGGTAACAAAAGGAGCAATGAGCCAGAGTATAAGAATTGGCCCTGCTATTAACAACTTTGCCGGTGAATATATTGCTAACCACGTGAAGACAACGAAAGCGATTGCCGGCTCAATCCACATGGAATAATAAGATGCGTACAAGGTCGATTTATGGGCATTTTCCGCATTGCGTGAGGGATTCCATTCCAGTAGTTTTTTCCTGGAAATCAACATGCGCCATAGCGTATTTATGATTGCAAGCAAATTTGAAAAAGCTTCGTACGGCAGGCAGATTAGTGTAAATAAAGTATTTACTACAATGTCCTTTATGTTACGAACTGAATTGTTGATGTGGTGCTTTAAGATCACATCTTTTGGTTTCCGGATAGTGTCCCAAAGGGAAGTAACAAAAATTGGAAAAATGATGATTGCTGAAACTGTAAGCGTCCAGAAAAAGGAAGAGCGTAATACAAACCAGTCAAATAACAGCAGCAAAGTGAGTGCGATAGGTACAAGGCTGCGCCTGATGTTATCAAATATTTTCCAGCGCGATAATCCCGAAATTGGGTTTTTATATAAATGCCTTTTCAGGCCGGGAACAACCGGTAAAATCCAGGAGAAAATTTGCCAGTCGCCACGAATCCAGCGTGAACGCCTTTTCATATCCGCATAATAACTGGTTGGATATTGCTCGAACAGTTGCACATCGCTCACTAAACCTGAGCGGATATAACAACCCTCAAGTAGATCATGGCTCAGGATATTATTTTCAGGAAATCTTCCTTTTAATGCATTTTTAAAAATATCTACCTCATAAATTCCTTTACCAATAAAAGAACCTTCCGCGAATAAATCCTGGTAAACATCAGAAGAGGCACGGGTATAAGGATCAATGCCAGGTTCATTTCCATGCATTCGGGCGTACAGTGAACCGGTTATATCAGGCAGGCTCACGGTTACCCTTGGTTGTAATACGCCATATCCTTTTGTTACCCTTTTCTTTTTTTCACTGTACCATGCCCGGTTCAGGGGATGGGCCATCGTTCCAATTAATTTCCACGCCGAGCCCATTGGCAGCTGCGTATCCGTGTCGAGGGTGACCACGTATTTTATACCAGGAAAAATGGATTGATCACCGATGATAAGTGAAAAGAAATCTTTTGGATTTCCACGCAGCAATGAATTTAATTCGGAAAGTTTTCCGCGTTTTCTTTCATAGCCCATCCAGGCATTTTCCTGTGGATTCCAGTTGCGCGGACGATGGAAAAGGAAAAACAAATCATTCTCTTCTCTTTTGTATTTTCTATTTAACGCTACAATTCTTTCTTCAGCTAAATCCAGGAGGGGCTGATCTCCGGGAAGCGTTTGCTGTGATGCATCTGTAAAATCGGTTAATAAGCCAAAATGCAAATTTTCATTCCTGTTTGCCAAAAAGCGGACCTCCAGCGCTTCCACTAAATTTTCTATTTCCGCAGCGTTGGTGAGCATTGCCGGTATTACAACCAACGTGCTGAAATCAAAGGGGATTTTACGGGAGAAATCCATTCTTGGCAACAAATTTGGCTTCACCAACAAAGTAGAGAAAAAGTTAACGAGAGATATGGCGAGCTGGCTTGCTGAAAGAAGCGAAAGCAAAGCTATTGGCAAAAGAATCCATAGGCTTGTTGTTTCAAACTCGGCATTTATTAAAATTGCTGCACTTAAGGCAAATGTGATTAGAAAAATACAAGTCAGGTAAACTGGGAATGAATAGTTTCCCATAGTTTGGCTTAGTCTCTGCCTGAGGGGAACCTTCATTTTTGCTGTCTTCCTGGTTTTAGATAACCCATCTCCTATGAGGTAGTAGCCAACATGAGCAGTGCGCTGATCCTGGTCAATTGCAGGTGCATTTTCCTTCATTAGATTTATTGCTATCCGGGCAACTTCCTGCTCGCTTAATTTGCTCTTTTTTGCAATAGACTCTACCACATGCCTGTAGCGGTCACGTGTAGCGAAATCCATTAAACCATAAATACCGTCATAATCTTCACGAAGTGTTTGCTCAACAATACTATTTGTTTCTACAAATTCGCGCCAGTCCATTGCTCCAAGCATTCGGAGGCTGCCAATGCTATTGCTTATAGAAACCTGGTCTGCAGCCTGCTTTTGATTTTCAGCATTAACCAATTCATTACCCGTTAAGCCACTTTCCGATAACTGGAGTTCGATCCAGTTAAGCGGCAATGCAAGCTCCGGGCCTTTGCCCCGCAACTGGCGTATTAATTCAGCTACGAATGCACTCACCATTGGAGGATTGGACCGGGCCATATCCGCGATTACCAATACCAGGTTTTTAGGATCTTTCTCCACCTTTTCAATCATTTCTTCCGCCCAATAATCTGCAAGATTTTTATCTACCCTGTCAATCGCGATCCGGGCTGAAACACGTCTTATGTTTTCAATCAGTGCAAGCCTAAGCATAATCGGTATTGCCCATAATTCTCCCAATTGCAAATTGGTAACCGTTTGATACGCCTTCACAAAACTGTCCAGGCACTCAATATCTATCCTTCCATCGCTGTGAGAAATAATCTCAAGCACGATATCATAAATACGCGTTATGCCTGCCGACGTGCTATCAAAAAGCTGGGGTAAGTCTTCGCTATAATTTTTTGGGAAATGTGTTTTAGCGATTCGAATATGCTCTTCTAAAAGATAAAAATTATCTATTAGCCACTCCCCTGCGGGTGTAACCTGGTATTTTCTTTTTATTGAATCAGTGAGAAGTTTGCGCACTTCCTGCAAAAGAATTTCGTTATCAGCAAGACGTACGAGTAAATGATCCGTGGCAGGTTTGGTACTTAACTTATGTTTTTCAGCCAGCGTTTTTCCAAAACGTTCCATCTGCTCTGAGGTAAATAACTCCTCCCTGAGAGGCTCTTCATTTAAGTAATTGAGTCTAGCATCACCCGGCTGAAAAAAAGACCTCATGTTGGATATTAATTCATAAGCAGTAGGTATAAATTTTAATTTCATGAAGTGTTTTCTTTGATTTCTAAAGCAATATTAACGATGGTTTGCGCTTCTTCAATAATTTTTTTCAGATGATCTTTACTAAAAAAGCTTTCGGCATAGATTTTATAAATATCTTCAGTGCCTGAAGGCCTTGCCGTAAACCACCCGTTTTCTGTCACCACTTTCACGCCACCTATTGGTGCATTGTTTCCCGGTGCATTGGTCAATATAAGTTTAATTTCTTCTCCCGCAAGGTCTTTTTGTTTTATAGAATTAGTCTTTTAAGTCGTGAACTGTTTTAAAAATAACGGTTTTGTTTGCATCATGGTTACGATTAGTTTATGAAAGCTACTGGTTCCAAACCTTCTGCGATTGAACCG
>JBKJRY010000295.1:0-7237 GCA_046593045.1 Chitinophagaceae bacterium | reverse complement strand
AATCTGCTATAGGATCAGTAACCATTATATTTGAATTTGTCTTTTAATTTTTTACTCTTATAAACCTTGTCGCCATTAGGAGATAGGGTTTTACCAACTTGCCTTTTTTACACCCGGTATCTTCCCTTGTAAAGCCATGTCACGAAATATATTTCTTGAAAGGCCGAAATGCCTTAGATATCCCCTGGGACGGCCTGTAAGCTGGCAGCGATTTTTAAGTCGTACCGGTGAAGCATTTTTTGGAAGAAGATCGAGCCCCCTGTAGTCACCTGCGTCTTTCAATGCTTTTCTTTTTTCAGCGTACTTTTCCACCATTTTCTCACGCTTTCTTTGCCTTGCTTTAACTGACTCTTTAGCCATAGTTTGTATTTTTGCTTTTTTACCCTGAGTTTATCGTAGGGTTATTTTTTTACATTTTTAAAAGGCATACCCAATTCTTTCAATAACTCGAATGCTTCTTCATTTGTGGAAGCTGTAGTTACAAAAGTGATATCCATTCCTGTAATTTTATTTACTTTATCAATGTCAATCTCAGGAAAAATAATTTGCTCAGTAACACCTAATGTATAATTACCACGGCCGTCAAAAGATTTATCACTTACCCCTTTGAAGTCACGTACACGTGGGAGCGAAACTGAAACCAGCCTGTCTAAAAATTCATACATATTCACTCCACGTAAAGTAACTTTTGCCCCGATAGGCATATTCTTACGCAATTTGAAATTTGAAATATCTTTCTTTGACATCGTTGGAACAGCCTTTTGTCCCGTAATGGTTGACAATTCTTCAACCGCTACATCTACCAACTTTTTATCTGCGACTGCGCCATTCACACCACGGTTGATGCAAACTTTTTCAAGTCTTGGAGCCTGCATTACTGTTTTGTATGCAAACTTTTTCATTAACGCCGGTACAACTTCTTTCTTGTACTTTTCGGCTAGCCTAGGTTTATAACTTTCGGTACTCATTATTTAATTACCTCCCCTGATTTTTTAGCAGTTCTCACTAATTTTCCGTCTTCTCTTTTCCTGCTGATTTTTGAATGTGATGAAGATTTTGCATCCCAAAGCATTACATTAGAAATTGCAATTGGCGCTTCTATTTTCATAATACCACCCTTGGTATTCTGAGCAGAAGGTTTTGTATGTTTAGTTACAATGTTCACTCCTTCCACAAGCACACGGTTTTTTTCCGTTACTACTTCCAACACTTTACGTGGCTTCTTAAGGTCCTTGTCATCACCGGTTATTACTACCACTGAATCGCCTTTTTTTATGTTGAACTTTGGTTTAAATCTTGTCTTCATTTTTGACAAATATTATGTCTTATTTATTAATAGCCCCAATTTTTGGGGGTGCAAAGATACATTTATAATACTTCAGGGGCAAGAGAAATAATCTTCATATAGCCTTTATCTCTTAGTTCCCTGGCTACGGGCCCAAAAATTCTCGTTCCCCTTGGTTCATCCGACGCATTCAATAAAACCACTGCATTATCATCGAACCTGATATAAGATCCATCTTTGCGGCGCAGCTTATTTTTCGTACGAACTATTACAGCAGTACTTACTGTTCCTTTTTTTATCCCACCGGCAGGCAATGCATCTTTTACTGTTACCACTATCTTATCACCCACATGAGCATAATCCTGTCCTGAATTGCCGAGGACACGAATACATAGTACTTCTTTTGCTCCACTATTATCGGCTACATTTAACCTGCTTTCTTGCTGTATCATCTTGTATTATTTTAACCTGGTATTTACGGGATGGTTTTAAAACTCCAACCTGGAGGCTTAGATCATTTTCCATTATGGAAAATTGAATACAAAGCCTATAATTGCTACTTAACTTTTTCAACAACTTCAACTAATCTCCACCGCTTCAATTTACTCATGGGTCTTGTTTCCATTATCTTAACGATATCTCCAATGCTACATTCGTTCTTTTCATCATGTGCATGAAACCCGCTAGTTTTTTTAACAAACTTTCCGTAAATAGGATGTTTTACTTTCCTTTCTATCTTCACAGTAATAGTTTTATCCATCTTATTACTGGAAACCACGCCGGTCCTTATTTTTCTTAAATTTCTTTCAAGCATTATTTTATTTTTTGGATTAAGAACCTAATTGTTTTTTTCTTAATTCAGTTTTTAATCGTGCAATATCTTTTTTTACACCGCGTATGGTCATCGGGTTTTCTATAGGAGACACTGCATGAGCAAACTTTAATTTTTTAACTCTCAGCTCATCCTCTTCAATCTTTGACTTAAGATCAGTCTCACTCATCTCTTTTAGGCTGTTTACGAAATCGTTTCTGTTAGACATTCTTTTTAATTTAATAATTAGCTGATCAGCATATCCGGCTGATTATATTTTATGCCACGTAATCTCTTCTTACCACAAATTTTGTTGCAATAGGTAATTTTTGCGCAGCAAGTTCAAATGCTTCTTTAGCAACCTGGAGCGAAACGCCGTCTGCCTCAAAAAGAATTCTTCCGGGTTGTACAACTGCCGCCCAGTATTCCGGGTTACCTTTACCTTTACCCATTCTCACTTCTGCGGGCTTTTTTGTTATAGGCTTATCAGGAAAAATCCTTATCCAAACGTTTCCTTCACGCTTCATATGACGTGTCATGGCTTGCCTTGCAGACTCTATTTGCCTGTTCGTTAACCAAACTTCTTCAAGAGCTTTTAAACCAAATGTTCCAAAGGAAATGGTAGCACCACGTTTAGTATTACCTTTCATTCGACCCTTCTGCATCTTCCTGTGCTTCGATCTTTTTGGTTGTAACATTTTACTTTATTTGAAAATTATCGTTTTCGCAATACTTCGAATATTGCTTTAAAAATTAAGTTAGAATTATCTTCTTCCACCACCGCCACCACCTCTTCCGGCACCGCCGCCACCTCTTCTATCTCCACCACCACCACCGCGTCTATCTCCTCTGTCACCACCACCTCCACGCCTGTCACCAAAACCACCCCGCCTATCGCCTTGCTGCATATCTCCATCACTTTTTCCTCCACCTGCGACTATATTAGGATTTAGATCTCTTTTAGCGAGAACTTCACCTTTACAAATCCAAACTTTTACACCGATTTTACCATATACAGTTTGAGCAAATACATTCGCGTAATCTATATCCATACGCAATGTATGTAAGGGAGTACGGCCTTGTTTTATCTCTTCACTACGTGCTATTTCCGCGCCACCAAGCCTGCCTCCTACTCTTACCTTTATTCCTTCCGCGCCCATTCTCAATGCAGAAGCAATAGACATTTTAATAGCTCTTTTATAATTGATACGGTTTTCAATTTGCCTCGCAATGGTATCCGCTACAATATTTGCATCCAATTCCGGGCGACGTATTTCCAGGATATTAATCTGTACATCATCCTTGCCGGTAAGTTTTTTTAATTCTTCTTTTATACGATCTACTTCGCCACCGCCTTTACCAATGATAATACCTGGCTTGGAAGTGTGAATAGTTATAATCAGCTTATTGAGCGTACGCTCAATAACGATCTTTGCAATCCCTCCTTTATTGATACGAGCGTTGAGATAAGTTCTGATTCTATCGTCTTCAACCAGCTTCTTTGCATAATCTTTAGGATGTGCAAACCAGTTACTTTCCCATCCACGGATGATTCCTAACCTGGCACCAATCGGATTTGTTTTTTGACCCATAGTCGGTTTTTATTTTTTTGTATTTTTTTCTGCTGATTTTTTTGCTGCTTTTTCTTCAGCAGGCTTTGTCTTTTTTGTTGCAGGTGCTTTCTTCGTCGTTTCTTTTTTCACTGCGGCTTTTTTAGCTGCAGGTTTTTTCGCCTTGACATCTGCTTTTTCAATTACTTCAACTTCTTCGGCCACGGGTAGAGTTTCTGCTTTAGCCGTAACTTTTTTCAAAGATGAAAGTGATTTATGATTATTACTATCAACAATAATTGTTACATGGTTGCTACGCTTGCGGACACGATATCCACGACCTTGTGGAGCAGGGCGCATACGCTTTATAACTCTTCCACAATCGACCATTATTGTTTTTACAACAAGACCCGCATCTTCTACTTTTTCGTCGCTATTCTTTTGCTCCCAGTTATTGATTGCACTTTTTAATAATTTATACATTGGCACAGCCGGATGTTTGGGATTGAATTGTAAAATTCCCAATGCTTTTTCAACTTCAAGCCCACGGATCAAATCTGCCAGCAAACGCATTTTGCGTGGAGATGTGGGATAATTATTAAGTTTAGCTACTGCTTCCATTTTATTTTTTTCTTTATTTCGGATACGTTTTAAGTGTATCTAAAAAATTATGCGATCTTTTTACTTGAGTGTCCTTTAAAGTTTCTTGTGGGGGCAAATTCACCAAGCTTATGCCCTACCATAAATTCTGTTACATACACCGGAATAAATTTATTCCCGTTATGAACTGCGAACGTATGACCAACGAAGTCAGGCGTAATTGTTGAACGACGCGACCATGTTTTTATAACACCTTTCTTTGTTGTCCCTTCATTGATGCCAAGCACTTTATTCTCAAGCTTAGCCTCTACATAAGGACCTTTTTTAATTGAACGAGCCATGTTGAATGTTAGATGTACGACGTACGATGTACGAAGTACGATTTAAAAATTTTGTTTTATTAAATCATCTCCTGCCTTATCTTCCACCTTCTACTTATTCGGCAACTTCTTACCGTTCCTTCTTTGAATAATCATTTTATCTGAGCCTTTACCACGCGTACGGGTAACCTGTCCTTTAGCATACTTACCAGTTCTGCTTCTTGGATGGCCACCAGATGCCTTTCCTTCACCACCACCCATCGGGTGATCAACCGGGTTCATGGCGACACCCCTGGTTCTTGGGCGAATGCCTCTCCACCTGTTTCTTCCTGCTTTTCCCATGCTCTGCAAACTATGATCGCTGTTGCTTACAACACCTATAGTAGCATAACAATTAATTAATATTTTTCTCAACTCACCACTTGGCATTTTCAAAACGCCATATTTTTCTTCCTTATTTGCCAACTGCGCTGATGATCCCGCACTTCTTGCAAGTTTTCCCCCCTGGCCAGGTTGCATTTCAATATTGTGAACTACAGTTCCCAAAGGAATATTTTTAAGCATTAAAGCATTCCCTAATTCAGGAGCTACGGCGTCGCCGCTTATGATAGTTGAACCTACCTGCAAACCCTGTGGTGCGATGATGTATCTTTTTTCGCCATCAACGAAAACAATCAGTGCGATGAAAGCGCTTCTATTTGGATCGTATTCAATAGTTTTTACAGTCGCCAGAATATCTTTTTTATCTCTTTTAAAATCAATCAAACGATACATTCTCTTATGGCCTCCGCCAAGATATCTCATACTTCTGCGGCCTTGTGAGTTGCGGCCCGCAGTGTGATGAACTTTTTCTACCAGGCTTTTCTCAGGAACATTAGTTGTTATCTCAGCATAGGCATTACCTATTCTCCAGCGGGTTCCTGCGGTTGTTGGTTTGTATTTTCTTAAAGCCATGATGATTTATTTATTTTAATCTTCCGATTAGTATCGGTATTAATTTTTTATTCTAATCTAATTATTTTTCAATTTTATACGTTGCCATATAAATCGATGGTCTCACCTTCTGCAACAGTCACTACCGCCTTTTTCTTAGCCGGCTTCCTGCCTACCAGAAGTCCTGCTTTAGTATTCCGCTGCTTTACTTTAGAAGGCATAGTCAAGGTATTTACATCCTGAACCTGGATGCCGTAAAACTCTTCTACCGCTTTCTTTATCTCCAGCTTATTGGCTTTACGGTTTACTATGAAAGTATAGCGATTGTACTTTTCAGTCAACCTGTTTACTTTCTCTGATAATACCGGCTTTATTAGAACTTCAGACAGCTTCATGTCTCTTAAATTTTTGTTTGTTTGTCTTGTTGTTACCTATTCCTATGCTTCTGCAACCTCTTTATTCTCTGCTTCGTTTTCTTCTACAAATATTTTAGCAGCACTCTCAGTAAAAATTATAGAATCGGAGTTAAGAATATCATATGTATTAATATCACTCAATAATGTACCGCAAATAGATGGCATATTTCTGAAGCTCTTGTATACATTCTCGTTGTGCTCAGGCATTACAAATAATGCTTTCCTGCTTTCGGTATTAAGACTGTTAAAAATACCGGCAAATTGCTTTGTGGCAGGAGCTTCCAGCGTGATATCTTCAACAATAAAAATTTTATTTTCTTTTGCTTTACTGCTAAGCGCACCAATCTTCGCAAGATCTTTCACCTTACGATTCAACTTGAAATCGTAACCATGTGGCTTAGGGCCGAAAACCGTACCACCACCTTTATACAAAGGATTACGAATATTTCCTTTACGGCTTCCACCGGTGCCTTTTTGCTTATGAAGCTTCTTTGATGAGCCTTCAACTTCAGCACGGGTTTTCACCTTATGTGTGCCTTGTCTTTGAGCAGCAAGGTATTGTTTTACTGCAAGCCAGATAACATGATTATTGGGCTCTGCACCAAATATTTCATCAGGCAGATCAATCGTTCTGCCAGTTTTCTTACCTTCTATATTTATTACGTCTAGCTGCATATTATTTCTGGATTAAAACGATGGAACCATTGTGGCCGGGAACCGAACCACTTATTAATAGATAATTTTTTTCCGGGAAAATCTTCACGATCTTAAGGCCTTTTAACTGCACTTTATCGTTACCCATACGGCCTGCCATGCGCATTCCCTTAAATACACGCGCAGGATAAGAAGATCCACCAATAGAACCCGGCGCTCTTGACCTGTCGTGTTGACCGTGTGATTGCTCACCAACACCACTAAAGCCGTGACGCTTAACAACACCCTGGAAACCCTTCCCCTTGGTAGTGCCGACAACCGTTACTTTATCGCCTTCTTTGAATATGTCGACACTTATAGTATCACCCATATTTTTATCTGTTTCGCTATCGCGTATTTCTTTTACGTATTTTTTTGCCGATGTATTTGCTTTGGCAAAGTGATTCTTCTCTGAGAGTAGGGTATGCTTTTCTTTTTTATCTCCAAAAGCAATCTGGATTGCATCATATCCATCTGTATCTACAGTTTTTTTCTGTGTTACAACGCATGGGCCTGCTTCAATAATGGTCACAGCGGTTTGCTTGCCATTACTATCGAAAATGCTGGTCATGCCAACTTTCTTTCCAATAATACTTTTCATTTCTACTTTTTATACCCAGCGCTCCACA
>JBKJRY010000265.1:0-6007 GCA_046593045.1 Chitinophagaceae bacterium | reverse complement strand
TTGATTTGAAAGCAGAAAAAATCCTCTAAAATCAACACATGTTAAAGGAATAATAAATATATCCCTCCCTCTGAAACTCATTACCTATGGTTCTCGATGTTTGCGAAATTTGGGTATCTATAAGAAGTTATGAACAATATCTATATCTTCATAAAATTACTATTAAGTCTAACTGCGAAGCTTTTATTTCATTTTTTGAAAAATGATAAACATCTTTAAATTTTATTTTGCATATTTAATTGTTACTGGTATATGAGAATAATATCGTTTTTTATTTTTATCCCGTTAGTATTGGCTTCAAATTTTTTATCATTGAGTGATGGAGATATGAGAGAAATGAACTCCCGGGACTTTCCAATAAAAGGCTTTTTATTTGGTGATGATCAGCCATATCCGGAATGCCATGCTTCTACGATCATTCACCTTAAAGATGGAAAATTTCTTGCAGCCTGGTTTGGTGGAACAAAAGAAAAAGATGATGATGTAGGTATCTGGATGACAAAAGGAAAACCGGGTGAATGGGGGAAAACATTCGAGGTGGCGAAAATTAATAATGATGCGCATTGGAACCCTGTATTATCCAGGGCGTTGGATGGAAAAATCTTTCTTTTTTTTAAAGTAGGAAAACAAATTCCCCGGTGGCAAACCTGGGTAAAAACTTCAGACAATGAAGGTGAAACATGGTCTGAAGCCAGGGAAATGGTCAAGGGCGATTTTGGGGGAAGAGGCCCGGTTAGAAATAAACCTATTATATTATCTGATGGAACATGGCTTGCCGGGGCATCTAACGAACAGGGCTTATGGAATTCTTTTTTTGATCGTAGCGAAGACAATGGGAAAAGCTGGGAGGCCACTCCCTACCTGCAAATAGATCGCAATGAAATAAAAGGAAAAGGCACTATTCAGCCTACTTTATGGGAATCAGCTCCCGGAGAAGTACATGCCCTTCTTCGCAGTACATCTGGTATGGTATGCCGCAGCGATTCCAAAGATTATGGCAAAACATGGTCTCCTGTTTATAAAACATCATTACCTAATCCTAACAGTGGAATTGATGTTGCGAGACTGAACGATGGAACGCTTGTATTAGCATACAATCCTACTGGGAAAGATTGGGGATCCAGGGGTAAACTGGCACTTGCCATTTCATTTGATAATGGAAAAACATGGCCTAAAAAAATAGACCTCGAAAACGGGAGAATTAAGGATGAATATTCCTACCCGGCCATTATCAGCTTTAATGATACCATAGCGGTTACGTACACATGGAACCGTAAAAAAATAGCCTTCTGGATGGCAACCAAAGATTGGATTATTAATAATGCAGTGTCATTTTAAATAAGTAATTATATAGGGAATATGGAAAAAAATAAATTGCCAGGTGGCCTGTGGCCTGTTATGCTAACACCTTTCCTGGATAACAATGAAATAGATTACCCGGGCCTGGAGAGGCTAACTGACTTTTACATCAATAGCGGGTCAAATGGATTGTTTTCGAATTGCCTTTCCAGCGAGATGTTCCAGTTGACAAATGAAGAGCGACTCAAGGTGATTCGCACCGTTGTAAACAAAGCCAGAACAAAGGCCGACGTGGTTGCTTCCGGTACTTTCAGCCCGGATATGGAGAAATGCGCTGAGTTTATAAAACAGGTGTATGATACCGGCGTGGATGCAGTGATTGTGTTATCAAACCAGGTTGCGGATATAGAAGAAGATGATGAAGTATTTAAGAGCAAAATGGATACGTTACTAAAATTAACCGGTAACATTCCTCTTGGTTTATACGAATGTCCTTATCCGTATAAAAGGCTTGTTTCACCAGAGCTCATGAAATGGCTTTCACAAACGGGCCGTTTTCTCTATCATAAGGATACCAGTTGTAATTCAGCATCCATCAACGATAAATTAGCATCAATAAAAAGCACCACTTATTCATTATATAATGCAGACACGCCTACTTCATTGTCTTCGCTTGAAAGTGGCGCTGCCGGCATATCGCCAATAGGTGCTAATTTTTATCCTGAATTATATTCATATTTATTTGATGAATTTAAAGAACATGGATCCGGAAAATCATTAATGCAATTGAATGCGCAACTTACGCTGATGGATGCTATTGCGGATCAGTGCTATCCATTTTCAGCAAAACTTTTTTTGCAGAAAAGAGGATTTCCTATATCTACTATATGCCGGATTCAACATGGAAAAATGCGCTCAGAGAACCATTTGAGATTAGAGTCGTTATTAGAAATTTTTATACAAACGGCAGATCGATATAAAGTGAAGATCGCAAAATTTGCATAACCTTAAATCTCTAAAACCTCTTCCATGGGAATTACAGACCTCATCGTTTTTATTGTTTATTTGGTTGGCATTACGCTTTTCGGAAGTTCCTTTTTTAAAAAAAACAGGTCTTCCGATTCCTTTACTTTAGGGAATAATAATATCCCGGCATGGGTAATATCCATGTCCATTTTTGCCACCTTTGTTAGCAGCATCAGTTTTCTTGCCTTGCCGGGAAACGCCTATTTTACCAATTGGAATGCTTTTGTTTTCAGTTTATCTATCCCGATTGCTTTATGGGTAGCCGTAAAATATTTTGTTCCAATATATAGAAAAACAAAAAGCCCGTCAGCTTATACTTTTCTTGAAACGAGGTTTGGGCCATGGGCCCGTGTATATGTCTCCGGGTGCTATCTTCTCACGCAGGTAATGCGGGTTGGTACTATACTTTACCTCCTTGCACTTACACTTAATGCAGTTATTGGCTGGGATATTATTACGATCATTATTATTACGGGATTGGCCGTTACTCTTTATTCTTTACTGGGCGGCTTTGAAGCTGTGGTATGGACTGATGCGATACAGGGAATCATCCTCATTGGGGGAGCGTTGGTAAGTGCCATATATATCTTGTTTAATATGCCTGAAGGCCCGGGCCAGCTATTTTCCATAGCTGCCGAGAAAAATAAATTTAGCCTCGGAAGCTTTGGCTCAAGTCTATCCGAGCCTACTTTTTGGGTAGTACTTGTATATGGTATTTTTATTAACCTGCAGAATTATGGTATAGATCAAAACTATGTGCAACGGTATATGGCTTCCAAATCAGAAAGAGAAGCTAAAAGATCTGCCTTCTGGGGCGGTATGATATACGTGCCTGTATCCCTTGTGTTCATATTTATTGGTACAGCATTATTTTCATTCTATCAGTCGGGAGCGGCTGTATTGCCTGCGGAATTGCAACAGCCAGGCATGAGCGACCGGATATTTCCTTATTTCATTGTTACGCAGCTACCCGTTGGAATTACCGGGCTTTTAATCGCTTCTATATTCGCTGCAGGCATGAGCACTATTGCCACCAGTTTTAATAGTTCAGCCACTGTTTTTCTTACAGATTATTACAAGCGATACAGCAAAGAACCCATTTCAGAAAAAAAGGCAATGAAGGTTTTATATCTTTCATCTCTTGTTATAAGTATTATAGGTATTATGGTGGCAATAGCAATGATCAATGTAAAAAGTGCATTGGATGCATGGTGGAAATTAGCCTCTATATTCAGTGGCGGTATGCTTGGCATTTTCCTATTGGCAGCTTTTTCAAAAATGACCAGGTCCACCGGCGCAATGGTTGGAACAATAGCAGGTTTATTGATTATTCTCTGGCTGAGTATTTCACCATACATTGGAGGTGATAATGTTTTTGCGAGTCATTTCCATAGTTACCTGACTATCGTTTTTGCAACCGTTGCAATCTTTTTTGTTGGATTTTTTACATCTCTTTTATTTCAAAGAAAATGAGTTTCTTTATAAAAGATGAATGTAAAACCGGCAGTTGTTTAATGTTGAATTATTTTTATTAAAACGATATATAATGAAAAAGTTTTGCCTCCTAACTTGTTTACTGACATTAACCCTGGTGCACATAACCGCACAAACAAATAATAATACTATGAAGGAAAAATTATTAAGACACGTGGTACTCTTTAGTTTTAAAGAAGGCAGTACTGATGCACAGATAAAAGAAGTTACTGATGCCTTTGCTGAATTGCCTCAAAAAATACCACAAATAAAAACATTTGAATGGGGAACAAACAACAGTCCTGAAAATCTAAACCAGGGCTTTACTCATTGTTTTTTTGTAAGTTTTGCATCAGAAGCAGACAGGGCAATCTATTTGCCGCATCCGGCGCACCAGGCTTTTTCAACATTACTTAAACCTATATTGGATAAGGTATTGGTAGTTGATTATTGGGTTTTCGAATAGTCAAACACCTCTCAAGATCAAAAGCCACAGGAGCGGCAATTATATGATTCAGCACATTCGCGAATAAAAAGATTGGTCTTATTTATAGCCAGGGAATTTGTTTACCAAACAAATCTTTTAAAGCCCGCCGTGCAGCATAATAGCCGCAAATGCCATGCACGCCGCCACCCGGCGGAGTTGATGAAGAGCAAACATAGATGCCTTTTGCAGAAGTCCGATATGGTGAAAGTCTCAAAACAGGCCTTGTAAAAAGCTGGCTTGCTATAGCTGCTCCGCCATTTATATCTCCACCGATATAATTCGGATTATAAGCTTCCAGGTCATGAGTATTCATGACATGCCGTGCAAGAACACAATCGCGGAAGCCGGGAGCAAAACGCTCAACCTGTTTTTCAATTGCTGCAGTCATATCTATTCTTGATCCGTTAGGAACATGGCAGTAAGCCCAGGCCGTATGTTTGCCGGAAGGCGCTCTCGTTGTATCAATAACACCGGGCTGCACAAACAAGACAAATGGTTTATCAGCATGCTTATTTTTTGCAATAGTCGCTTCGCTGTCATAAATTTCCTGTATGGTTCCACCAATATGTATCGTAGCCGCGGCCCTGCATTTGTCATTTGTGAAAGGAACGGCTTGAGAAAGCGCCCAGTCAATTTTGAATATTCCTGCCCCATATTTATACGTTCCCAGTTGCCATTTGTACAGTGCAGAAAATTTATCTCCCGCAATTGAAATTAATTGTGCAGGTGTTAGATCAAGCAATATGGCGCAGGAAGGAGGCAATTGCTGTAAAGAATTTACTACACAGCCTGTTTGTATTTTACCACCCGCTTTTATAAAATACGACGCCAGGGCATTGGTAATTTGTTGCGCCCCGCCTTTTGGTAAGGGCCAGCCATTGATATGGGCAACTACATTGAGAACAATCCCAATTGAAGATGTAGTAAGCTTATTCAGCGGTAGTATTGAATGTGCCGCCATGCCTGCAAAAACCGATTGAAGCGCGTTGGTATTGAAATGATGTTTAGCAAAATAGTTGGCTGAGCTAAGCGCGTAATAAGCAAAATTTGCTTTTGTCTTTGTTGGAGCGCTGGCATGCAGCGGGCCTAAAAATGCGGAACGTAGCGATGGCCATTCTTTTACCAATGGTGAAAAAACTTTTTTGTAATTAGCAGCATCATTATCCAGTTGCGCCGCAGTTTCTTCTATTGAACATTGAATTGCCACGGCTGAACCGTCATCAAAAGGATGAGCAACGGCATATTCTGGCGTTAGGTATTCCAGGCCAAATTGCTCAAGATTTAGTTGTTTAAAAACAGGAGAATCTTGTCCAAGCGGATGCACGGCGGAGCACACATCATGTATAAAACCCGGAAGTGTTAACGCTGCAGAACGTACACCGCCACCCAAAATATCACTCCCTTCAACAAGTAATACAGAAAGCCCTGCACGCTGCATGGTTATGGCAGCGGCAAAACCGTTAGGTCCGGAGCCAACGACGATGGCATCATACTTTGTCTTCATCTCATTTATTTTAAACTATGTCTTATCACTAGCAAAAATCAATCTTATTTTTTAAGGCGATTAATTAATCCCATACTCTTTGGTAACTTTCTGCTATAAAATTTTATAGAATTAGTCTTTTAAGTCGTGAACTGTTTTAAAAATAACGGTTTTGTTTGCATCATGGTTACGATTAGTTTATGAAAGCTACTGGTTCCAAACCTTCTGCGATTGAACCG
>JBKJRY010000036.1:0-20574 GCA_046593045.1 Chitinophagaceae bacterium | reverse complement strand
TTCAAATTATGGATATGTTTATAGGGATGGAGCTACGGGCGAACCTGTGCTGGGGAAGCGCGATGTTAAATCAAACTATACAATCATAGGAGGCACGTATAATTTTAGTCCTGTAATGGATCTAACCGTAAGAATGAGGCATTACTGGAGCAGGGTTAATTACCTGGATTTTTATAACGTAATGGACGACGGATACTGGACTGACAGAACCTATGAAGCAGGGCATGATCAAAATTTCAATACGTTTAACCTGGATATGTTTTATACCTGGTATTTTTTATCAGGCAGCCGAATAATCTTATCATGGAAAAATGCATTAGGCAATGATGTGGACATTGATGGAATGATAAACAGGACTTATACAAAAAATTTCACTACTGTTTTTCATAATCCTCATTCGAATGAATTGACGCTCAAAATAGTTTACTATATTGATTATTTAAAACTGGCTAAAAGAAAATTTAATGGAAAATAAAAGGGGTTTGATGGGGTGTTTATGTATTAATTGCCAGGATTTTTTAATAGTGGAAAACAAATAAATTGAGAACCTGCTTACCCTTCAATCAATCTTAAAAGTGAAGTGCTAATTCTCATACTTGTTGATTATTGCAGTTTGATTACCTGGTTCTCCACCAATGCAAAAACGTTGTCCGTTTTTTTAGGAGTTAATTTATACAATCCCGTAAACAGACTGAAGGCTGGTAACACAGCGTATTTATCAGTAAAATAAAAACATGGAAGCCTGAAAGACTGCTTTCCGACTCCACTCATTTTTATCCCGGGATGTATATGTCCCGAAAATGTAAATAGATCTTCAATATCATCGTCACAAGCAGATGCAATATCATGGGTAAAACAAAAGCTTTTTATCGATAATTTTTGTTTATCAATTTTAATATGTGCCTGATCATAAAATTTGTTGGATAGAATATCGTGGTTTCCCTTTATGAGATGAATATCCAGGTTGGGAACATCATTTCTCCATTTCAAAAAGAAATCGATTTCTTTATTTGCGTGGCTATGAAACATATCGCCTGCAATAAGCAGCATATTTGGTTTAAAAAACTGTATCTGGGAAAACAATCGCTGAAGATCTTCCTTATAAATATCCTGTGGTATACCAATGCCAGATTTTCTGAAGTGTCCTGACTTACCAAAATGCAGATCAGAGAGTATCAATGCTTTTTCTTCTTCCCAATAAATACAGCGTGCAGGTGATAGCCAGAGCGTTTGTTTATGCAGAACAAATTTTACAGGAGAAAACAAGAATTAGTTTTCGTGCAAATATAGGAAGACAAAAGGTTTATGATTTCTCCAGTTGTATCTGCATTCTCTTCACCCTGTCTTCCAGTTTTTCTGAAGTAAGATTTTCACGCATACTGTCTATTTTTATCGGGAAACAAAATGGCGTTAGTCTGTTTGGAAATGTAATTACGATCTTTCCCTGCTGAATACGCTCAAGCATATCTCTAAGCCGTTGCTCTTCCATTTGCTGTTCCATCACTTCATTATAGGCTTGTTTCAATAATAAATTTCCCGGCTCATATTCTGAAAAGACATTAAAGAGTAATGAAGCTGATGATTGCAAATGTCTCGCCTTTTTTTGTTCACCAGGAAAACCCTGGAAGATCAATCCACCAATAACAGCAATGTCCCGGAACTTTCTCTTCGCCATTTCTACACTGTTCAAACTTCTTTGAATGTCTTCCAATAAATTCTCCGGGGAAAAAAGTTCATAGGAATTTGTATCATCCACCGGTATAGGCTGATCGCTCAAAAGCTCAAATCCATAATCGTTCATCGCGAATGAAAAAGTTATGGGTGTAATGCGGCTGACACGATAAGCCAATATCGCTGCCATAGCTTCGTGCACCAATCTTCCTTCGAATGGAAAAACAAACAGGTGAAAGCCATCTTTGGTTTCTATATGCTCAATCAGTAATTCATTTTGTTTCGGAATGTGTGAAAGATATTCCTGGAGCTCAAATAAAGGCTGCAGCACAAGAATTTCTTCATCAATTCCTTTCTTATTTTTTTCATGAAGTACCATCCCTGCTTCGTCAAACTTTTTTCTGAGCATTCTGCCCAGGTTTGCTGACAAAGGCATTCTCCCACCCTGCCAGCTTGGTATAATAGATCTTTTTGAATTCGACTTTCTCACAACCGCTGTCATGTCTTTTATCATTACAAATTCTAATGTTCTGCCTGCCAACGTAAAAACATCTCCCGGTTGCAGACGTGCAATAAACCATTCTTCAATAACACCGATGTATCCACCACTGATAAATTTTACCTTCATCATAGGGTCGCTTACAATTGTGCCAATGTGCATTCTGTGTCGCATCGCTATCCTGCGACTATTAATTTTATAAAGCCCGTCGATGATTTCAATTTTTTTATAGTCGTCGTATTGCTGCAGTGCCACGCCACCGGCAGTGGCAAAATGAAGAATTTGTTCCCATTCATTAGTGGTGATATGGCGGTAGCAGTAAGTAGATTTTATTTCTTCAAAAACTTGCTTGGGATAAAAGCCATCAGAAATGGCAAGTGTGCTTAAATATTGAATCAATACATCAAAACACAATATTCTTGGGTCCCTGCTTTCGATAAGTTTTATTTCGGTAGCTTCTTTTAAAGCTGCAGCTTCTATCAATTCCAAAGAATGTGTCGGCAGAAAATAAATTTTACTTACTTCTCCCGGCCTGTGACCACTCCTTCCTGCTCTTTGTAAAAATCTTGCGACACCTTTCGGAGAACCTACCTGTATAACAGTCTCGACTGGCCGAAAATCTACTCCAAGGTCAAGACTCGCAGTACAAACTACCGCCTTTAATTTTCCCGTATGAAGGTTTTCTTCAACCCATGATCTTAAATCCCGTTCAATACTGCCATGATGTAAGGCAATAGCTCCCGAAAGCTCCGGGCATGCTGTAAGGAGTGCCTGGTACCACATTTCACTCATGCCACGGGTGTTGATAAAAATCAGCGTGGTAGTGCTGTTCATTATAATGGGAATTACTTTGTCAACGAGTTTAATTCCTAAATGGCCGGCCCAGGGAAATTTTTCTATTTCATCCGGGAAGACAGATTCAATGCTGATAGGTTTGTTGATTTGAGCAGTTACAGTTTCGGACTTCATCCCCGGCCCTTCTCCAAAGGAGAGAGGGGAGAATAATACTTCTTTGGCCTGGTCGAGATTGCCTATAGTCGCACTGATGCCCCAAAGAGAAAGCCCTGAAGGGGAAGAAAAAAGGCCATCCGTATTATGATTTATTGCAAGTTTTTTGTCTGTCTTTACCTTATTAATAAGGCCTACAATCCTTGAAATGGCCAGTTCTACCTGCACACCTCTTTTACTACCAAGCAGCTCATGCCATTCATCAACAGTAATTATTTTAAGCGATTTAAAAACATCAGGGTAATTTTTTTGCGCCAACAAAAGATGCAGGCTTTCCGGAGTTATAA
The DNA here is from genome assembly GCA_046593045.1 of Chitinophagaceae bacterium. Classification (GTDB taxonomy): domain Bacteria; phylum Bacteroidota; class Bacteroidia; order Chitinophagales; family Chitinophagaceae; genus Ginsengibacter. Next base: position 17,109 of record JBKJRY010000036.1, on the reverse strand, counting down.
TCAACACTTCCGGCATTTGTCTTTTTTGTTTTGCCCGGTCACTTAAACTGGTATCTCCATTGCGGATAGCTACTTTCCATTTCATACCCAGTTCCTCTATTACCTCCTCCATTGCCCTGCCAATGTCCGTCGCAAGAGCCCGCAGAGGCGTGACCCATAAAAGCTGCAGGTTATTTTTTGACCTTGATTTATAATTTTTCGGATGCTCACTAATAAAGTCGATAAGAGCTCCCAGGAAAACCGAAAATGTTTTGCCGCATCCCGTGGGAGCATTTACCAAACCGGACTTTTTATCAATAATGTGTTGCCAGGTTTCTTCCTGGAATGGAAATGGCGAAAAGCCTTTGGAGGTGAGCCATTGCTTAATTATTTTATACCCTTTCGTTGTTTCTAATTCCACCAGTTAGTCTAAAAATTTTGAATAATTATTATGAGTTTTACTTAGGAAGGTTTTACTTTCCATACAACTTCAACATCGTGCTCAAGTCTTCAATAGTATTTATTTCATCCACAGTTTTATCTTTCCGCCACTTGCTCATTCTTGGAAAACGCAAGGCCACCCCACTTTTATGCCGCTTACTTGCGGCTATTCCTTCGAAGGCAATTTCAAAAACCAGTTCAGGCTTTACGGTTCTCACAGGCCCAAATTTTTCAATTGAATTTCTTTTCACGAAATTATCCACCTGGGCAAATTCTTTATCTGTCAGGCCTGAATAAGCTTTGGTAAAAGTTACCAGTTTATCGCCGTCTTTCACTGCAAAAGTATAATCGGTGTAGAGGTTGCTTCTTCTGCCGCTACCCTTTTGTGCATACACCATCACACAATCTATGGTTAGCGGATCAATCTTCCATTTCCACCAGTCTCCTCTTTTTCTCCCTACTTTGTAATCTGAATCTTTTCTTTTAAGCATGATACCTTCGCTGTTCATATCCCTTGAATTCTTTCTTAATTCCGCCAGTTCATTCCATGCTGAAAAATTGATAATTTCAGAAATTCGGATTGAATTATTCTTTAATGGTGAAATAATCTCTTCCAGTTTCACTCTTCTCTCCTCCAATGATTTTTGACGCCAGTCCTCATAATTAAATTCCAGCAGGTCGTAAGCAAAAAAACAAATCGGCGCTTCCTGCAATTGTTTCTTCCCGATATTTTTTCTGCCAATGCGTGTCTGCAAAACTGCAAAAGCTAATGGCTTGCCATCAACAGCCGGAATAATTTCTCCATCGATAACAACACCATCCGGCAACAAATCTTTTAAAATAAAATACTCAGGAAATTTATCGGTCATCAATTCTTCTCCCCGGCTCAGACAAATAATTCATTGTTTCTTTTAATAACCTGGCCGCGAATGCCATCCCACTTCCATTCAGCCTGCCATTCACCAGGATTACCCAACGCTTCCGGCTCATCTTCAAGTGCATAGGCAAGATAGAAAGGATAGGGCTTTGAAAAATCTGAGGCAGATGCGGATTCACTCAGCAGGTCTTCGAAAGATGTTGTAACAGGATCCCAGTTACCACTGATTCGATGGGCAATTACAGATGCAGAAAGATCAACTACTTTTGACAATGCGTTTACAATTGTTTTTTGTGAAACACCGATCCTGAAACTTCCTGTTATCAGTTTATTGAAGACAAACCTCTCATCGCGATTCATCTGGTTCCAGCTGTTAATAATAAATTTCTTCCTTATAGATTCATCTTGTTTTTCCAACGAAATAAATTCCTGTAAATAATATGAAAGACTTTCGTTTACATGATACTCATCTTTAGTTTCAGGCAAAAGCAATGCAAGCGTTTCTGCAAGATCCCCTACAGTATGATAACATTCATCGAATAACCACGATGGATAGTTAGTGATTTCTGCACACCAGTCACGCATAAGCCTGGAGTTAACAGCCCTCCGTGGTCTTCGCCCGCTGAAGATGGCAATCACCCAGACTTTATCATTACCAGGAGCAGTTGCGAAATAATCTACGAGGCTTTGTATTTTATCATTTGTCTTGTTGGAACTGCTGAGTTCACTTACGAGTTGTGCGAATAATTCAAGGCCAGAAAATTCCACCCCTTCGTTCCCCGACTGAGAAAAAGTAGGATCGTTTTCAGCATTTATATTTTCTGTCATCATAAATTTTGAATGAATTATCATTCGCCTATAACCTCAGTAACGTTAGCCGGAGGCTACTTCCTCATCTTCGTTTCCATATTGTGTTTTTACCTCCGCAGCAATAGCGATATTTTCTTCATTAAGATACCTGCTGAATGCAGACTGGAACCCATGCGTAACAAATACTTTTTCTGCACCTGTTGCTTTTACTGCTTGTAAAAGTCCATCCCAATCTGCGTGATCACTTAATGGAAAACCCGCATCAACGTTTCTTCTTCTTACATTGCCTCTTACCTGCATCCAGCCACTGCAGACACCTACGGAATATGGCTGAAATTTTTTCATCCATGTTGACCAGTCAGCAGATGGCGGCGCAATGATCACAGAGTGCTTCAATAATTCCTTCGGTGTTTCAGGAGTTATCCTTTCAACCGGTGTAATATTCCATCCTGCATCTATCAATGTTTGCTGCATATTGAAAATTGCTCCATGTGCAAAGATCGTTTGTGTCGTGTCTTTTATTCCCTGTAATACCCTCTGGGCTTTACCAAGGCTGTATGCAAGTAATATGCTCGCTTTGCCATTCTCTTTATTTTTATTGATCCAGGTGATGATGTTATCATAAATTTCTTCCTGCGGTTTCCATTTATAAATTGGCAAGCCAAAAGTTGACTCTGTAATAAATGTATTACAATTCACCGGCTCAAATTTCCCACTAAGCCCGTCATCTTCTACTTTAAAATCGCCACTCACTACCCATACCTCGCCATTATTCTCTACTCGTATTTGCGATGACCCAATGATGTGCCCCGCGGGATGGAGCGACACATTTACGCCGTTCATATTTATTGAGACTCCCCAACCGAGAGTTTGATAATTGTTATTACCGAGTCGCAATTGAAGTATTGGCTTTGTGTAAGTATGGCACAGGTAATGCTTATGGCCAAAGTATGCATGATCACCATGCCCGTGCGTAATTATTGCCTTGTCAACAGGCTTCCATGGATCAATATAGAAATCACCTTTCTCACAATAAAGTCCTTTATCAGTAAATGAAATCAGATTTGGCATAGGTTGAGAAAGTTACAAATAACCTGCCTGAATTGTTAAGAGTCAATTGAAAATTAAGTTTCAATAATAAAACATTATAAGTTCAAAATCTTGCAAATAAATGCCTTGCATATTATTTCACATAAAAGGAGCGATATTAATTTTTTCATTTTAACAGCTTAAGCGATTCATTTCTTTATTTGCCTATTTACCTTACTATTTCCGCCATCTTTATTCTTCCACCTTATTTCCAACCGGCCCAATTCTAATGCTAAATCTTTTATTTCTAATAGCCTCAATCTCATTTACATTTTTGGAAATATTAGGGGAATCTTTTAAAAACAATAGGTGATTGTGAAACCACTGGTGGAATTAATTTATACCTGGATTCCTATAAACATTTAGCCAACATTAACATTCCTTTGTAAGAAAAAAATACAGTCATATAAAATGTAGCGTTCATAGTTTTATATTTGCCGCTCCTTATAAATCGGAATTATGAGCTTTAAACGCATCAATAACATTACAGGTTGGGCTATTTGCTTCATTGCCTGCCTGGTATATTTATTAACAATGGAGGCTTCAGGCAGTTTCTGGGACTGCGGTGAATTTGCTTCCAGTGCTTACAAACTTGAAATTCCTCATCCGCCCGGGGCTCCCTTATTTATTTTACTGGGAAGGATCTTCATGATACCTTTTTCCAACCCTGATAATGCCATACTTGGCCTGAATAGCATGAGCGCACTAATGAGTGGTTTCACTATTCTATTTTTATTCTGGAGCATTACTCACTTTGCAAGAAAAATTTACGAAAAAAATAATCCCGGCACTCTTACATTCATGCAGGTATTCATGATAATGGCTGCAGGCGTAGTGGGTGCATTAGCATATACATTCAGCGATTCATTCTGGTACAGTGCGGTAGAATCAGAAGTATACGCCAGCTCATCATTTTTTACCGCAATAGTTTTTTGGGCTGTGCTTAAGTGGGAACAGGACGTAACTACTGAGCAATCAAATGGAATTAAAGGGCATTTTACCCGGGCAGACAGGTGGTTAATTCTTATATTTTACCTGATAGGGCTTGCGGTAGGTGTGCACTTACTCAATATCCTTACTATTCCTGCCATTGTAATGGTTTATTATTTCAAAAGATATAATGTAACTAAATGGGGCACCTTCTGGGCTTTCCTGATCGGCTGCCTGATTACCGGTATTGTACAGGTGCCCATGATTCAATGGACTATTAAACTCGCCGGGCAATTCGATATATTATTTGTAAATGATTTTGGCCTTCCTTTTTTCTCAGGATTTTCATTCTTTTTTGTGTTTATGGCTGTCATTATCTGGTACATGCTCAGGCTTGCCAGGAAGAAAAACTGGAATTTTTTGAAACTCGCCATGTGGAGTTTTGCCTTTGTACTCATAGGCTTTTCTACCTATTATACAACGCTGATCCGGTCCAATGCTGATCCGGCGGTAGATATGTTTAATGTTGACAATCCCGTGAGCCTTGTGGGTTACCTGAGCCGCGAGCAATATGGAGATTGGCCGGTGTTAAAGGGGCAGGATTTTACCGCCCAGGCTGTATCGCAGGATCCCGTGGAAACTTATGTAAAGGGCAAAGAAAAGTATGAGAAGAAGGGAAGAAGATATGTAACAGAATATGCACCTGAAGATATGCACTTCTTTCCAAGGATGTGGGATAACAGCAATGACCAGGGGCATGCCGACTATTATGCAAGCTTTGCAGGAATTGGTAAAGATCAAAAAACCGGAGCCTATTATGATAAGCCCACAATGGCTGATAACATTCGCTTCTTTGTAAGTTACCAGTTCAACTGGATGTACTTTAGATATTTCATGTGGAATTTTGCAGGCAAGCAAAATGATATTCAAGGCATTGATATGGGCAATGTACGTGATGGTAACTGGCTCACCGGTATTTCATTCTGGGACAATGCAAGATTGGGCGATCAAAGCAAAATGCCTGATACGATAAAGCGTAACAAAGCACATAATACTATGTTCTGTCTGCCACTTATTTTGGGTATTCTCGGACTCGTGTATCAATATACCAAAGATAAAAAGGACACACTTGTTACCGGACTTCTATTTTTCTTTACGGGATTCGCGATCATTATTTACCTGAATCAGGCCGGCAATCAGCCCCGTGAAAGGGATTACGCATATGTTGGTTCTTTTTATGCATTTGCAATATGGATCGGTCTTGGGGTTTTGTATGTGAAAGAATTATTTGAAAAATTTATAAAAAGTAACCTGTCAGGCTATGCAGCTGCCGGATTGTGCCTTCTAGCCGTGCCGGTATTAATGGCAAGCCAGGAGTGGAATGACCACGACCGCAGCCATAAAGTGCTTGCCAGGGACCTGGGTTCTGATTACCTGCAAAGTTGCGCACCTAATGCAATACTTATAACTTTTGGAGATAATGACACGTATCCCCTTTGGTATGCGCAGGAGGTGCAGGGAATACGACGAGACGTAAGAGTGATTAACTCCAGCCTTCTTGGCACTGACTGGTACATCAACCAGCTTCGCTATAAAGTGAACCAGAGTGATCCGATTGACGTAGTCTGGACGCCAGAAGAGATAATGGGAAGTAAAAGGGATGCAATATATTATTATCCTGATGCACCGGGTGCCAAAGTAGATCAGTCTCAGCCAATGGATCTCTATACAATGATGAAGGAGTATTCAGGCAGTGATGATCCTACCAGGATGGCTCAAAACGGTGAGGAATATTTAAATATTTTCCCTACAAAAAAAGTAAAAATTCCTGTTGATGTAAATTTGGTAAAACAAAATGGAACGGTTAGTGCTACTGACAGTGTTGTGAGTGATGTAGTGTTTGATATCCCAAAAAATGCATTGGGGAAAAATGAAACAGCCATATTAAATATCATTGCCGCAAATAAATGGAAACGTCCCATTTATTTTACATCACCATATGATGAACTTGGTTTCCAATCATATTTAAGAACGGACGGACTTACCTACAGGCTTGTACCGGTAGTTAATAGTTCAGTAAACCGTGAGTGGGCCTATGATGTAATGATGAATAAATTTGCATTCGGGAATGCGAATGTTCGGGGCGTCTATTACGACGAAGAGAACAGGAGGCACCTGAACACTATAAGGATGCAGTACGCACAGGTAGCGAATAACCTTGCCGAACATGACATGAAGGATGATGCCAAACGTATGCTGAACAAATGCGATAGTATGATGCTCCAGGAAAACTTTCCTTACGGACTCGTGTCGCGGCGTCAGCAACAAAATCAGATATCCGGTCAATTTTTACTTGCTGCATACAAAGCCGGTGATACTGTCTTGGCTAAAAAAGTTTCTGATGCCCTGCGGAAAGACCTGGAACAACAGGTTATTTACTACAATAGCCTTGATGAAAATAAACAGGCCTCGCTGGCGTATGAAAATCAAATAGTACAACAATTGCTCCAGCAGTTACAGCAAATGGAACAATATTTTAAAACTCCGGTGCTGGCAAACCCTGAAGAAAAAAATCCCGTAATTAATAATATGCCTAAAGTGCAAAGAGATACGCCGGTGACTGATAAAACTCAATAGAAAAAAAATTGATAATTTCAATCCCGGTGCTTAGTGCAGCGGGATTTTTTATTTAACAAGCGAACCATTTCAAAAGTTAGTTTGTTTAGTAATTTGCAGGGGAAATTGAGAATAAGAATCAATTCTACACCTTTTAAATAACAATAAAATGCTTGGAAATAATTTTTCAAAATTCGATCCAAATGAAAATAAGAAATCTTCTTTTGAAAAGCTTTTAGACATTTTTATGCAGCTTCTCACCTACACAAGCGGCGATGTTGGTGAGGCACTAAGCTGGCTTACAGAATTGGATAAAGAATACAACCTTACGGATGATGAATATGGAACGGGGGACTTTATTGAAGATTTGAAGAGTAAAGGATACATTGATGAAAATAAACAAAATGGCGAAATAAAGATTACTCCAAAAACAGAGCAGGGAATAAGAAAACGCAGTCTTGAAGAAATATTCGGTAAGTTAAAAAAAACTAAGCAGGGCAATCATAATACATTCAAACCGGGCGGTGGAGACGAGATCAACCCGGAAACCCGTCCATTTCAATTTGGCGATAGGCTGGAGCAAATAGACTTTACTGAATCAATACGAAATGCCCAGATCAACCATGGTATTGATAGTTTTAGCATGCACGAAGACGATCTCCAGATCCGTGAAACAGATTTTAAAGCCCAAACATCGACAGTACTTATGATTGACATTTCTCACAGTATGATATTGTACGGTGAGGACAGGATAACCCCTGCAAAAAAAGTTGCCATGGCCCTGAGTGAACTGATAGTGACAAAATATCCTAAAGACACCCTTGATATTGTTGTTTTTGGAAACGATGCCTGGACAGTAGAAATAAAAGATCTTCCCTATTTGCAGGTAGGCCCATATCATACCAACACTGTTGCAGGCCTTGACCTGGCCATGGATATTTTAAGAAGAAGAAAAAATCCTAACAAACAAATTTTTATGATTACCGATGGTAAGCCAACCTGCCTGAAAATAGGAAGGCGCTATTATAAAAATAGTTTTGGTGTGGACCGGAGAATTTTAAATCGTTGTCTCAATTTGGCAGCGCAATGCAAGAAATTGAAAATTCCAATCACTACCTTCATGATCGCAAGTGATCCTTACCTGCAAAGATTTGTAACGGAATTTACTGAAACAAATAATGGTAAAGCATTCTTTGCTTCTCTTGACAAACTTGGAGCATTTATTTTTAAAGATTTTGAAAGTGGCAAAAGAAAAACCGTATATTAATCGATACCGGATAAGTTGAGAAATTGAGGAGTTAGGCGAAAACACGGGAAAGCGAAAGAGGACAATGAGTGACTTAATTAAGACAATATTGGTAGAATTAAACTATCACTAATTATAAATGTTCATTTTGATATAGTCCGAGATTGACCCGAAACTTACAATATGCAGGTGGCCCGCTAATTGCACGACTCAATTAACTTCCGGCTGCAAGATTAGTTATCAAAATACACAAAAACCAGTTTTCAATAAAATCATTAAACACACTTAATCGTGTTACTTTTTATGGACATACAAAAAATTAAAACATTAGGCCAATTAAAGGAAAGCAGTTATAAACCAAAGCCGATAAAAGAAGAGATAAGGGAAAACCTGATAAAGAAAATCAGCAAAAAAGAAATAACTTTTCCGGGAATAATTGGTTACGAAGATTCTGTAATACCTGATACTGAAAGAGCCTTGTTATCAAGGCATAATATTTTGTTTTTGGGCTTGCGGGGACAAGCCAAAACCCGTATGGCAAGGCAAATGATTGAATTGCTCGATGAATATATTCCTGTTATCGCGAGAAGCGAAGTAAATGATGATCCATTTAATCCGCTAAGTAAATATGCCAAAGACCTTGAGAAAGAAAAAGGGGACGATACGCCGATCGATTGGCTTCATCGCAGCATGCGCTATGGTGAAAAGCTTGCCACTCCCGATGTAAGTGTCGCCGATCTTATTGGAGACATTGATCCTATCAAAGCAGCTAACCTGAAATTAAGTTACGCGGATGAACGTGTGATCCACTATGGAATAATCCCGAGGAGCAACCGGGGAATTTTTGTTATCAATGAATTACCCGATCTCCAGGCACGCATCCAGGTTTCTTTATTTAACATCCTGGAAGAAGGTGATCTCCAAATAAGAGGCTTTAAATTAAGATTGCCGCTTGATATATTGTTTGTATTCACAGCCAACCCCGAAGATTACACGAACCGTGGCGCCATTGTAACACCTCTTAAAGACAGGATAGAAAGCCAGATACTTACCCACTATCCTACTTCATTAGAGACTTCCCTATCCATCACAGAACAGGAAGCGAGCCTTCATGAAGACCAGCTGAAGAAAATAAATGTCAGTGATCTTGTAAAGCGACTAATTGAACAGGTATCTTTTGAAGCACGTGCAAGTGAATACGTTGATAAAAAAAGTGGCGTTTCTGCAAGGCTTACCATCGCCGCATTTGAAAATGCTGTAAGTGCCGCGGAAAGGCGTGCGATTATGAACAAAGAAAAAGAAACTCAGGTTTGGGTGAGTGATCTTGCAGGTATCATTCCATCGATCACAGGAAAAATAGAACTCGTTTATGAAGGAGAACAAGAAGGCCCTTACCAGGTAGCTTATAATCTGATGGAAAAAGCAATCCGCACTCAGTTTGCGAAATATTTTCCTAATCCTGAAACTTATAAAAAAAGGAAAACTAAAGAGAACGTTGCAGATGAAAATCCATATAAGGCTATAACAAGGTGGTTCGATGCAGGCAACCATTTGAATATTTTCTTTGGAATAAAAGATGAAGATAAAATCCAGTTGCTCTATAAAGTTGATGGGTTATATGGTATTGTAAAAAAACATTTTCCAAATGCCAATGCTAAAGAGAATGCCTTACTTATGGAGTTTGTGCTACACGGACTTTCGACCTATTCGCTTATAAGTAAAAAAGTAGTTGAAGGAAAAATTGAATTTAAAGATCTTATGGGAAGCATGCTCAATATGAGTACACAATCGTTTAGTGATGATGAATTGGATGATGAAGATTTCAAGTAGAATTTTAATATGAGACTAATGTCGAAAACTCTCTGGAAATCAGTTTTTGGATTTCTCATTATTATTTCAATAATCTCATGTAAAAAATGTGACTGTATTGACGAAGATTTGAATCCAAATTTTATTCATTACGATTCTTCTGATGTTGGCACAATCATTATCAGGAAATATTTTAAAGACGATAGCTTTTCTAAGTTAATTGATACGGCAATTTTTACATCCAATCAATCGTATCGAATCAAGAAAAACGGGGATACATTAAGCTTTCCATATCGTTCGGGAGATTTTGCTGTCAATGCAAATTATGACTGGGTATTTTTTCTTCCATCAACAAACACTTCGATAAAAATATCAAAGATAATAAGTCCGAGAACTTCAATGGCTTGCGGCTCTTCAAAAGTTCAATGCCTGAATCCTGTTGAATCTTTAGAGATAAATGGAATTATTCAAAAGCCGGCTTTTCACAATTTTTATATGATAAAGTAAATTTTTAATTGAGATGTGGTATTGAAAGCATAGATCGGACGAAATGGAAAAAATTAAATTATATTGACCTCAGTTTCTAATTTTATGCAGAACTTTTTCCCAACTGAGTCTTTAATTAGTTCACTTAGTTTCAGAATTTCCTCCCCGCTTGCCTCACCATAATTCACTAAAACCAAAGCCTGCTTTTCATAACAGCCCGCATCGCCCTTGCGATAACCTTTCCAGCCACACTGTTCTATCAGCCATCCTGCAGGAACTTTTAAAGTGCTGCTGTCATTTTTAAAAAATGGAATGGCAGGATAAACGGCCTGCAACTTTTGTAATTCATTCAGTGTAACAAAAGGATTTTTGAAAAAACTTCCCGCGTTTCCTAACACTTCCGGATCGGGCAATTTTGATCGTCTTATTTTTATGACAGCGTCTGAAATGGCTTTGATGCTTAACTCGTGGACATTCATATTTTCAAGTTCCTCCTTTATAGCACCATACGAGATATTATACACGGGGTTCTTTCTTAATTTAAATGTTACATTCAATATCACAAACTGTCCCTTATATTTTTTTTTGAAAACACTTTCCCGGTAACCAAATTCACATTCGGCATTATCAAATTTTTGCAGGGTATTTTCTCCTATATGCCATGCTTCCAGCTCATGGAAAACATCTTTTACTTCAACACCATACGCACCTATATTTTGCATGGGTGAAGCGCCAACGCTTCCAGGGATCAATGAGAGATTTTCCACTCCACCATAATTGTTGGCCACGCAATACATCACAAATTGATGCCAGTTTACACCCGCCCCTGCATTTACATAAACGTAACTGTCGTCTTCATTAATCACTTCTATTCCGGATATTGCATTTTTTAAAACCGTCCCGGCAAAATTTTTAGTAAACAAAATATTACTTCCCCCGCCGAGAATCATTCTTTCTTCATTGATTGTCTCTTTTAAAATCTCAGAAAATGAATCAGCGGAAAAAAACTCCCCAAAATATTTTGCATAAGCATCTATCCCGAATGTGTTATATTTTTTGAGAGGAAAGTTTTCTTTAAGCTTCATGTTTAAATATTAGTTCTAAAAAATATAAAGATTATGCGGGATCCACGTCAGGGATTACCATGACGCTCCTGAATCTTTTTTCAGACCTTAAAAGATCTATAGCATTATTTATAACTTTTTTTTGAGCTTGTATCCGCGCGGCGTCCTTAGTTACCTTAATTAGTATTTCCATAATATACATATTCCTTACCCTGTTAATAACGGGAGATGCCGGCCCTACTAAATATTTAAAATCCTTCTTCAGTGTATTGCCTAATATTTCTGAAGCCTCATGAACAATCTCTTTTATTTTATGTTTTAAAATTATGCGAATTAACCTGCTGTAAGGGGGATAAAAAAATTGTTTTCTTGTAGCAATCTCGTGATCATAAAATTTTTGATAATCGTGCTGCTGCACAAACAATAAGACAGGGTGGTTGATCTTGGATGCCTGTATCATTACAAGTCCACGTTCTGCTTTTCTTCCTGCACGACCACTTACCTGTTCCATCAGCTGAAAAGCTCTTTCATTCACCCTGAAATCCGCAAAGCTCAATAATCCATCTGCATCGAGAATGCCAACGAGGCTAACTTTTTCAAAATCCAATCCTTTAACAACCATTTGCGTTCCTGCAAGAATATCAATCCTGTGTTGCTCAAATAATTTTATTAAAGTGTCATGCGCATTTTTCCCTTTAACTGAATCAAAATCCATGCGGGCAATCCTGTTTTTAGGAAAAGCCGTTATAAGTTCTTCCTCAATTTTTTCTGTCCCGAAATTTTTTTCTATCCAGTTTACGCTACCGCATGCCGGGCACGTAGTAAGCTTTGGATAGGTATTGCCGCAATAGTGGCAGTGCAATTTATTAGAATATTTATGCAGCGTTAATGTGACGGCGCAATTTTTACAGTGCGGAATAAATCCACAGGTTCCGCAAATTAATAAAGGTGAATACCCACGGCGATTCTGAAAAAGAATTACCTGCCTGTCATTCTTCAATGTATTTTCAATTGCGGCCTTCAATTGCGGGGATATCATCACCTTACCTTTTTTCGAAGCGGCAACCGTCCTTGTATCTACAATTTGCATTTCAGGTAGTTCAACGCCGCCATAGCGCTCTTTAATTGTTACCAAAGCATATTTATTTATAGAAGCGTTATAAAAACTTTCAAGCGAAGGAGTCGCACTTCCCATTAAAATCTTAGCGTTAAAAAGAGACGCATAAAAAACTGCGGCATCTCTTGCATTGTACCTTGGTGCAGGTTCCTGTTGTTTATACGAGGAATCATGCTCCTCATCAATTATTATTAAACCCAGGTTTTTAAAAGGAAGAAATAATGCACTCCTTGCGCCGAGTATGATTTTTAACTCCCCTGTCTTTATTTTATTCCAGAGTTCTACCCTTTCGTTATTATTAAATTTTGAATGGTAGATTGCGATGTTACCTCCGAAGTTCAATTGCAATCTGCGTATAATCTGTGCCGTTAGTGTGATCTCAGGAAGCAGGTAAAGCGCCTGTTTTCCTGCCTTTATAACTTTTTCTATTTGCTTAATGTATAACTGAGTTTTACCACTGCTGGTTATGCCGTGCAAGAGGCAAACATCCTTAGCCTTGAAAGCATGATCAATTTCCGCGTATGCTTTTTTTTGAGCTCCATTTAGTTCAAAGCTAAAATCCATTTTCTTTGGTAGTGTTTTTAGCCGGTCAATACTTCTTTTTTGGATCAAAAGAATATTTTTATCAACCAGCGCCTTTAACTGGGCTGCAGTAGCTCTTGTTTTTTGTAAAAGCTGGCTTTGAGAAACTTCCCCCTCTGTTTTCAAAAAATGCAAATAGCCCAGTAGTAATTCCATTTGTTTAGGTGCATTATTGAAATTATTTATCAGCTCACTCATTTTATCATCGTCTTCAAACTCAGGATTCAGCAGTATATAATTTTCTTTTTTCTCTTTGTATTTATCTGTAAACGCTTCCCAAATAAAACATACTTTTTTTTCAATAAGTCTTTTTACAAGAGGATACACATGAATAATATCAGCTACCTGCTGAACTTCGGTAAGCTTTAATTCCTTTTTTATTAATAATGCCTCTGCAACCAAATATTCCTCGTTGTCAAGTTGCGAAAAGTCCTCGCCATATTCCTCATTAAAAATTAAGATCGCTTCGCTGCTTAACTTTAAATGCGTGGGTAATGCGGCCGCCATTACTTCTCCTTCACTACACATATAGTACTCACTTATCCACTTCCATAGTGCAATTTGCTGTGGGTAAACGATAGGCTCATCATCAATAATGTTCAGAATATTTTTTGTTTCATACGGAGGGCTTTGCCTGGAAATCAATTTAATTATACCTGCATACTTTTTATTTTTTCCGAAAACAACTTCCGCACGGCAACCAATATTAATTCTATCGTTTAGCGCAAATGGAACTGAATATGTATAGGTCTTCGGAATAGCGAGTGGAAGAATTACTTCAACCCATGTATCAGGTGCCTGCAAATTTTCATTGAATAAAACAGGTTCTTCAGTATTTTCTTTCATCTATACAAAGATATTATCTGCGATTGGAATAGAATTGCTCTGGTAAAATCAACACCAATGTATTACTGTAGCCTATTTTTATCATAAAGAATACAAAGCCGGATCAGGAACAATCCAACTGGCTTTATACTGTATAAGTGCATCTTCCATCTGGCAATAAATATTTTTTTTCAAACCTTTTATATCCTTCAGAGTTAGTCCCGAGGTAACTGTTTCAGGCAGGTACACGGCACGGCATTTACCAGGATTCAGTGAAAATATAGTATTGTAATTTAACCTGTCATAAGTGTCTAAAAATAATATCGGGCGAATTGGCTTCTGTGTTTCAATCGCAATACGAAATGCACCATCATAAAAAAAATTTAATGGTTGATGGGTCATATTAAATGTTCCTTCAGGGCAGATAAAAACAGAAATTTTTTGATTCAAAAAAAAGACTAGGTTTTTTACACTTTGCAATCTTTGCCTTGCATTTTCACGATCAATCAAAACTGCTCCCTGCTTGTAAATAAAGCCAAAGATTGGAATCTTAGCCATTTCAGATTTACCAAGAATACGTATATGCTGGCCTCTTATAGCTTTCATCATCATAGGAATATCAAGATAAGATATGTGGTTGCTTATGAAAATATATTGTTCCTGGGGGTCATGCGGGGTTTCATAAATGTTTTGATGCCTGATCGCGGTCAGGAAGAAAAAAACATCCGCCCAAAACCGACATACCTTATAAAGGAAGTTTCCGCCATCGATTTTGCTTTGTAAAAAAGAGTATAAAAATAACGGCAGCAATAGAATCATCAATAAAAGAAAGACGGAAAAGCCGTAAATACTAAATAAAAAGCGGAATAGTTTAAGCAAGCTAAATAGTTTAAAGAATTACGTCATTATGTACAAGTCAAACTAAAATATGGAACTTTCGCTTTACAACTGCTTGAAAATGTGAAAAATCCGCTCCCAAATTAAAATATTGGGTAATTTTAATGATAATACACTCCATTTTATTACTAAATGCCTTACATTTGCACTCCAAAAATTTGGCAAGTATGTTCGCAGTAATAAAAATCGCTGGTCAGCAATTCAAAGTTCAACCAGGTCAAAATTTATACGTTCCTCATATCTCTGGTAAAACGGGAGATAAAATTGAGTTTTCTGAAATTCTCTTCCACGAAAGCGATGGAAAGATTGCCCAGGGTGATGATGCAAAAATTAAAGTAAAAGCAGAGATTGTAAATGAACTGGTGAAAGGTGATAAGGTGATTGCATTTAAAATGAAAAGAAGAAAAGGGTTTAGAAAAAAACATGGTCATCGTACACAATACACACACATAAAAGTTACAGACATAGCATAAACTTTTAAAATTGAAAAAGTGTTTTAATTATTCTAACCCATTTTTTATTCTCAATTTTTAATTTTTTAATTCTTCATAATATGGCTCACAAAAAGGCGAAGGCTCAGTAAAAAACGGACGCGATTCGCAAAGCAAAAGACTTGGTGTAAAAATATTTGGCGGCCAGGCTGCTATCGCAGGAAATATTATTATTCGTCAAAGAGGCACCGTTTATCATCCCGGAAAAAATGTTGGTCTTGGTAAAGACTTTACCATTTTTGCGACATCAGATGGTGTCGTTGAATTTAGAAAAACCAAAGGCGATAAAACATTTGTATCGGTAAATGTATTAGAAGCACCCGCATAAACGAAATTGCATTTCGTATAAATTCCACAAATAATTTTTGGCAGTTAAAAAAATGTTTTTATTTTTAATTATTATTTACTAACAATTAAATTCTAAAAACATGGCAATGGCAAAAAAAGCCGCTCCTAAAAAGGCTGCTGCGAAAGCTGCTCCTAAAAAGGCCGCTCCTAAGAAAGCCGCTCCTAAGAAAGCCGCTCTTAAAAAAGCTGCTCCTAAGAAAGCTGCTCCTAAGAAAGCTGCTCCTAAAAAGGCTGCTCCTAAAAAGAAGTAATACTGCATTTTTAAAGCATACTATTTCTAAAGTCCTGAAAGTTTCAGGACTTTTTTTATTTAAGCACTACCGCCAAAACCCGCTTCCCTATTAACTTACAAATGCTATCCTATTACGTGCCAATAAAGATTTGTTCAAATTTTCAGCGATGAATTTTACATTTGCTGTATGGATAACTACGCAATAGCAAAATACTTTTCACTTCTTTCCAAACTAATGGAGGTACATGGAGAGAATAGTTTTAAACCGAAGACTTATTCGATTGCAGCATACAAAATCGAACAACTAACGGTAGAGCTACAAACGCTTTCACACGGAAATATTTTCTCTATAAATGGCATTGGAAATGCGATTGGAAATAAAATTATAGAAATATTTGACACAGGAAAAATGAAAGTGCTGGATGAATTAATTTCAAAAACTCCTCACGGAATTATGGAAATGATGAAAATAAAAGGCATTGGCCCAAAAAAGATTTTTATTATTTGGAAAGAAATGGAGATAGAAAACATTGGTGAACTCTTGTATGCGTGTCATGAAAATCGTTTGTCAATGCTTAAAGGTTTTGGAAAAAAAACACAGCAGAATGTAATTGATTCAATTGAGTTTTATCAGAAGCAACAAGGCAATTATTTATATGCACAGGTTGAACAACTTGCAGCAGACCTTGAAGTATTGTTTGTAAAAATTTTTGAAACAAATCATATTAGTATAACAGGTGCTATTGCGAGGCATACCGAGACAGCCGATGAAATAAGCTTTGTAATTGCTCGTCATGAAAAAATTATTATAGACAAAATATCTCCTCTTTCTGAGTTTGAATTTTTACAACAAACACCGGAATACATTTTGTATAAATACGACAATGGCATAAAAATAAAAGTGCTTCCCTGCGAAGAAAAAACTTTCATACAAAGAAGCTTTGAAACCAGCGGGTCCGACGAATTTATGGAAGCCTTTGAAAAATATTCGGGCAATTTGAAATCAAAAATATCTGAGGCAAAATCAGAAGAGGAAATTTTTAAGGACGCAGGCCTACAATTTATTCCTGCATTTTTGAGGGAAAAGAAAAGTATCATAGAAATTGCACGCACTAAAATACCCGAGGCAATAATGCCAGGTGATATAAAAGGGATTATTAATCGTTTAGATATTTAGTCTGTGAAAAATCACTACGCAGCATATTTGACGTGGGTTGCGTGAAAATATTTTTGTACTTGCTTTTTATCATTTTTCCTTTTGTTCATAAAT
>JBKJRY010000441.1:0-41260 GCA_046593045.1 Chitinophagaceae bacterium | reverse complement strand
TAAACGGCGGTGGCTACCTGGACATTTATGTATCTACCGTTGCAAACCATAATCCTAATGATAATAATGGTGCGACGCACATCTATTTTAAAAATTCACGTAACCAGTTATTTATTAATAATCATAATAACACCTTTACGGAAAGTGCCGCTCAATGGGGACTGGATATACAAGGATACAATACCCAGGCGGTATTTTTTGATTATGATAAGGATGGTGACCTTGACATGTTTCAGTTGCAACATTCCACACACCAGGCAGACGCGTATGGATCCATTACCTTAAGAGATAAATACAGTGAAGTAAGCGGCGGCAAATTATACCGGAATGATGGCGAACATTTTACCGATGTCACGAGAGGTTCAGGTATTTACAGCAGTGCGCTGGGCTACGGGCTTGGAGTCGCCGTTGCTGATATCAACCAGGACGGCTTTGATGATATTTATGTAAGCAACGATTTTCACGAGGACGACTATTACTATGTAAACCAGGGCGACGGCACCTTTAAGGAGATGAATAAACTGGCTTTCGGCCACGAATCAAAATTCTCAATGGGCAATGATATTGCAGATATTAATAACGATGGCTGGCCGGATGTTTTCACTACCGACATGTTACCAGGTGATGAAAAGGTTTTAAAATCTTCACTTGGCGACAACTCGCTGGATGTTTACAACTTTCAACACAAGTTTGGCTATTCTAATCAATATTCACGCAATTGTTTACAACTTAATATAGGCCGGGGAATGAAATTTGCAGACATCGCTCTTTACAGTGGTGTCGCTGCAACAGACTGGAGCTGGTGCCCATTAATCGCTGATTATAACCTGGATGGTAAGGCTGATATTTTTGTTTCGAATGGCATAAAAAGCAGGCCGAACGATTTGGATTATATAAAATTTATTTCATCGTTGCCTCACGACCACCCAAGTGAAGGCGCAAGAGTACATGATAAAGAAATACTAAAGCACCTACCCCCTGGGAAATGGCATAATTATATTTTTGAAGGAGCAGCAGATTTAAAATTCAAAGATCAATCTTCGGAATGGGGCTTTGAAAATGCAACCCTGTCCCAGGGAGCCGCTTATGCTGATTTAGACGGAGATGGTGACCTGGACCTGATAACAAATAATATGAATGAGCCTGCAGGTATAAACAGGAATAATTCGCGTCAGAAAATGCCCAATGCTCATTACCTGGGAATAAGATTGAAAGGTAAATCACCCAATACATTTGCTATTGGCACCAAGGTTTTTCTATTTAATAATCTTCAGCTACTATTTAAGGAACTTCAACCTGAAAAGGGCTTTATGAGTTCCGGGGAACCTTTGTTGAATTTTGGATTAGGTATTAAAGATAGAGTGGATAGCATGGTCATAATATGGCCGGATAATACTTTTCAAACTATAAAAAATATTACTGCTGACAAGATTCTGGACGTTTCCTATAAAAAAGAAAACACTACTCCCGTTGTAAATTACCAGGATTTTATCAACAGCCTCTTACACACAGAGGATAAAGATTTATTTGCCGATATCTCCAATGATTTCATTTCTACGTTTAAGCATACCGAAGATGATTTTGTAGATTTTAATGATCAATGGTTCATTCCACATGAGCTCTCAACCCAAGGACCTAAAACAGCCATTGGTGATGTGAATCAAGATGGTCTGCAGGACTTTTTTGTATGTGGAGCCAAAGGCCAGTCTGGTAAAATTTTTCTGCAACAGGCAAACGGAAGTTTTAAGCTTTCCGCCGATAGCGCCGCTTTCGAATCAGATAAAGCGTGTGAGGATGTAGATGCGGTCTTTTTTGACGCTGATAATGATGGTGACCAGGATCTCTATATAGTTTCAGGTGGAAATATTTATACCGGGATTACTCCATTGTTGCTAGACAGGCTATATTTCAATGACGGAAAAGGGCGTTTTATTTTATCCAATAATCTACCGGCTATGTATGAAAATAAATCGGTGGCCCGGGTTGCTGATATTGATCATGACGGTGATATGGATATTTTTGTTGGCGGTCGTTCGTTCTCCAGGAACTATAGTAAAGTTCCGGACTCTTATATATTAATAAACGATGGTAAGGGAAAGTTTACCTTCTCAACTGATAAAATCACGGAAAGTTTAAAGCATCTTGGAATGGTGACAGGTGCAAACTGGATTGATATTGATAATGATAAATGGCCCGACCTGGTGGTGGTAGGCGAATGGATGAAACCCGTGCTTTTCAAAAATATTCGTGGAACGTTAACAAGAAGCCCCTTAACCGGGGATGATAACAATTTACGGGGATGGTGGTTCTCTTTGGAAACCGCAGATTTAAATGGGGACGGATTTGATGATATGCTGCTGGGTAATTATGGCCTTAACAGCAAGCTGACTCCCGGTGAAGGTTACCCGCTTTTGATGTATAATAAATCTATTAGCGGTATTGGCGGTGCTGACCAGGTACTGGCTCTTGCTAAAAATGGAAAATATTATCCCTTTCTGAATAAAGAAGATATTGAAAAACAGTTGCCATTTATAAAAAAAGATTTTTTAATGTATGGTGAAATGGCTGGCAAATCTGTTGATGAAATATTTGGTGAAAAACTAAAAGATGCAAAGATTGATACAGCAGTCACCTTCGCTTCAATTGCGCTTATTAACGATGGCAAAGGACGTTTTAATTCGATCCGGTTACCGTCAGCTTTTCAATGGGCGCCTATATTCTCTTTTGCCACCGGCGATTTTAATAATGATAAAAAGACGGATGTAATTGCGGGAGGTAATTTCTATGGTGTCACTCCTAATGAAGGCAGGTATGATGCCATGCCGGTAACGATTGGAATAGGCGTGGGAAACGGAACTTTCGCGCCTTTGATGCCGATACCCCTTGCTTTTGAAAAATTACAGGGCGAGATAAGAAGCATCCTTCCTATAAAATTAGCTAATAAGAAGAAAGGTTTGTTAATAGCAGTGAATAACGAACAACTAAACCTTTTCGAATACCGGTAAATTCTCTTCGATATTCAATGCAACGTTTTAAATCTTATGAATAAGTAATTATGCATTCATCAAAAAATATTGCTCCTTTTTTATTAATCACAATTGCAGTTCTGACGACTCCTATAAAAGGTGTAGGGCAATCATTTTCGGGACTCGAAAAAAGCAGTACTGAGTCGGGCATATTAGTTCCCGGGCTGGAGCAATCAAATATTAATTGGTACACTCCCGGTAAAGATTTTCACGATGCAATGCCTACAGGAAATGGGGATGTAGGCGTAAGTATGTGGATAGAAAAGGATGGGGATTTGTTTTTTTACATTTCAAAAACAGATGCATATGATGATAACAACCGGCTGTTGAAATTAGGTTTGGTAAAAGTTAGCATTTCACCCAATCCTTTTAAGTCCGATTCCTTTTTTCATCAGCAGCTAAAACTGGAGCAATCAGTAATCGCAGTACAAACAGGAAAAGGTGGTAATTCATTTAAATTACGTTTATGGGTAGACGCCAATCATCCGGTTATACGGCTGGAAATGAGGGCAGATAAAAAGTTCACATCAAATGTTCAATTAAAAAACTGGCGCCGGCAGGCACATGTCCTGGAAGACCAGACATTCAGCGATCCTTACCAGGTAGGTTTTGATGGAAGCAAATCAGGCAAGGTTCCTTTACAATACCCCGACAGCATACTTGCGGACCACCGGGATAATATCACCTGGTTTCACCACAATAAACATTCGTGCTGGCCATTTACTATGAAGTTGCAGGGCCTTGATGCATTAGCAAAAACTCAAAAGGATCCGCTTTTAAATAACATATTTGGTGCAGTGATTGATGGTAATGAATTACAAAAGCAAAACGATACAACACTGTTTACCTCACACCCATTATTTTCACAAACTGTAGCTGTCACAGTATTAAGTAAATCATCTACTACTCCCGAATCCTGGCTTTCCGACTTGCAAGCTAAAAAAAAGGCCGATGAAAAACTGGATATCGAACAGTGCCGTAATGCACATGAAAAATGGTGGGAACAATTCTGGAACCGAAGTTTTTTAAATATTCATACCTCGATCGATACCGGGGTTTTGATAACCCGTAGTTATAATCTACAGCGATATATGGTATCCTGCAGTGGCCGCGGCAAAGGTTGGGTAAAATTTAATGGCTCCATCTTCACTCTGCCGGAAAAGGATGATCCGGACTTTCGTAAATGGGGAAGTGCTCAATGGTTTCAAAATGCCCGGCTGGTTTACTGGCCCATGATCAACTCCGGGGATTTTGATATCCTGGCTCCGTTCTATGCTACTTACCTGGCTGCACTGTCCCTGGCTAAAGAAAGAACAACGCTATATTATGGTCATAAAGGAGCCTTTTTTTCTGAAACATCTTACGCATGGGGCTCTTATGTAAATGGCGACTACGGCTATAACAGAGAAGGACAGGAACCGGGCTTTGCTACGAATCCATATATACGCCGTCATTGGACGAGTGGCTTAGAACTTGTTGCCATGATGTTGCAACAATATAGCCTTACGGAGAATAAACATTTTTTAAAGGATACATTGCTGCCTATCGCTACGGAAGTAATTCAGTTTTATGATGAACACTGGAAACGCGGCACTGACGGAAAAATACTTTTTGATCCCTCTCAATCCCTTGAAACATGGCAAACCGCTGTAAACCCTATGCCTGAAATCGCTGGCCTTCGTTATGTACTGCCGCAGCTAATAAATCTTCCGCAACATATAACTACCATGCGACAACGAAATGCGTGGACAAAAACATTACACGATTTGCCGGCCTTACCAATAAGCACGACAAATGGAAATACCAGGTTACTTCCTGCACAAGCTGTTACTGAAAGTGCCAATGCAGAAAACCCAGAGCTGTATGCTGTATTTCCTTTCCGGTTATTTGGTGTTGACAAACCATCATTGGAAATTGCGAGATACACTTATGCTGTTCGAATAAATAAAGAAAGCCGATGCTGGTACCAGGACAATGCGCAGGCTGCTTACCTCGGGCTTACTGGTAAAGCTGTTGAAGGGGTGACAAATAGAATGACGAGCCCGAATCAAACTTATGCATTTCCGGCAATGTGGGGGCCGGGCAATGACGAACTGCCCGACCTTGACCATGGTGGAGTTGGCCAGCTAGCTTTGCAGGCAATGCTTATGCAAACAGACAATAATAAAATTTTACTTTTTCCCGCATGGCCAAAAAACTGGGATGTTTCATTCAGGTTTCCGGCACCCCAAAATACACTTATTGAAGGGGAACTAATAGATGGGAAATTGCAAAAGCTTATAGTGACACCCGCTTCAAGAAGTAAGGATGTTGTGATTATGCCTATGCAATAAATTTCGTGCTTCGTATTATTATTTTCCAACAGGCACAGTACAGTAAAGAAAAAATTGAGAGAAGATGAAAAAAACGAAGCTCTTGTTGTTTGTTATCCTTATGATAACATCAGGCGGCATTTATAGCCAGGTGCAATCGCTATGGGGAGATTGGCAATTTCGCCTTGATTCTGTTAAAACTTTCTGTTTATAAAGATAGCAGGGGACAACTGATGTATTCGGTTTATTACAAAGACAAAATTATTATCGAACCGTCGGCATTAGGCATGGAGAAACAAACAATAACACCCTACTTATTTTTTTACTGAGCAGTTATAAGAAATCGAAATGATCTTAAAAAAGACAGCGCTTCTTCTGGTTACATCAATCATGTTTATTGACCTTTCAGCGCAAATTAAACAGCCTGTTGATTATGTAAATCCTTTTATTGGCACGGAAAAGTCAAGTCACCTTACCGTGTGGGAATCAAAAGGTGCTACGTTTCCCGGAGTGCTACAGCCTTTCGGTATGGTGCAGATTACCCCTAATGGTTATACTTATGCAGACAAAAAAATCAAAAGTTTTAGTTTTCTAGATCATTTCAGCGGTTATTTTTCCTATGGACGTTTTAATCTAATGGCGTTTACCGACGATACAACTTCTGCATGGCAGGCAGGATCGGCTTTTGATCACTCATCGGAAAAAGCATCCCCCTATTATTACCAGGTAATGCTTAAAGATTCACGAATAAATGCAGAGTTTACTGCTACCTCAAAAATAGGATTTTGCAAGTTTACGTTTCCTGAATCCGCTTCAGCAAATCTTGTAATATCAGACGTTACAGAAGTAAAAGTTCTTGACAGCAACACTATCAACGGGCGGTGCGGAGACTATTATTTTATCGCACAATTCAGCCGGCCTTTTAATTCAGCTGGTCCGGATATTGAAACGGCTACAGAAAAAGCTGGCTCTGTTAACTTAGCTTCACCCTCTCGATTTATAATAAACTATTCAACAAAAGATAGCGAGGTCATTCTAATGAAAATTGGCTTTTCAACAACTTCGTTTCAAGGAGTTGAAAAAAATATCAAGATAGAATTACCTGGTTGGGATTTTGAGAAAACAAGTTTGCAAACCAAAGAAGCCTGGAATAAAAAATTAGGGAAGATAGAAATTAAAACACCCGATCAAAGTACTAAAGAGGTATTCTATACTGCATTGTATCATTCTATGTTTATGCCCATTATTTTATCCGATGCAGGTGCTTCACAAGATAATTACTCCGCTCTTTTTCCCTGGGATACATACAGATCCAAACATCCTCTAATTACACTGCTTGAACCAGAAAAAGAAAGTGACATGGTAGCCTCAGTGCTTTCTGAATACGACAAAACCGGTTGGTTGCCTACTGATAATATGATGGGCAATCATAACACAGAACTTATTTTAGACAGCTACGTAAAGGGTGCAAATAATTTTAATATTTCGAAAGCCTGTGAAGCGATGAGCAAGAGCCTTATTACCCCACCTTATGCCCGTCGGGAAATGGCAGATTTTGTTAAATATAAATTTGTACCTGCCAGTATAACCAGCAGTGTGACTCATTCACTTGAATTTGCATACAATTGTTGGGCTGTCGCCAATTTCCTGGAACAAACAGGGAACAAAGAAAAATATCTGAAAGAGTACGAATTGCTAATTGAACGGGCCGGTTATTACAAAAACAGTTTCGATGTTGGCACCGGTTTTATGAGAGCTAAAACAATATCAGGGCAATGGACCAATGGCGGCTATGCCGAAGGCACCAACTGGACATATTCATGGTATGTGCCGCACGATGTGCAGGAATTGATAAATCTTATGGGTGGAAACGATATCTTTTCAAAACAACTAAACAAGTGCTTTGAAGAAGGTCAATATGTACATGACAATGAGCCGCCGCTGCACTATGCATATTTATTTAACTATTGCGGGCAACCATGGAAAACGCAGGCCTGGGCAAGACATATTGTCGAGAGCAGCTACTCAACTGATCCTGGTGGCTTGCCCGGCAATGATGACCTGGGAGCTCTCTCCAGCTGGTTTGTTTTTAGTGCAATGGGATTTTATCCCGTTACTCCCGGAACAACTCAATATCAAATAGGCAGTCCTGTTTTTGAAGAAACTACCATCCATCTTTCCAACGGACATGATTTCGTTATCAAAGCAAATAGTGTATCGCATGAAAATAAATATATACAGTCGGCAACTATTGACGGCGTGAAGCTCAACCGGCCATGGCTGACCCATGAAGAAATTGCAAAAAGTAAAATATTGATTTTTGAAATGGGACCGGAACCAAATAAAAAATGGGGAAGCGATTTATCATACAAGCCTTATTCTATGACCAGTGGAACACCGGACTTTGTTATTAAAAATTATCAGCTTTCAGCACGGGTAGTAAAAGCAGATCAACCCTTCAATATTTTGGTGACAGTACAAAACAATAGTAACGTAACAGGTACGTTCATTGTCCCAGTTTATTTAGATGGAAAATCATTTAAAACTATTTCTGTAATTCTTGAACCCGGTGAAACCAGGACCCTTCAATCTCCGGCAACCTCGTACTATGAAGGAATGCACAGCATTGAGATAAAAGGCATGAAAGCCATGAAATTGGAAGTTCAAAAAACCATCCCAACTTTGCTTTATAGTGACCTTAAAATTTCCTCATCTCCTATAATAAATATTAATGACAGCACGTTCATAAGCGCAACGGTAAAAAATGCCGGAAGTTACCGAACCTCTAAGCCTGTAAAGTTATTTGTAAATGGCAGTGAAGCACAAACAAAAGTAATAGCACTGAAACCGGGTGAAGAGAAAGAAATTACATTTAAGTATGTTGCTTCCGGAGAAGGTTTACATGATATAAGTATAGCAAAACTTAACCCGGTTACGATTAATGTTTTGAATCGTTCCATCAAAATAAAATATGATTATAAATCATTGGCTTCGCTAACACCACTGCTTATAATGGATTTTGATGAGGAACCATCAACCATGATCCCTGATTTTTCAGGGCTGGGGAATGATGGAATTGTGAAGGGAAATTTGAATTGGGTAGAAGGAGCATTTGGAAAAGCCATACAAACAAATGGACCCCTTGGGAACTATATTGTTTTCCCTGGAAGTTCATCTCTTGATCAAATGGCACGAAGTACTCCGCTGACAATGATGGCATGGGTTTATCCTATTGATGAAAGAAATTTTGCAGATATATTATCAAAAGGTGATTGGAACAGTCTCCAGGTCAAAGGCAGTAACCGGTTGGTTAATTTCTACGCAAGCGGCTGGGAAGGACATCAGGCAACAGCAAGTGTCCCGGAAAACTGGAACCTCAATTGGCACCACCTCGCAGGTGTTGCAAATGGAATCGATTTTAAATTGTATGTAGATGGAAAATTGGTGGAAAATAAAAAAGGTGAATTACGAGATCCAAAAGGTGAAACCGGTACAGCAAATTATTCCAATAGCCTATGGAATATTGGCCGGAATGAAACTGCCCCGGACCGTGTTTTTAACGGTTACATTGATGATGTAATGATTTTCAAAAATGCCCTAACCCAGCAGCAAATTATTGATTTAATGCTGCATAATTTTGAATTAATAAACACAAAGTAACCGGGAGATAAGACTTACAATATCGAACACCTCTTACATTTTATTATTGCTATATAATTATCCTTGTTCTACTTATTATGCAAACAATTCCATTTCTGCTTTACCCAAACCATCCGGTGTCGTATAGAATGGCCTTTTTTCAACCATATAATGACAATCCTCAGCAATGCCCAGTGCGTGATAAATAGTCTGGTGCACCTGGTCTATTACAATGGGCTTTTCAATTGTCTTGCAGGGGCGTTCATCGGCTGTTTTACCATATACATTTCCTTTCTTAATTCCTCCGCCAAACATTAACATAGAGACCCCATCTGTAAAGTGACGATGCATCCCATAATATTTAATATCGTTAATAATATCAGGCTGGTCAACCTGTTCCTGTACTTTCAGGCCAGGACGCCCTTCTACCATCATATCCCTGCTGAATTCACTTGCCAATATCACTAATGTGCGATCAAGATGACCCGTTCGATCCAGGTCCTTTATCAATTGCGCTATAGGTCCATTGATCTGCTTCTTCATATCAATCATCCTGGTATATCCGTTATCGTGGGTGTCCCAGTTTTTAAAGGGCTCGTATTCCGTCGTAACGCTAATAAAGCGAGCACCCTTTTCCGTTAACCGGCGTGCCATCAGGCAACCTAAACCAAACTTACCGGTGTTGTAGATATCATAACTCTCTTTTGGCTCCTTACTAATATCAAATGCTGCAGCCTCGGGAGATCTCAAAAGCATATATGCCTGTTCCATAGATCTTCGCAAAGACTCTTTCTGGTAATCACTGCCAAACTCGCCAACAGCACTTTTGCTCATCAACTCGTTATACAACTGGTTTCTTCTTTCGAACCTCATCGAAGACATCCCTTCAGGAGGTCTGACTGTTTCCAATCCGGCAGAAGGATCAGGTACCAGGAAAGGCCCATATTCATTTCCTAAAAATCCGGCTGTATGAAATGCTTTTAATTCTTCACCTTCCCCCAATGTGAATCTTTGCCCAATATCGATAAAAGCAGGGATAACGGGATTTAAGGGACCCAGTTCCTTTGAAATCCATGAACCAATATGAGGTGCCGAAACAGATTGAGGCGGTTTATAGCAGGTATGCCAATGGTACTGGTGGCGCGAGTGCAAAATAAACCCCATATCTGCTGCAACATAAGACCGGATAACGGTACCCTTATTCAGTACATCGCCAATGGCCTCGAGCCCTTCCGAAAAGAAAACACCATCTAAAGAAGTAGGTACTGGCTTAAAAGTACTCAGCACGCTATTCGCGTCCATTCCTTTTGTATAAGGCGTATATTTTTTGGGGTCAAATGTATCTGTGTGAGCCATCCCCCCGGCCATCCACAGTAAGATAACGGTATCAGCTTTTGAATTTATTTTCTTTTTATTGCAGGAGGATAACAAACTCGTCATAGGAATTCCAGCAGCCAGTGCAGCCATGGTAGCGGCGCTGGTTGTTTTTAGAAAATTTCTTCTATTCCATTGGTTATTCATATCTGTATTTATTATTAAGATTTGGCCTAATAAATAATTTGAAATTCAGGAAGCAGCAAGATGGCCCAGAATAAATCCTGGATGGAGTTTGTATCGGGATTATCGCCCAATAGTTTTCTCGCGACATCATATTCTTTAGGCTGCACTTCCCTGTTAAATGCCCTTCTGTAAATTTCTTTAATAATCACATCACTTGTCTTAAACTTTTGCTTCCACTTTTCCGCACCCTTCCTGAGTGCTGAATTAAACCGGTCCCCATTAGTCAGCTCAAGTGCCTGCAGCAGGTTCGCCTGCGATTCCCTGCTGGTAGCAACAGTCTCCCGGTTCGGCCTGCCTAAGGCGGTAAGGAAGGTATTATTGACTACCAGTGACGCACGCACGAAAAGTTGGCTTGATGGTTCGTAACCCAGCTGCTTTGCCGGGTTGTAGCCTTCCAGCGAATCGGGGAAAAGTGGACTGATGATCGTTCCCACAGCATCTGAAAATTGTTCTGCAGACATCCTTTTCCTGAGCAGTCCGGTGAATTGGTAATCTGCCGATACCATTTTATTGGGATCCTTAAAACCGACTGAGGGAAGCTGGTAGGTATTAGAAGTGGTGATAAGGTATATCAATTCCTTAATGTCAGATTTGTTATACTGAAAATTGTAGGCCATCCAGTCCAGCAGATTCTGGCTCCACGGTTCGTTGTCCATCAAATCAACCGGCTCTACAAGGCCACGGCCCATCAGCTGCGCCCATATTCTATTTACTAATGTACGATACAAACGGCCATCCTGTGGCCTGGTAATATTATCCGCCAACTGCGCCAACTTTGCTGCCCTCTTCGCGGTACTATCGATAGTACCTAATTGGGACCAAAGCATTCTCGCATTGGTGAATTTACCGGTAGGTTTATCACACCGGTTTATTTCAAGGGAGCTATCTGCGAAAATATTGGCGAATGCATAGGCATCATCCAGTTTCCAGTCGCTGATAAAACTGTTATGACATGACGTGCATTTTAAATTTAGCCCGAATAATACCTGTGATACATTCTGTGCGGCCTGCAGTTCTGTTGTTTGGCTTGCGTTCACCACCCCACGCCATTTGATGCCCTCCACAAATCCTTTTGATGCATCCGTCGGGCTTACCAGTTCTTTCACAAACTGATCGTAAGGCTTATTTGCCCTTACGGATTTATAAAGCCAGTCACTTATACTATATCGTCCATTGGTGATGTAGCCTGTTCCCGTATAATCATTTCGGAGTGCATCATTCCAGAAGCTAAACCAATGCATAGCGTAATCGTCATCCCGATTTAAAAGTTGCCTTATCCACAATGCCCGTTTATCAGGCCGGTTGTCTTTGGTGAACGTTTCAAGCTCGTCAGGACTGGGCAATAAACCAATGACATCCATCGTAACTCTTCGCAGAAAAGTTTTATCGTCAACGATTTTTGGCCAGGCAATTTTATTTTTATTAAAATACTGGTTCGTCCACCTGTCTATAGGATTGGTAAGATTGCCGGACGCCGTTGGTAACGGTGGATTTCGTGGTTCGAGTGCAGCTACCCGGTACAGGCTTTTTTCAACTCCTTCCGGCCATGGAGCTCCTTTACTGATCCAGTAATTTAATATCGCAATATCACCATCAGGTAATTTTTTACCTTTGGAAGGCATCGCATCTTTATGATCTGATGGCAGAGTAATACGCCGGTACAATTCACTTTCAGCAGTGTTGCCCGGTATAACAACCGGTCCGTCTTTACCACCTTTAAAAATCATATCCCGCCGGTCGAGCCGTAAATCCCCCTTGATCTTTTCAGCGCCGTGGCATTTATAACAATTATGGGCCAATATCGCCCTTACCTCTACATTTAATTCTGCCACCTGCTTTTTTGTTAATTGGGCTGTATCATTTTTAAACGAAGACAAATTGAAATTGCTTGCCCTGGGTCCCGTATAATCCGGACTCCACGGAAGTGCCGCGGTCAGGTAATCTTTACCATGCGTTATGGATGCGCCGAAGTGCCCTGCAACTGATACCGCAATTGCAGTAAAAAATATCATACCGCGATATAACTTTACCTGGTTGGCCTGTTTTCTTTCCATTTTCTTTTTTAACAGTACCCAGGCAATAGTAGCCAGAGCGGCTGTAGCAATACCAGACCATTTGTGCATATCAATAAGATCCTTTCCATAATCTCCTTCCCCGGCAAGCAACAATCCAAATACTACCGAACACACCGCAGCAATCGCACCTATAGCTACCAGCAAGTTGATGCCTGGGCGCAGGGGTGATGAAAAGTTTTTGAGAGTAAAAAGTTCGAGTATCGCGGCAACCAGGATCAGGCATACAGGAAAATGAACAACTAAAGGGTGAAGCCGGCCTAAAAATCGCCAAACCCAAAACATATCTGAACTAGCGGAGCCGGAAGAAACAGTTTCAGCAAATCCATTGTACACCATCATGCTAATCGCTAAAATAGCAATGACTACGATGGTTTTCTTTTTACCGGAAAAAGGATTTTTAATATTATTTTTCAATAGCTGCAAAATATAAAAATAAGGAAAAAGAGCCAAGGCAAAGAAAAACTACAGAGTACTAAAATAATAAACTATGTATATTATTCATCATAGTAAAAGCAGGAAAATAATAATTTTATTGTTGCTAAATCTTATACAATAATGTTCTGCAAAAGATCAAAAATTTTGCCTGGGTGAATATCGTAATTTAAATCGCCAAAAACGAATAATTAAAACTGTGATCCGTTAAACTCGCCTGATTAAATTATGTTTGTCCATCATAATCAGTTAAACAAAATTCATGAACCAAAAAAGTCTAAAGTATTACTTTAACCCACTGTTTCTTTTATGTCCCTTCATAATTTTTGCGCAGTTGCCATCGAGTGTTCATGAAAGTCATTCAATAGAAAAGAAAACCACCTTTCAAAACGTTCCGGTAGAATTAACATTTAATAGCACTGTAAAATATGCAGATCCTTTCAATACTGTTGAAGTAGATGCCATAGTAACCAGCCCTGATGCTACAATACAAAAAGTTCCCGCATTCTGGGCAGGTGGCAATACCTGGAAGATTCGTTATGCGTCGAAATCTATTGGTAAGTACTCATGGACGCTACAATGCAGTAATAAAAATGATGGCTCACTGAATGAAAAAAAGGGATTTATTGAAGTATTGCCTTATCGCGGCAATTCAATTAATTACAGATCCGGGCCGCTCCAAATCTCAAAAGATCATCGCCATTTTGAGTATTCAAATGGTACGCCATTTCTATGGCTAGGCGATACCTGGTGGAAAGGTTTAAGTTCACGTATCACATATGAAGAGTTCAAGATATTGGCTGCAGACAGGAAAGCTAAAGGCTTCAACGTAGTGCAGATAGTTGCAGGTCCCTACCCCGATGAACCTGCCTTTGATCCTCGCTGGGCCAACGAAGGTGGAATGCCTTATCATGACAATTATGAAAAAATCAATCCGGCGTATTTCGATTATGCAGACCGGCGTATCCAGTATTTGGTAAACCAGGGATTCGTACCCGCCATCGTAGGTGGCTGGGGCTGGCATATGGACTCCGTTGGAGTGAAAAATTTTAATAAGCACTGGCGGTATTTAGTAGCACTTTATGCAGCTTACCCGGTGGTTTGGATTGCCGGTGGAGAAGCAGGTGGGGAAGAATGGACTGCGGTTGCCAGGAATTTGCACAATATTGATCCCTTTCATCGGCTGGTTACCATGCATTCATTTCCTGGTTCAGCCCGGCTATATGTAACAGATGAAAAGGTGCTCGACTTTGACATGCTGCAAACGGGGCATGGAGGTTCGTTCGGTGATAATTCACCATATGGAGTATGGCAGTTCACTGCTGCCAATACTGTTTCAAAAGTAATGTCGGCTTATTCCAAAACACCTGCAATGCCTGTTGTATTGGGAGAGGTTACTTATGAAGGTCATATGCGTACTAACGGCGCTGAGGTTCAGCGCCAGGTCTTCTGGTCAACCATGCTTTCCGGTGCGGCGGGTTATACTTATGGCGCCGGGGGTATCTGGCAAATGAATTCAGCTACGCAGCGAGGTGCAGAATATGAGTTTACGCCCTGGTTCGAAGCAATGAAGTTACCCGGATCTACACAACTTGGACAAGGCAAAAAATTACTGGAAGAATATCAATGGTGGAAATTTGAACCGCATCCTGAATGGGTGGAACCACATAGTACTACTTTGTTTGAGCCACATGATACCATGTATGATGACTCGAAAAAGTATTTTGATAATGGCAATCGCTGGGACCTGCCTTATGCAGCGGGAATTCCCGGAAAAGTGCGGATCATTTTTATTCCTGGTCATTATTACGATTGGACCGCACCGGTTATCAAAAATCTTGAAGTCAATATTGCCTATCATGCTTTCTTAGTAGATCCTTCAAGTGGAAAACATTACGAGTTAGGAACCGTTATCAATTCAGGAGATTCTTCCAGGCAATACGAGCCTATTAAATCCCGGAACAAAGAAAAAATGGTTGATAATAGCAACACCGTAACAATGAAAACTTCCGCACACCATCAACTGGTAAAGGGTCTTCCACTGGAGATGCATGAGAATCCGCGTGTCTTGCAGGCAGTAATCATTCCGGCAATAACCCACTTGCCAACAGGAGATTACGCCATGCCGCGTTTACCTGCGCCACAGGATTGGCTATTAGTGATGGAGCGATTGATTGATTAAAACGATGGCAGGTACGTTTGGAAACCGGGAAAGCATCCAGGTTTGCAAGCATGAGTTGACGGGTACGTCTCACAAATCATTCATAGGAGTGTTCAGGAAGAGAATAACATGACTGAACCTAAATTAAAAAAGGTGTTATGATACGGAATGGGTTGTATAATTTTGTAATAATGGTATTTAAATAATTACCAAATATTTTTGAAACCAAAATTTATTAAACAAATAGACTATGTGTTGCAACAACTCCGCAAATGAGGATAAAGAAATACCGATTATCGCTTCGGTTGACCTGGGAAGCATCCATGGTATGAAATTTTTCGATCCGCACGTGCACATGACAAGTCGCACTACGGATGATTACCAGGCCATGGCGGACGCCGGAATTGTTGCACTGATCGAGCCTGCATTTTGGCTTGGACAGGCACGCACCGGCGTGGATACTTTCAAAGATTATTATAGCAGTTTAATAGGATGGGAGCGGTTCAGGGCTTCTCAATTTGGCATAAAACATTATTGTACGATAGGCCTGAATTCCAGGGAAGCCAACAATGAAGCACTTGCAGCGCAGGTAATGGAAATACTCCCCTTATTTATTTATAAGGAGGGTGTTGTAGGAGTAGGTGAAATTGGTTTTGATGACCAGACAACCCTGGAGGAAAAATATTACCGCCTGCAACTGGAGTTGGCCAAAGAGGCGGCACTACCTGTTCAGATACATACGCCCCATCGTGATAAAAAGAAAGGCACTACCCGCAGTATGGATATCGCGCTGGAACATGGCCTGGATCCTTCCATGGTAATCGTAGATCACAACAACGAGGAAACTGTGAAAGAGGTCCTGGACAGGGGCTTCTGGGCTGCCTTTACCATTTATCCTTTCACCAAGATGGGTAATGAACGAATGGTTGAAATCGTAAAGCAATATGGAACTGATCGCATCATGATCAACTCTGCTGCCGACTGGGGAATAAGCGATCCGTTGGCTGTGCCTAAAACGGCCGTACTTATGAAGCAACGCGGTATCAGTGACGGGGAGATACAATCCGTAACTTACCAAAATGCCATTAATGCTTTCGCACAAAGCGGGCAGATAGATGAAGTAGATTTCAATAGCCCCAACGCGGTAGACCAATCGGAAAAATTTGAAGGTAATACCATACTTCGTGGCGGGCAGCAACCGCGCATTGATAAATCATCCATCATCATCAGTTAATTTTCATATTGAAAAAATCCATTGCGTATTATAAGTTGCTGAGGCCCGCGAATATTATTACAGCTATAGCCGATGTGCTGGCTGGTGTCGCTATTGCCGGGTATTTTGCAGATTCTGCATATTCTACCCACGCGATTTTTCCGGTTGTTCTTTTATGCTTTTCCACGATAGGGCTTTATGGTGGTGGCGTGGTTTTCAATGATGTGTTTGATGCAGCCCTCGACAAAATTGAAAGGCCTGAACGCCCTATCCCGATGGGTATTGTCTCCGTAAAAGAAGGTGCTGTACTAGGTTGCGTTTTTTTATTGATGGGAATCATAGCCGCTTTTATGGTAAACTATATTGCAGGATTGTTGGCTGCAGGAATTGCTGTATTTGCGCTTGTTTACGACAAATGGGGGAAACACGCGTCTCTCTTAGGGCCCTTAAATATGGGCTTATGCCGCGGATTGAACCTTTTATTGGGAGTAAGTATCATTGTTTCACAAGTCCAGATTGTATGGTATGTAGCTATTGTGCCCATAATTTATATTGCTTCCATCACGATGATAAGCAGGGGTGAAGTGCATGGGGGAAAAAGTTCCTTACTTTATTTCGGCGGCTTTCTGTATACTGTGGTGGTGACATTTGTTTTATATTTTTCGATTTCTAAAAATGAATGGCTACTTAGCTTGCTTTTCATTGTTCCTTTTGTATGGATGATTTTTACGCCCCTTATAAATGCCATCAAAAACCCGGTTGGGAAGAATATTGGTAAAGCGGTGAAGGCGGGCGTTATCGCTATTATACTGCTGAATGCTTCATGGGCCGCCGCTTTTGGTTCCCCATGGCTCGCTGTTGTAATCATACTTTTATTGCCTTTATCTTTATACCTTGGAAAAAAGTTTGCTGTAACATAACCAGCAAGCCGTCGCCCTGGAAAATTATAAAATAGAATTTTGAACCTGATAATATGGATTATATAGCGCAAAAGTTTAGTGTGGCATTTGATTACAAAGTTTTTTTTACCACCGCCCTTTTTGATCTTTCCAATACCATGCTGGAAGATTTTTTCAAGGAAAAAAATACTACTCCGGCGCAAAAGATCTTTTTTGTAATAGACAGTAATGTGGCGAATACCCATCCCACTCTCGTGGGTGAAATAAAAAATTATTTTAAAAAATACCCGCGGGTTACTTTGATAGAAGAAATATTAATTACACCAGGCGGGGAAGTAGCGAAGAATGACGCGTCGCTCTTTGACAATATTGTTGAGGCGGTAAATACTTTTAAGATAGACAGGCATTCTTTCATCGCTGCTATAGGTGGTGGCTCTGTATTGGACGTAGCAGGCTATGCCGCCGCAGTATCTCACCGGGGCGTCAGGCATATCCGGATTCCCACAACTACCCTTGCACAAAACGACTCAGGCGTAGGAGTAAAGAACAGCATCAATTATTTTAATAAAAAAAATTTCCTTGGAACTTTCGCACCTCCTGTTGCCGTGTTTAATGATGATATCTTTTTAACTACTTTATCCGACCGCGATTGGCGGTCCGGGATTTCTGAGGCTATTAAAGTGGCATTGATAAAAGACGCGGCTTTTTTTGAATGGATAGAGAAGAATGCCACACAACTCAGCGCACGGGACCGCAATGCTATGAACTATTTGATCAGGAGATGTGCGGAACTTCACCTGCAACACATAGCCGGTGGTGATCCGTTTGAAAAAGGATCTTCACGTCCACTGGATTTTGGCCACTGGAGTGCACATAAACTAGAGCAGCTTACTAATTTTGAATTGACCCATGGTGAAGCTGTTATTATGGGCATCGCCTTAGACAGTGTCTATTCCACACTTTCGGGAAGGTTGGCACAGGATAAAGCAGACAGGATCATATCATTAATATTTCAATTGGGATTCAGAATCACCAGTCCTTATTTGCAATTGGAAAATGATATTACTTTACTGACAGGGCTGACTGAATTTCGCGAACATCTTGGAGGAAAACTTACGATCATGCTGCTGCGGGATATCGGGCAAGGAGAAGAAGTTCATGAGATTGATACTGTTTTGATGACAGAAGCATCGCGCCAGCTTATTACATACACTAAAAACAAAACCGAATTTATCTCATAATACATGCTTACAAATTCCGGGCATTTAACTTACTGCACTAACATTCATACCGGGGAAACCTGGAAGGATCATTTCAACGAGATCAAGGAACATTTTCCCTCCATAAAAAACGAGCTATCCCCTGGTATGCCGATGGGCATTGGGCTTCGGCTATCCCATATTGCGGCCGTAGAATTGATTGAAGAAAAAAATATGGAGACGTTGAAGGATTGGCTTGGCGAGAACAACGCCTAT
Organism: Chitinophagaceae bacterium; assembly: GCA_046593045.1. Classification (GTDB taxonomy): domain Bacteria; phylum Bacteroidota; class Bacteroidia; order Chitinophagales; family Chitinophagaceae; genus Ginsengibacter. Next base: position 22,468 of record JBKJRY010000441.1, on the reverse strand, counting down.
ATTTTTACTATGAATGGTTTCCCTTATGGAAGCTTTCATGATACACGTGTTAAAGACCAGGTACATGCTCCTGACTGGACCACCAGCCAAAGGGTGGATTATACAATTACATTGTTTGAAATATTAAAAGAACTGCTGCCGGAAGGAATGGATGGTGGTGTTTCCACTTCCCCGCTAAGCTATAAATACTGGCACACAAAAGGTGAAGCTAGTGATGCTGCCAGGAAAAAAGCTACTGATAATATTATTATAGTGGCCGAAGCGTTGGTAAAAATTTACCAGGAAAGCGGGAAAATATTACACATTGATATTGAGCCCGAGCCGGATGGCATGCTGGAAACCGGTAAAGAATTTATGCAATGGTTCCTCGACGACTTGCTAAAAGATGGTACCAAAAAAATTGCTCTTTCCTGCAATGTGACTGTTTCCGAAGCAAAGGAATTATTGAGAGAGCATGTAAGATTGTGTTATGATGTTTGTCACTTTGCTATAGGCTATGAGCCGCATGAATCCATCATTAAGGAAATGGACGAATCAGGAATTAAGATTGGAAAAATACAGATCAGTGCCGCCCTTAAAGCAGGTATAAATAATAACGATACAGAGGCTCATTTGATAAAAGAAAGTTTTGCAAAATTTGATGAACCGACTTACCTGCACCAGGTGGTAGCTAAAAAACAAGATGGACAGTTGATAAGATATCCCGATCTGCCGGAAGCCTTGGCAGATTATGAAAATACTGTAGTAAAAGAGTGGAGAGCACATTTTCATGTCCCCATTTTTGAAAAAAATTTTCCTCCACTTGAGTCAACCCAGGCGGATATTATAGAAGTACTGAAGTTGCAAAAAAATAAACAATTCACCAGTCACCTTGAAGTGGAAACTTATACATGGGATGTTATACCGGCCTCATTAAAATTTCCTCTTCGGCAGTCCATCATAAGGGAATTAGCATGGGTAATACCTCAATTATAAAAACAGAATCAACATTTCATGAATAAAACAGTGGTAATTGATGTGGTAGGCCTTTCATCTTCTTTAATTGGGAACAATACTCCCTTCCTGAGCAATTATATATCCAGGAATAACCTGGGTTCTATTCAGCCAATGATACCTGCCGTTACAACGTCAGTTCAATCCACTTACCTCACCGGTAAATGGCCTACGGAACATGGAATAGTAGGGAACGGGTGGTACGACAGGGAAGATGCAGAAATCAAATTCTGGAAGCAATCAAATCAATTGGTATTGTCGGAAAAGATTTGGGAAAAAGCAAAAAAACGGGATGCATCATTTACTTGTTCACAAATGTTCTGGTGGTATAATATGTATTCTTCCGCTGATTATTCTGTAACGCCAAGGCCACAATACCTGGCTGATGGCCGCAAACTACCGGATTGTTATACGCATCCACCGGAGCTAAGGGATATTTTACAAAATAAATTGGGGCAGTTTCCATTGTTTCAGTTTTGGGGACCTGGTGCCAACATTACCTCTTCGCGGTGGATTGCGGATGCCTCAATGTACACGGATGATCTTTATGACCCAACGCTAACTCTTATTTATTTGCCACACCTGGATTATTGTCTTCAAAAGTTTGGTCCCGATATAAACAGGATCAAAAACGATTTGCTTGAGATTGATAAGGTCATCGAAAATCTGGTGAATTTCTATGAAAAGAAAAATGCAAAGATGATCATACTCTCCGAGTATGGAATTTCACCGGTAAGCAAGCCGATACACATAAACAGGATCTTGAGAGAGCATGGTCTGTTGCAATTAAGAATAGAACGTGGTACAGAACTGCTGGACGCGGGAGCTTCGAAAGCATTTGCCGTTGCGGATCACCAGGTAGCGCATGTATATATAAATGATCCGTTGGTATCTGGCCAGGTAAGAAGGCTATTAGAAGATGTGACTGGCATAGAATTGATATTGGATAAAAAAGAACAGGCGGCCTATCATATTGATCATCCCAGGGCCGGAGATCTTGTTTTAATGGCAGAAGCGCAAAGCTGGTTCACTTATTACTTCTGGCAGGACGATGCTAAAGCACCGGACTATGCACGGTGTGTGGATATACATAAAAAACCTGGTTACGATCCTGTTGAAATGTTCATGACATCCAAATTGAGGGCGGGATATAAATTGTTACGCAAGAAAGCAGGTTTTCGATATGTAATGGATGTGATTCCTCTTGATGCCACCTTAATCAAAGGTTCACATGGCCGCATCGGTAGCCCCTCAGAATTTCAGCCGGTAATCATTACAAAAGACAAACTACCAACAGGTAAAATAAATGCTGTGGATATTTTTGATATTATTTATGAGCATGTATGGAATTAAATATGTTATTCAAACTATTTGTCCCGAAAAAATAATCACCAAAATATAAGCAGAATTTTACAAAAAAATTCTCTCTAAACCGCACACTTTTCATGATAATTAATTAATTCAATCACTGATCTTTCGAATTCATAACCGTTGTATTTCTCAACAATTTCATCAAGCACATATATAATTTCATCCACCTCTTGTAAGGTTACTAATTTAAGACGGTATTCTTTTATACCCGGCATTCCCTTTAAATAATTGGTATAATGCCTGCGCATTTCATTGATGCCGACTACCGGACCTTTCCACTCGTATGATCTTATCAAATGCTTTTTACACACAGCAACTCTCTCTTCTACTGAAGGGGGAGGCAATAAAATTCCCGTATTTACAAAGTGAGTAATTTCATTAAAAATCCATGGATAACCAATAGCAGCGCGGCCTATCATGATGCCATCTACGCCATACCTGTTTTTATACTCGACCGCTTTTTGCGGCGAATCAATATCACCATTACCAAAAATCGGAATGTTGATCCTGGGATTTTCTTTCACTTTGGCAATCAACTCCCAGTCAGCTTCTCCCTTATACATCTGTGTGCGTGTGCGTCCATGAATAGCCAGCGCTTGTATGCCCACGTCCTGCAGGCGCTCTGCAACTTCTTCAATATTTTTAGTGCTATCATCCCATCCAAGTCTTGTTTTCACTGTTACCGGAAGCGAAGTGCTTTTCACCACCGCATTAGTTAACCGAATCATCAAAGGCACGTCTTTCAACACCCCGGCACCTGCACCACGGCAAGCAACTTTTTTTACAGGACAACCAAAGTTTATATCCAGCAAATCAGGGTTGGTGGCATCAACTATTTTAGCGGCAAGCGAAAGGCTATCTTCATCACCACCAAATATTTGGATACCTACCGGCTTCTCATAATCGAAAATGTCAAGCTTCTTCCTGCTTTTGATGGCATCTCGTATCAACCCCTCGCTGCTTATAAATTCAGTGTACATGAGATGCGCGCCATTGTCTTTACATACCGCCCTGAACGGCGGGTCACTTACATCTTCCATTGGAGCGAGCAGCAATGGAAAATCCGGAAGTTCTATATTACCAATAGTGGGCATATTATTAGATATTGTTACCAGGTTCTTTGACTAATTGACACTTATTCCTGTGGGCTGATAACTGATTATTCAAAGCAGAAATTAGGCTGTAAATTTACGCACTTAAAATTTCAGATAATGATTGTAGACAGAAATTTGAAAAACATTAGCTTTCCGGCCCAGTTTGGGATATTGCTTGGTTTTATAGGTGCAGGGCTAATTATTGGTGGTATTTTTTCTGTAGCTATCTGGATGATGATGACCGGCAGGCCCATTTTGTCAATGACGGAAGATATGTTTAAGCCTCAGTATTATTATGCTATTATGACCATACAGGCAGTGTCCACTTTCTTTATGTTTTTTTTACCGGTATACATTCTTGCACTTATCGCTTACCGTAAGCCTGCAAAATTCATAGGATTCAATACAAAGATTAATTACAAACAAGTTTTTATAGTTATAGGCATTCTCCTACTTACATTTCCATTATCAGGTGCATTAGCCGAGTTGAATAATATAATTCCTATTCCAAAACAATGGGCTATAAAGTTTAAAGCGATGGAAGACGCCCGTGCTGTTCAGGAAGCAGTATTGATAAATATAAATTCATTCCCAAAATACCTTATTTCATTAGTTTTAATAGGGCTCCTACCTGGCATTTTTGAAGAAGTTTGCTTCAGAGCTGGTTTACAGAATATTTTAACCCGCTGGTTTAAAGGGCCATGGATAGCGATCGTGCTTACATCCATATTCTTCAGCGTCATTCATATTTCCTATTACGGTTTTTTAGTCCGGTTTGGCCTTGGAGTGGTTCTTGGTCTTGTATTTTACTACAGTGGCAGTATATGGTTGTCCATACTATTTCATTTTTTATATAACGGATTACAGGTCACGGCACTGTATGTAATTTCTTTTTCCGGTAAAAAAACACCAAAGGATATTGAACAAAATTTTCCATTGTGGGCTGGTGTTATTGCCCTGGCTTTAATAATTTTCCTTTTTATAAAATTTAAAGAGTGCTCGTTTTCAGAAAAGGAAAAATATGTGGAAGACGATTTCCCCGATGATGATTTTCATAACTGGGCAACAGCTCAATCTTAATAAATTTAATGGCCTTTGATTCGCAAACCTTCAAAACAAGAACAGGTACTGCAGTTATTTTCGTAATTGTAATGCTTGCTGGATTATTATGGAATGCCTTTAGTTTCCTTTTTCTTTTTACGATAATACATTTTGGTTGCTGGTATGAATTTGTACGATTAATAAAAAAAATAAGGCCATTTTCATGGATATATTTTCTTCCTTTCGGATTATTATATATTACGTTACCTATCCTTTTACTACTGTTGTGGGGATTTCCATATTTTGAACTACTACTTTTTCAGCAGGGCTATGAGGATGCATGGAATTATTCACCTGTACTCCCTTGTGGCATTATTTTTTCAATATGGATAAATGATACCATGGCTTATATAGTGGGTTCACTAATTGGTAAAACCCCTATGTCTAAAATTTCCCCAAAAAAAACCTGGGAAGGAACGATCGGGGGAGCAATACTTTGTGTATTAACAATTTCATTAATTGGAATGGCTCTTGGTTACTATACTACGGCTGATTGGATCATAATTGCTGCCTGTTGTGCTGTTTTTGGAACATTGGGTGACCTGCTTGAAAGCAAGTTGAAACGAATGGCGAAAGTAAAGGATAGTGGTAGCTTTATGCCTGGTCATGGAGGGTTTTTAGACAGGTTCGATTCCTTACTCATTGCATCGATTGCAGTGGGCATTTACTATATTTTTTTCATGTAGAGCTGAAAAAAATAAATACCCAATCTTCCCTCTCACTTTTTTATATTTGTGGTTAAACTTGTTAGATGAATATTCATAAGGAAGGCTATAAATCCATTGCATTTAGCGTACTGGTGTTTGGAGCTATTAATATTATCTTTTTTTATTTTTTCAGTGCATCCATGCCTGTTATTTCATGGATTCTTTTTGTTGGAACCCTTCTTGTATTATTATTCATAATCTCCTTTTTCAGGTCTCCAAAAAGAACTTATACTGTGTCTCATAACCAGGTTATTTGTCCTGCTGATGGTAAAGTTGTGGTAATAGAAGAAACTATTGACCCGGAATATTTTCATGATAAGCGATTACAGGTTTCCATTTTCATGAGCCCGGCAAATGTGCATATCAACCGCATACCCATGTCTGGCGAAGTTCTATATAGCCAGTATCATAAAGGCAAATATCTCGTAGCATGGAATCCTAAGTCTTCTACGGAAAATGAAAGGCATTCAGTGGTTATTAAAAATGACAGTGCTATAATATTGGTGAAGCAAATCGCAGGAGCGGTAGCTAAAAGAATTGTAAACTATCTAAACGTGGGACAAAAGGTACAACAGGGCACGGAAATGGGATTTATTAAATTCGGCAGCAGGGTAGATGTGTTGCTTCCTGTGGGTACGGAACTTAATGTTAAGCTAAATCAATCAGTGAAAGGCGGCGTAACTGTATTGGCAACTATTGATACATTAGTACCAGTAGAAGAAGCAGCATCTCCTGTACAAAGAAGCATCGAAAGCTATTAAATATAAAGCATGCTTAAGCTTTTTAAAGAATAGCCTCCAGCTCCTTCAAATGATGAATTGTGTAGGTAGGTTTCGGTTTGCAATCGGCCTTCAAATGATTTACAAAAATAGTATCCATTCCTGCATTAATCGCTCCCTGTATATCAGCATCGGGGTTATCCCCAATCATTATACTTTCTTCCAGGTTTCCTTTCGTTTTATTTAGAGCAAATTCAAAAATTTCTTTTTTCGGTTTGACAGAATTTGAAATTTCTGAAGTGATAACATGCTGAAAATATTTTGAAAGGTTGGAATTGTTCAGTTTGCTCCACTGTGTTTTTTCAAAACCATTGGTAATAATGTGAATTGAATAATTTTTCAGCGTCAAATATTCCAGGATCTCAAAGGTGTATTCAAATACTGTCTTTTTTGTTGGCAGAATTTCCAGGAATTGCGCACTCATCTCTTTTGCAAGTATCTCATCGGAAATTTTAAAATCCAGTAATGTACGCCACATACGTTTCCATTTTAAATCTTCAGCAGTTACATAACCTTTTTGATAGCGATCCCAAAGAATAGTATTGTGCTTCGAGTAAGTAGTATAAAATTCTTCAAACTGCATAATCAGTTTCATTTCCAGCTCAAACATTTTGTAAATTTCACTTAGAGACTCTTTTGCATTGGTGTCAAAATCCCATAAAGTATGATCGAGATCAAAAAAAAGATGGCGATATTTTAATGAAGGTGATTGCATTTCTAAGTTATCTCCGACACTAATTGAATCTGTATTACCAATCGGTCCTATATTAAAATTTAAAATTTTAGATTTGTTATTCAACGAAATAAGATTATGAATATTGTCATTAGCGGTTCAGGCAAAGGTATCGGAAAAGCGCTTGCTGAAAAATTTTCGGGGAAGGGCAACAAGGTATTTATATGTTCACGCAGTGAAAAAGACCTTTCAAAGGTTGCTGAAGAAATTGCTGAAAAAAAACCTGGGACAACTATAAAATATTTTGCTGTAGACCTTTCTGAAAAGAGCGGAGTTGTAAAATTTACCGATTGGCTTTTTTCCCAGAATATATTTGTTGATATCCTTATAAACAATGCCGGGCAATTTATCCCAGGCAGTGTTTATAACGAAGAGGAAGGAACCCTTGAGAAATTGATTAACGTAAATCTATATAGTGCTTATCATTTAACCAGGGCGCTACTCCCTTCAATGATGAAAGAAAGAAAAGGACACATTTTTAATATTTGTTCTATTGCCTCTTTAAGGGCATATAATAACGGTGGCGCTTACAGTATAAGTAAGTTTGCATTAATGGGATTTAGTAAAAATCTGCGTGAAGAAATGAAGCCATACAATATAAAAGTAACTGCTGTTTATCCAGGCGCGGTTTTAACATCTTCATGGGAAGGTGCTGATATTGATCCCGGAAGGATTCTCGAAGCTAATGATATTACAGAAATGATTTTTGCTGCCTCGAAATTATCTCCACAAGCCTGTGTTGAAGATATCATAATACGTCCGCAGGCAGGAGATTTGCCATAAAGAAATTCAAAATTTTTAACAGGAGCTTATTTTTTTGAAAGAGTAAATTTGTAGTTCAATTTTTTACATGGTATAGATGATGAAATTTTTACAATCCATCTCTCGCAGGCTTTTATTTTATATTGTATGTATCACCGGTACTTGCATAAGTTATAATACATATGCCCAGGTAAAATTCTCTGCCGTATGCCCTGAAAAATCCATTGGTAAAAATGATTATCTGCAAATACAATTTAAGATAGAAAATGCCAATAATGTTGAAACCATTATTCCTCCTTCGTTCAAAAATTTCAGTATTGTAAGTGGCCCTAACCAGCAAAGTGGTATGAGCAATATAAATGGAAAAATCAATCAGTATATTGCTATAAGCTTTTATTTGAAGCCCAGGAAGGTTGGAAAGTATACAATAGGTGCTGCTACAGCCAGGGTGAATGGAAAAGAGTATTTGAGTAATCCTGTAACTGTACAAGTAAGTGATGCTTCAATACCTTCATCATCTAATTCAGGGAATAGTTCTTTATCACCTTTTGGAAGTAGTTTGAATTTTGACTTTCCCTCAGCGCCAACGGTGCACCGCTTTGATGATTATATTCTTAAAAAAGGCGAGAACGTGAATGATAAGGTTCAGAAAAATCTTTTTATAAAACTTGAGATAAGTAAAGCAAATTGTTTCATTGGAGAACCAATAGTTGCATCCTATAAATTATATACAAGGCTCCGTTCAGAATCAGTTGTTACTAATGCTCCGTCCTTCAATGGATTTTCTGTAAGTGAACTTGACGTAAATAACAATTCCGCCCTGGTAGAAAAATATAATGGACGTGATTATAATGTGTATACACTTCGCAAAGTACAATTGTATCCGCTGCAGCGAGGTACAATTACACTTGACCCGGTTGTAGTTGATAATAAAGTAACTTTTATAAAATCTGATTATGCAGGTACTCAAAAAGGAGATATGTTTTTTGATATGCTACAGGATTTTGCCAATTCTACATCACCGGAAAATTCAGTTATAGAACAAGATGTGACGCTGAAAAGCAAGCCAGTTCAAATTACCGTTAAGTCTTTGCCTGAAGATAATAAGCCGGGTGATTTTAAGGGAGCTATCGGGAATTTTTCAATAAATGCTTCGCTTGAGAAAAAAAATATAAGCACCGATGATGCAGGTAATTTGAAAATAACCCTGCGTGGAGAAGGAAATATTCATTTAATAAACGCTCCTAAAATCAACTGGCCTGGTGGCGTAGATGGTTATGAAGCAAAAGTTGCAGACGAAATAGATAAATTTTCGGTGCCAATGAAAGGTGATAAAACTTTCACCTATCCTTTCACTGTTTCGAAAGAAGGAACCTATAATATTCCATCTGTATCTTTTTCTTTTTTTAATCCATCTTCAGGGAGTTACAAGTCACTACAAACACAACCATTAACAATTATTGTAACGCATGGTAAAGGAAATAGTCAAGATACTTATGTAAAAATTCTTAAAAATGAAGATACCTCGCAACCCGGTATTTTGAAAAAATCTGTTCCTTATGCAATTACCGGCTTCGTAGTGATAGCAGCATTTGCATTTTTAATGGTCCGTCGAAAATCAATTGAAAAAGAGAAAGAGGAATTGCTGAAAACAACATCAATGGGAGAAGATATTACCACTGATGCTGAAATATCAAATGAATTTGTCATTCCCGAAAACCCATTGACAGAGGCGCATAATAAATTAGCAGAACAAAATGAAAAGGAATTTTATCATGTGCTGGATGCTTCTCTTAAAAAATATTTGGCAGCCAAGCTCAAAGTTCCTGTTGAAGAACTTACGAAAAAAAGACTGAATGAAGAACTGGACAAGTGCAATGTTGGCTTGGGTACTTCACTCATGCTTACTTCCCTGCTTGATGAAGTAGAACTAAATGTATATGCTCCGCCATCTAATTCCAATCACCTGCAGAATGTATATGAAAAAGCCTCAGAAGTAGTCGCACTCCTGGACAAACAGGTATGTTAGTTATCGGTGAATTTATAACCGAGACCTCTTACTGAATGAAAATATTTTGGATTTTTACTGTCCACTTCAAAATATTTCCTGAAGCTTAAAATGAAATTATCAATCGTCCTGGTGGTAGGATAAACATTATAACCCCATACAGCCTGCAGGATCTTTTCCCGTGTTACCACCTCATTTTTATTTTCAATAAGCAGCTTTAACAGCATGGCTTCTTTTTTTGTAAGAGCGATCGTTTCTCCTTCCACGTTAGTACATTCCAACGCCTTGAAATTTACGTTGTTTTGTCCAAAAAAATATTTTTCAGCCACCTGCTCTTTTGAAGATATTCTTTTACTTTTATTAATAAGCTTATTTACCCTTATTAATAATTCTTCCAGGTCAAACGGTTTGGTAAGATAGTCATCGGCACCCTTCTTTAGTCCTAATACCCTGTCTCCACTGTTGTTCTTTGCACTCAATATTAAAATAGGAATTTCAGTATTACTAAGTCTTATATTTTCACAAACACTTATCCCGTCCATTTCTGGAAGCATCACATCAAGTATAATCAGATCAAAATATTCATTCTGAACAGCCTCTATTGCCGACGCTCCGTCGTAAGCGGAAGTAACTTCATAGCCCTCCATTTCAAAATTCAACTTTAGTACATCCTGTAAATTTTCTTCGTCCTCAACCAACAGAATGGATAATTTTTTTTCTTGCATAATGTAGTATTGTGACTGTTAAAAAATTATTTTGAAAAAGTTATTTCAAATATGCTTCCCTTGGGTTGATTATTTCTAACACTAATGTTTCCATTATGCTCCTCCACAATTTCCCTTGTAAGGTAAAGTCCGAGTCCTGTACCTTTTGTCTGCCGGTTCGATCCCCTAAAATACTTATCAAAGATTTTTAGTTTGTCAGCCGGTAATATTCCCGGGCCTTCATCAAAAATGCTAAGCTTTACAATATTTTTTTCGTTGTAAACTTTCAGCAAAACTATGTCGTCTTTATGGGAATATTTTATTGCATTATCTAAAAGATTGTTAACAGCGAGTTCCAACAGCATTTTATCTCCATGTATATAAGACGCGCCTTTGAGGTCTGCTTCAATTTTTCGAGATGGGTAACGTATTAAAAAATCATGCGCACATTCCTCAACAAGTTTGCCAAGATCAACTTTCTCTCTTACTATAGTGTATCCTCCTGCTTCAATCTGGCTTGTCAGCAGCAGGTTGTTGCACAACGCATTGAGCCTGTCAGTCTCTTGTATCGTAGTGTTTATAAGCTTTTGCTGTTGTTCAGCGTTGAGCATTCGTTTTTGTAATGTTTCCAGGTTGAGTTTCGTTACTGCAATGGGCGTTTTAAGCTCGTGCGTAATCGCCATCATAAAATTTTGCTGCTGCTGCGACTGGTAAAGCTGCCTGTTTATAATTCTGAAAACATAAGCAGCACCTGCTACGATCAGCAAAAAAAAAGTTATACCCTCTCCAATGTATTGAGCTGTTTTTCTTTTTTTTGAATCGTGTATTCTTAAGAGTTTAACATCCCGGTTTTCATCATCCACATCAATCATATCCAGCCTGTACCTGCTCAGGTCGTTATTTTGCTGATTTAGTGCAATGAACCAAAAAACCAATGCAGCGAGAATATAGGTAAGTAAAAACCAATAGAGAATATAAATTGTGCGTAGCCTCTTTATCTTAAGTTTATTCGTGAGCGACTTTAAATAAGCCATATACCTAAAATTCAAATTAATAAAACCGAAACTAAGGAGTACATTTTACCAATGCACTTATTTTTCATTTCCCAACTAAAGCCCGGACTTTTCTATTCGAATTCCAACACTTAAGATATCTTCGAGGGGACTTTCCCGCATTACCTGGGCAATTGAAAATGTGTATTCACCCGCCTTCTTAAATAGTACTTGTCCACGGCTGATATTCTTTCTCACCTCAAATATATCGCCCATACCTGTACCCTCCCATCCTTTTACATCATTTTCAAGTGTTAAGTTGATATTTTTAAATTGCATTGAATCACCCGGAAATTGAGTACCAAGACGCAACCAGATGTTATTGTAATCATAAGCATCAGTATGGCGCAGGACTATGTATATATTGTATAAAGCTGTAGTATCAGTTATATGAAATGTAAACGTCGGTGCATTTGGGTAGAACCATTTCCCGGAAGATATTTGGGCTGTTTTTTCAAATTGATCAATTTTAATACAGGATACTGATAGCAAGCTTAGCAGCATTAATGGTATAAATATTTTCAAACGATTTTTTTTTCAAAATTAATTTGTTTTCATTTTACTTGAGTAATATAGAATTACAGAACATTGAAGATTTGTTCTTTTGCTTTTTCGAGATCATCTTTCATACGAACGACGCATTTCTGAATAGCTGCATCGTATGCTTTTGAACCTGTAGTATTTATTTCCCGTCCTATTTCCTGGATGATAAATGAAAGCTTTTTTCCTTTTACTTCTTCATCTTCATCCATAATATTTAAGAAATATTCACAGTGATTTTTAAGGCGCACCTGTTCTTCCCTGATATCAATTTTTTCAATATAGTAAATAAGTTCCTGTTCCATCCGGTTAGGATCATAATTTTCTTTCCCTACATTTTCTTCGAGCAATTGAATCAGCTCTGATTTCATTCGCTCCTTTCTTTGAGGCTCCAGCTTTAATATCTCTTCCTCTTGGGCATTTATATTTTTTATGCGTAGACGCAATTCTTGATCAAGCGATTTCCCTTCTTCAATACGATGTTGATTTAATTCTTTTAATGCGGCGTCTATTACCCTTTTTAGCTCTGACCAGTCACTTTCACCTAGTATCTCGTTACTTGGTGAAACAACTTCGGGCAACCTTAACAGGGCGCTTAAGACTGAGTTAGTATCAATATCTAATTCAGAAGCCAATTCCTTTATTTGATTGTAATACGCTTTTATGATATCCGTGTTTATTATAACCGGCTTGGATGATCCGTTTTGCTTGATAATTATCAGGCATTCTATCGTACCCCGCATTAAATTTTCCTGGAGTAAATTACGAATATCAAATTCGTATGGCTTAAGCAGGGGTGGGATTTTTAAATTTATTTCAAATTGCTTTCCATTGAGAGATTTCAATTCGACTAAAAAAGTTTTATCATTTACAGTTTGTTCTGCTCTTCCAAAACCCGTCATTGATTTTAACATACCCGTTATTGGTTTTTAATTTGCAGCAAGTTATACAATTCTGTTTGAGTGAGCATTTTCATTTCACCGGGGTATAAACTGTCTATTGTAATTTTTTCAATTCGATAACGGATAAGCCTGAGGGTGGGAAATCCGACTTTCGCGGTCATCTTCCTCACCTGCCTGTTCTTCCCTTCTGTTAAAATCATTTTTAACCAGTCCGACGGAATATTTTTTCTAAAACGAATAGGTGGAATTCTTTCTGAAACTACAGGTGGATTTGAAAATGTCCCTGCCTTACATGGTTTGGTGAGATAGAGGTTCCCATTGATACTAATTTCAATACCGGTTTTTAATTTTTCAATCGCTTCGGGGGTAATAGTGTTTTCAACTTGCACCCAATATTCTCTTTGATGTGCATGCTGCGGATTTAATAAATAATTATTTAATTTTTTATCATCGGTCAATATTAATAAACCTTCACTATCATAATCAAGTCTCCCTACCGGGTATACATTTTCAGAAACATCAAAAATATCTTTCAATGTTTTTTTTCCTTCCTGCGAAGTAAACTGTGACAAAACATTGAAAGGTTTATGAACAATGAAATATTTATTCAATGAAATAATTTCAAAAAGATTAATGAAGCTGTCTTAATAAAAATAATAAAGCCCGTCTTTAAATTGCACGGGCTTTGTTATATGGATGGGTTAGTAAGTACAGGAAAAAATATTTCCTACACAATATTAAAAATAAATTCTTCTAACAAGAAAATTTTTTGCAACAAATTTATCAACATTCTAAAATGAGTTGTGGATAAGGACAAGGAATTCCCGTAATATTTTTAGAGATAAATTTGACCATTACAAAACGCGAATTGTTTTCTTCAAAAAAAATCTCCGGAACTATCCTTAAAGACCCGCACTGAATAAGAGTTTAAAAGCCTAGTTATTTTTTTAATTTTTGTTATTGTAATTTTTTACGTGCAGTTTTATCAACGATCAACCGCGGAATTTTGTCGTTTTTTTTTTACAAAAAATTTTCCAAATATTTTCTACCTCGTTAAGAAAAATCAACGTGAAGGCATACAATTCGCAATCTTTATCTTTGATGAATAAATCAATTTTATGAATTTTCCTTCCCCGGTTTCAGCGAAATGGATAGCACAATTTATAAATGCTGAAATTTCCGGCAATCAAATTTCTTCAGCACAAGGCATCAATGAAATCCATAAAGTTTCTGAAGGTGATATTGTATTCGTTGATCATCCTAAATATTACGACACCTGCATAAACAGTGCTGCCACAATTATTATTATAAACAAAAGAACAGATGTTCCTGAAGGAAAAACTTTATTGATTGTTGATGATCCCTTCGAAGCTTATTTAAAAATCGTAAACCATTTTCAACCATTCGTTCCTTCTTCTAAACTGATAAGTGATACCGCTAAGACCGGGGAAAATACGGTGATAATGCCAGGCGTTTTTTTAGGGAATAATGTAAGCATCGGGAATAATTGCGTTATTCATCCAAACGTAACAGTTTATGACTACTGCGTCATTGGTAATAATGTAGAAATACATTCGGGCAGTGCAATAGGTAGTGATGCGTTTTATATGAACACAAAAAAAAACAGGGAAGTCTGGTATAAAAAAATGCAAAGTTGTGGATATGTAATTATAGAAGATGATGTTGAAATAGGGGCGAACTGTACCATTGACCGCGGTGTAAGTGATGCTACAAAAATTGGCAAAGGAACAAAGCTCGATAACCTTGTTCATATAGGACATGAAGTTGTTATAGGAAAGAATTGTCTTATCGCTGCACAGGTTGGAATTGCAGGTGGAACTACTTTAGGTGATGGAGTTATTCTATGGGGACAGGTAGGTGTAAATAAAACCATTACCATTGGAGACAATGCGATAGTTATGGGACAAGCAGGAATTACATCAAGCATCGAAGGTGACAGATCTTACTGGGGAACTCCGATCCAGGAATTTTACAGCAAGAGAAAAGAGCTCGTATTAATTAAACGCCTTCCGGAAATATGGGAGAAGGTAAAGGGGTTAACAGGTAAAATTGATGTGAAATAATTTACGATGCGGGATATAAAATAATTTTTTAAAATGTGAACGCGTTCAAACATCGTAAGCCGTACTCACATCGTACATATCAAGTGCGTATCACTCGGGCCTATAGTCATATGGCAACATATCGCCAATCTTTTTAAAACCTAAATAACCATTTGTAGTGATATCGGTTTGATCATAATAATATCCGTTCTGTTCAATTATTATTGATTCGCCGGGAGCAAAAAGTAACGTTGAAATTTGTGCTTCTTTCTTTGCAGTCTGATCAAAATCAAGATATGCCTTTTCAGGTTTGGCCTTGTTGTAAATAACTGCAACCGTTGTTTGGTTTGGTCTGAATTCAACAGTATTGGTACTATCATCTTTTGCATAATTGAGAGCTCCGTAAATATTTTGCAAAGGAATTGTTGTTTCATCATCTTTATTGGGAACAATAAACTGGAGTTCAAATCCATTTTCCGTGAGTGTACGGGCATAAATACTTCTCATAAATTGAAGCGTTGAACCTTTGTAAGCAGCAGACCTGTTCTTTGCCCAAATATCCTGCTGCTCGGGTGTTCCCTGCAATTCTTCAAAGAGGGGATAACCGATGAAAAGATTTGCATTTGTGCCATATTCATAAGTGAAAGAATCAATAGCAAACCTTAGAGTATAACCTAATGCGAAATTCTCTACAGTTAATGGTTCAGTTGCCAGCACTTTCAAACGGTTTCGCTTTTTACTGAAATAAAAATGAAGTACTTCAGGGTTTTTAATAATCGTTTGGGTCGCGAATTTTGTTTGTCCAACAAAATTATGAGTAAAGAAAACGCCGTATTTCTGCCAGCCATCTTTCACTTCATTGCTTATAGCAACGGATACTTCTTCTAAGGATTTTTCCTGGGGAGCCATCGCAACAAGAAGGTTATCATTTTCTAAACCGCTATTACTTATGCGCATGGATTCTGTTTCATAGCCGGTATATGTAATAACCAAAGAATAACCACCTATGGGCAATTTTATTGTAAAATTTCCATCCGCATCCGTCGCCACACCAAAGGTGGTATTTTGTGCAAATACTGATGCACCCTGCAAAGGATCACTGCTATTTTTATCGGTCACTTTACCCTTTACAGTGTAATAAGGTTGTTGGGAAAAAGCGGAGCCAAGAGACAGCATGCAAAAAATAAAAAATGTTGTAAAAACGGGAACAATCCTTTTGTTGGTTCTTATTATTTTAGATAAAGCAGGACGGGCATAAAAGTTTTTTTTCATAACGGATTAGGAAATTTGTTTTACGTAAGATGGTATGTTTCTTTCAAGGTTTTACATGTGTGTCCGATGGTTTCAGAAATAGGTGTAAACTGAAACCCGGGCAATGCTGCCAAAATTTTACTGTTGTCAAAATACACTCTTGTCAAAGCTGTCCGGGCAGTCTCTTTTGTTAGCAAAGATTTTTTTCCTGTCAGTGCTGCTTTTATTGCCTCAAGCCTCCACACAATTTCTGCAATCAAAGGAGTTACTTTTTTATGAGGTGACTTTTTGTAAAAACATTTTGCTATTAATGAAAACACTTCCTTGTAAGATAGATTTTCACCGCTTAAAATAAAACGTTCATTATTTATTTCGCTGTTCATTAACAAAATCATTGCGCGGGCAACATCTCTAACATCGACAAATCCACCACCACCTTCAGTGTACCATGGAAATTCATCCCATGCAGATTTAAAGAGGGCTGATGACCCGCTATCCCAGTTACTGCCTCCAAGCACCAGGGATGGGCTTACAATAGCAGCCTGCAGCCCCTCGCCTATACCACGCCATACTTCCATCTCACCCAGATATTTTGATTTCCCATAAATGCTATTGCTCGTTTTTTCCGTCCAGTTCATTGCTTCAGTTATCACTTCCTTGTTTCGTATGCGTCCTAAAGCTGATACGGAACTTACATGAATTAATTTTTCAACGCCGGCATCAACACATGCATTTACAATATTGGCGGTTCCTTCAATATTTATTTTAAGCAGCTTATATTTTTCCTTCCTTTCAAATGAGACAATGGCTGCGCAATGATAAACATAACTTATTTGTTGCATGATTTCACTAAGTCTCGTAATATCAAGAATATCGCATTGCTCAAGTTTTAGTCTGGGGTGAACTTTATTGAGAGGTGTGGAATGGTAAATGGCAGTAACATCATATGCTTCCTGCAGCAGCTGATTCAGCAGCTCTCTACCTACAAGTCCGGCAGCTCCTGTTACCAGAATTCTCTTCTTTATACCAGATGGGCTATCTGCCAATTTTCAGGTTGTTTTATTTATGAGAAGATTTAATCAGGCCTTATAAAAATGATTCCCCGGTACATGTCAGTTCCCATAATCATAAAAACCCTTTCCTGTTTTTTTTCCTAACTCCCCATTGCTAACTTTCGCTTTTTGCATTGCAGAGGGGATAAAGCGTTCTGCTTTTTCAAATGCGTCGTACAAGCTTTCAGACACTGCAAGATTAATATCAATTCCTATAAGATCCATTAATTTAAAAGGACCCATTTTAAAACCGCTTGCTTCTAAAATTGCATCAACATCTTCAATGGATGCAATGCCTTCTTCCACCAACTTTAATGATTCAAGGTAATAGTGTCGCGCAACCCGGTTAACAATAAAGCCAGGTGAGTCTTTACACATAACAGGAATCTTTCCCATGTCCTTGCATATATTAAAAATAGTATTGGCCACTTCATTATTTGTTTGATTTCCTTTTACAACTTCAACTAATTTCAATATATAGGCAGGATTGAAAAAATGCATCCCTACTAATCTTTGCGGAAATATTACTTCCTTCTGTAGAGCTGAAACTGACAATGAAGATGTATTTGTCGCAAAAATTGTCTCTTCATTATTGTATTGTGCCAGTTCATTAAAGAGTGAAATTTTTGCCGATGCTTTTTCCACGATTGCTTCAATGATTACCGGGGCGAAACAGTCTTTTCTATCATTTGTAAATTGAATTCGATTATATATCGCCTGCTTCTCCGCAGAAGAAATCTTTTCTTTATCGGCCAAATAGGTAAGATTCTTCTGAATACCGGACCGGGCAATTTGAAGTACATCTTTATTTACATCAAATAAAATTGTGTTAAATCCGCTTTGTGCAGCAACCTGGGCAATACCGCTTCCCATTGTGCCTGCTCCGCAAATGCAAATTGTAATTGTCATATTATTTATTGTAAAAACCTGGTGAAAATAAATCAATGATTATTTTACACAGCACTGATAAACTGTTTTAAAAATCGCAAATCATTTTCACTGAAAAGCCTCAAATCTTTTATCTGGTATTTGAGCATGGTTATTCTTTCGATACCCATACCAAAGGCAAAGCCCGAATATTTATTAGTATCTATTCCGCAATTTTCCATCACATTAGGATGAACCATTCCACATCCTAAAATTTCAACCCAACCAGTATGTTTACATACATTACACCCTTCACCACCGCATATCAGGCAGGTGATATCCATCTCAGCACTTGGTTCAGTAAATGGAAAGTAAGACGGGCGAAAACGAATGCTGATATCTTTGTCAAACATTTCTTTTACAAAGAAATATAATGTTTGTTTCAAGTCGGCAAAAGATACTTCCTCCGCGATATATAATCCTTCTACCTGGTGAAAAAAACAATGAGCCCGCGCACTAATTGTCTCATTGCGGTATACTCGTCCCGGGCAAATAATTCTTATGGGCAATTTCCCTTTTTCCATTTCACGTATCTGAACATTGCTTGTATGTGTACGCAACATCCAGGCAGGATTTTGGGAAACATAAAACGTATCCTGCATATCCCTGGCAGGATGATCTTCAGGTAAATTAAGCGCGGTGAAATTATGCCAGTCATCTTCTACCTCGGGGCCTTCCGCAACCGCAAAACCCAATCGCTGAAATATAGAAATGATCTTGTTTTTCACAATGCTTATCGGGTGCCTGCTGCCTAACGGCAAAGCATCTCCCGGTAAAGTAATATCAATTATATCTCCTGGTATTTTTTGTTGCTCGCCATTTGAACTTTTTAGTTCCTCATATTTGTTTTCGGCAAACAATTTGAGATCATTTAAAACCTTACCCATATCACGCTTACTTTCTGCAGGAACATTTTTCATTTCCGACATAAGGGATTTCATTAATCCCTTGCTGCCTAAAAATTTAATGCGAAAAGCCTCCGCCTGGTCTCCTTCTCCTAAAGAAAAACTTTCTATTTCCTTCCTTGAATTTTCAATTGCTTGCTTCAAATTATCCATTTTGCAAAAGTAAGTCAGAACAATTATTTAAAGTTTAGAAAAGATAACCATGAATTTCAAATTTAAGTCTGGCATTTATCTTTTAGGTTTGCCCAAAAAAATATAATGAGCGACTTGCACGAATTTCTGTCTCCAATAAATGTGGCACTTTTGAATAATGACAAAACGTACAATGACAGGCAGTTTGCAAATTCGATAAAAATTTATGAGCAGAGCATTCCGGATATTGATGAAGTTGATATTGTAATAGCAGGAATAAATGAATTCCGCGGAGAGGGAATGATAACCAATTCAAATTCTGCTGATGCAATAAGGAGCCAATTATACAAATTACATAACTGGCATAAGGATGTTTCGATTGCAGACATAGGAAACATTAAATGCGGCTCAACACTTGCCGATAGCTATGCCGCTATAAAAATCGTTACAAGAGAGCTACTCCAAATGAATAAAACGGTGGTCATTATTGGCGGTTCTCATGATAATACGCTTGGCCAGTATTATGCTTATAAAGATCTCAACGAGGTAATTGAAGCAACTGTTGTTGATGCCATGATAGATCTTATGAGCGAGTCTAGTGCAAAGAGTGAAAACTTTCTTTTGGAAATGCTTACAAGTGAACCCAATGTTATAAAGCACTATAATCATATAGGTTTTCAAAGTTATTTTGTGCATCCGCACATGCTTGAAACAATGGACAAGCTTCGGTTTGATTGTTATCGGGTGGGAATAGCAAAAGAGCATCTTGAAGAAATGGAGCCTGTACTAAGAAATTCTCACATGCTTAGTTTCGATATCGCCGCGATCAGGCACAGTGATGCCCCGGCATCAGGCTGCAGCCCCAATGGGTTTACAGGCGAAGAAGCATGTAACCTTCTGCGTTATGCCGGTCTGAGTCCTTTAATTTCTTCCGTTGGCATATATGGATATGAGGTAAGCCAGGATGAAAAAAGCCTGACAGCCATACAAATCGCTCAAATGCTTTGGTATTTCATTGACGGAAAAAGCAGGAGCAAGCAGGAAGCAACATTACAGGACAGGCAGAATTTTAATGAATTTCATACAGCTTTTGCAGAAGTAGATACTATTTTCCTGCAAAGTAAAAAAACCGGAAGATGGTGGATGCAGCTGCCCAATAAAAAAATTATCGCCTGCAGTTACAATGATTATTTATTCGCAAGTAATAATGAAATTCCTGAAAGATGGCTGAGGGCGCAGGAGAGAGAGATGTGAAAGTTGCAATGTACGATGCTGAAACAATATGTCTTAATTATTTGAATGCATTTTAAACATCGTACATCAAACATCGTACATAGAAAGGACTATCTTCCAAACAGCTTGTCAAGCTCATCCTTTTTAAATTCAAGAAAAACAGGCTTGCCGTTGGGTGTAGTATTGCATACTTCGCAGGTAAATAAATCTTCTACGAGGCGTTTCACTTCATTGTGTGAAAGATAAGTACCCGCTTTTACAGATTGTTGCCATGCCATTGATCGTAATAATTTTTCTCTTTTGTTAAACGTTGCGTCCATGCTAAAGTGTTTGTATTGCTCCAGCATTTTTTCAAGAGCTACTTTCTCGTTTCCATCAGCAACATCTGCAGGAGACCCTTGTATCACAAAAGTATTATTACCGAATGGCTCAGCATGATAGCCGAGTAAATAGAGATCACGCAACAAATCGTTGAATAAAACGGCATCCGTGGGAGTTAGTTCCAGTGTTACCGGAAAAAGACTTCTTTGTATCGCTATGGGCTTGCCTTTCATGGCATTTAGAAA
This sequence comes from Chitinophagaceae bacterium, assembly GCA_046593045.1. Lineage (GTDB taxonomy): Bacteria > Bacteroidota > Bacteroidia > Chitinophagales > Chitinophagaceae > Ginsengibacter. Next base: position 1,593 of record JBKJRY010000441.1, on the reverse strand, counting down.
TCGTTCATACAAGATTCGTTCATGAGCATTTTGCTGGTGAATTACAATAAATCCATTTTCGTTTTCGGCAATAATAAAAGTTTTATGTACCTGCACAAATTCTTCTGAAGAAGGCTTTTTATTTCTTTTTACCTGGTGAACATCCTTCAAAAAAGAAGGAAAATCATTTCTTTGTTTTTCTTCTTCCAGTCCATTTTGTTCCGGAAAAGCAGTTGGATTATTTTTTATTTTTTCTTCAAATGAAGGTGTATCCCATTGCTCAAGATCGCTTTTGCTATTGATGAAATGCGCCTGGTTCTTTTGTGTAAAGGTTTTGTACAAAGACGTATCTGTTGCTGTTTGTTGCTTCTCCGGGGTAAACGGCTTGCTCACGGCATCTGTATGCTGAATCGCATGATCGAGCTCAAAATCTAATGTGGGTGTAACACTGTATTGTGCAAGGGCATGCTTAACCGCGGATTGCACAAACGCATAAATTACCTTCTCGTCTTCAAATTTAATTTCCTGTTTGGTAGGATGCACATTTATATCAAGCCTTGAGGGATCAAGATCAATAAACAAAGTGTACATTGGAAAACTGTCTTTCGCAATCATATCACTAAATGCATTCATCACTGCGTGATTGAGATAAGGGCTTTTTATGAAACGATTGTTCACAAAAAAATACTGATCGCCTCTTGTCTTCTTTGCGGTTTCAGGTTTCCCGACAAAACCATAAATAGTCAGGTAATCTGTTTCTTCCTTTACGCTTACAAGTTTCGCGTTATAGTTGTTTCCAAGTATTTGTATAATTCTTTGTTTCAACGAGCCTTTTGCCAAATGAAAAATTTCCTGCCCGTTAGAAGTAAGGGAAAAAAATATTCCTGGAAATGACATGGCAACGCGAATGAACTCATCAACAATATGCCTTAATTCTGACGCATTGCTTTTTAAAAAATTTCTACGTGCAGGCACATTAAAAAACAAATTTTTCATGGAGATATTTGTTCCTTCATTGGTTGCTACCGGCTCTTGTGATAAAACAATGCTGTTTTCAATTTCAATACATGTTCCTATTGATTCGCCTGTCTTTTTTGTCTTTAATTCAACCTGCGCCACGCCGGCAATACTCGCCAGTGCTTCACCCCTGAAGCCCATCGTTTTTATATGAAAGAGATCATCAATGCTTTTAATTTTTGAAGTTGCATGGCGCTCAAACGACATCCTCGCATCAGTTTCACTCATTCCTTTTCCATTATCAATCACCTGTATCAATGCTTTGCCGGCATCATTCACAAAAAGTTGAATCTCTGTAGCACCAGCATCCACGGCATTTTCTAATAATTCCTTTACAGCGCTGGCAGGGCGTTGTATCACCTCACCGGCCGCAATCTGGTTGGCAATATTTTCGGGTAATAAGGTAATAATATCAGCCACTATTTTTTCGTCTTTTTATAAGAAGTAAAATTACTGATTATTGGTCGGGTGGAAGAAATCTGTATATACCGCACCATGGTAACCCCCATTCCGATTTATGGTAACCCCTCATTCCGAAGCATGGTAACCCCACTGGTTTGATAAATATTTTTACCGGTAAAGAGCCATTTTTTTTAT